>NC_011565.1:0-371402 GCF_000010645.1 Candidatus Azobacteroides pseudotrichonymphae genomovar. CFP2
ATGGAATCACATATCAGAATATGGCATCAATGCTTAAAGATAATAGAGGATAATATTACAGAAAATACTTTCCATACATGGTTTTCACCTATAGTCCCATTAAAATACGAGGATAACAATTTTACGATTCAAACCCCGAACCAATTCTTTTATGAATATTTAGAAGAGAAATATGCTAAACTTATTCTTCAGTCTTTATTTCAAGTAACAGGCAAACAAATAATTCTAACCTATCAAATTATTATTAATAATGATTTCGATAGGAATAAGAAGAAATACACTACATCACAAAGAGATTGCTCTACATCTTTTAATGAAAGTCAGAAAACAACATTGATTAAAGATTGGAATTCCAATCTGAACAATCGTCAAACATTTCGCAATTTTTTTGAAAGTGATAATAACAAAGTAGCATATGTTATTGCACAAAAAGTCGCTCAAGAACCTGGAAAAGATTTCAATCCTTATTTCATTTATGGAGGACCAGGAGTAGGAAAAACACATTTGTGCCATGCTATCGGGAATAAAGTAACAGAATTCCACTTCCAAAAAAGAGTAATTTATATTCCTGCTCATTTATTTCAAATTCAATATACAGATTCTATACGCAAACATGAACCCAATGAGTTTATTCATTTCTACCAAGGAATAGATATTTTGATATTGGACGATATTCATGAGTTATCAGGCAAAGAGAAAACCTTACAAGCATATTTTCATATTTTTAACCATCTTCACCAATTAGGAAGACAAATTATTCTAACAGCAGATAAAATTCCTGCAGAAATAATAGGGTTAGAAGAGCGCCTTACTAGCCGACTCAAATGGGGATTAACCATAGAACTACAAAAGCCAGATTTAGAGTTAAGAAAAAAAATTCTCAATTACAGAATAAGACAAAGAAGATTGAGTGTTCCTGAAGAAGTTATTGATTATATCGCAGAAAATGTACCTGAGAATGCAAGAGATTTAGAAGGAATCGTTACTTCGCTTATTGCATATTCATTGGTTGATAATTGTGAGATAAATTTAGAATCAGCTCAAAAAATCGTGGGTAAAATTGTTCGAAAAAAAAAGAAACAAATTACATTAGAGAAAATTCAAAATATAGTAAGCTCTTACTTCAAAGTAAATATTGACCAAATTCATTCCAAATCTCGAAAGCGAGAAATTGTACAAGCACGCCAAATAGCGATGTTTTTATCAAAAAAACATACAGATCATTCTTATTCCCTTATTGGGGAACAGATAGGGAAACGTGATCGCACAACAGTATTACATGCATGTAAGTCTGTTCAAAATAATTTGGATCTCAGTAAAAGATTTCGTTCAACAATGAGAGATATTGAAGTCTTTTTATTGAATTAAAGGAATATCCTATTTGTATAATGTTAAGGGAAGTTGTTGAAAACTCAAATTTTGTTTCCATTTGTCGACAAATTGGTTGAATTACCAAGTAATTTACCATACCCTATATGGCCACTTATTCCCTCGTCTCTATTAACGAGTAGTAGTGTTTGCTTTTCTCAAAAAAAAAATGGAACACCTTATCCTAATTGTAAAACTAAAATTACTCTCTAACTCACCAGAATAGTTTTTATTTTATTTTCTTGATATAAAGAAAATCCCACTCAACAAAAATAATTATATTGCCATAACAAAAGAGTAATTTTCTCTTTTCTCTCAATAAAGATTTTTTAAAATAATTATATGAATATTCAAGAGTTAATTCAAAAAGATTTAAAACGTTTATATGCTAGAGAAATTCCTGAATCTTCTATACAATTACAAAAGACAAAAAAGGAATTCGAAGGAAATTTGACATTGATTATTTTTCCTCTATTGAAGATATCAAAAAAGGATATAGAACAAACAGCAATGGAAATTGGAGAATACTTGCTCAAAAATCAATCTATTATTATTGGATACAATGCAATCAAAGGATTTCTAAATCTTACGCTTTCATCAACATATTGGATTAATTCTTTAAATACTATACATAGAACGAAAAATTATGGTATGAAAAAAATCACAAACAACTCTCCATTAATAATGATAGAATATTCATCTCCTAATACCAATAAACCACTCCATTTAGGCCATATCCGTAATATCTTATTAGGATATAGTATTTCCGAAATATTGAAAGCAACCGGGAATCAAATAGTCAAAACAAATATTGTAAATGATCGAGGAATTCATATTTGCAAATCTATGTTAGCATGGAAAAAATGGGGAAATGGAGAAACTCCAAATTCTTCTGGGAAAAAAGGGGACCATTTAATTGGAGAATATTACGTCAAATTTAACCAAGAGTATAAAAAGGAAATATTAACAATGGAAGCTTCCGGATTAACTCCAAAAGAAGCAGAAGAAAAATCATTACTAATGTTTGAAGCTCGTGAAATGCTCCGAAAATGGGAAACTGGGGATCCAGAAACTATACATCTATGGAAAATAACAAACAACTGGGTGCATATCGGTTTCAAAGAAACATACAAAACTTTAGGTGTCGATTTCGATAAAATTTATTATGAATCACAAACCTATTTAGAAGGGAAAAAGAAAATATTAGAAGGATTTGAAAAAGGGATTTTTTACAAAAAAGAAGACGGCTCAATTTGGGCAAATCTAGCCTCTAATGGATTAGGCGAAAAATTGTTACTTCGTTCTGATGGTACTTCTGTCTATATAACTCAAGACATTGGAACAGCAAAATTAAGATTTGATGATTATTCTATTAACAAAATGATTTACATAGCAGGTAATGAGCAAAATTATCACTTTCAAGCACTTTCTCTATTACTAGATAAATTAGGATTTGAATTTAGTAAAAACTTAATACACTTTTCTTATGGAATGGTTGAACTTCCGGAAGGGAAAATGAAATCTCGAGAAGGTACAGTTGTAGATGCAGATGACCTAATTGAAGAAATGATACAAACAGCAAAAGAAATTTCTAATAAACTGGGAAAATTAGGCAAATGTACTGATAAAGAAACAAACGAAGTATATAAAATCATAAGTATGGGAGCTTTAAAATATTTCATACTAAAAGTAGATCCACGTAAAAATATGACTTTTAACCCAAAGGAATCCATAGACTTTAATGGTAATACAGGACCATTCATCCAATACACCTATGCACGTATTAAGTCTATTTTAAAAAAATCAAATATTAAAATACAGTGTATTAAATCTATATCGACAAATATTTTTCTCAATGAAAAAGAAAAAAATATTATTCAATTACTATCAGATTTTCCAACCATTGTTCAAGAAGCAGCTGATAACTTCGATCCTTCCATAATCGCCAACTATACCTTTTGCATAGCAAAAGAATACAATCAATTTTATCACAACTATTCAATATTAAAAGAAGAAAATGAAGACATACAAAAATTCCGTTTGATACTGTCTTATAATACAAGCAAAATCATTAAGATGAGCTTCAAGCTATTAGGAATCAATGTCCCTGAAAGAATGTAGTGCAAAATCAAAAAAAGATAATTTCAAATTATTCATTCATAGAAAGTAGAAATTCTTCATTATTTAATGTATTTTCCATCTTTCCTTTCACAAATTCTATGGCTTCCATGCTATTCATATCTGACAGATATTTACGTAAAATCCACATACGATTGATAGTATCATTATCTTGCAATAAATCATCACGGCGAGTACTGGAAGCTAAAATATCTACAGCCGGGTAAATACGCTTGTTAGATAATTTACGATCCAATTGTAATTCCATATTACCTGTCCCTTTAAATTCTTCAAAAATTACATCATCCATTTTAGAGCCTGTTTCCGTTAGAGCAGTGGCAATAATTGTCAATGAACCACCATTTTCAATCTTGCGAGCAGCTCCAAAAAATCGTTTGGGTCTTTGTAAAGCATTGGCATCTACCCCACCCGATAATACTCTCCCAGAAGCTGGTTGTATTGTATTATATGCTCGTGCCAGGCGTGTAATAGAATCTAACAAAATAACCACATCATGTCTACACTCCACCATTCTTTTGGCTTTATTTAAAACAATTTCAGCAATTTTTACATGACGTTCTGCTGGTTCATCAAATGTAGAAGCAATAACTTCAGCATCCACACTTCGCTGCATATCAGTTACTTCCTCGGGACGTTCGTCAATCAACAACACAATCATATAAACTTCAGGATGGTTCCACGCAATAGAATTAGCAATATTTTTCAAAAGAATAGTCTTACCTGTTTTAGGTTGTGCCACTATAAGACCTCGTTGTCCTTTACCTATCGGAGTAAACAAATCCACTACACGAGATGAAAGCTTATCCGTAACTTTAGGACTTATACTACGAACTAAATTAAATTTTTCTTCGGGAAATAAAGGAACAAGATGATCAAATGGCAAACGATCTCGCACTTTTTCTGGACACAACCCATTGATTAATTCTATCTTAATCAATGCAAAAAACTTTTCTCCTTCCCGAGGTGGTCGAACAGATCCAGCTACTACATCTCCTGTTTTTAACCCAAATAATCGAATCTGCCCTGACGAAAGATATATATCATCTGGTGATGAAAAATAATTATAATCTGCCGAACGTAGAAATCCATAACCCTCCTGACCAACTTCTAATACGCCCGAACCTTGTAACATATTTTCCAAATCAGAATTTACATTGTTACTCTGACTAACAATATTGCTATTTTGTAACTGATCCTGATTTAGATTATTTTTTGAATATAAAACTGGTTGCTGATTTTGTTCAGAGAGAGACAAAACTTGTTCCGTTTTATTTTCTACCTTATATTTAGCTACGTTTGAAACATTTTGCTCTTGTTTTTTACCAAATTGTTCTTTTTTTATTCGTTTTGATCCAACATTTGTCTCTCTATTGAGAGATGTAATAATCGGTATATTTTTATCTATTCCCCTCAATTTAGAATTAGACTGACTTACCTTATCAAACCTCTTTTGCTTATTGTTTTTCTCCGTCAATCCTGAATTGTCCATTGTCGTATTATTCTCTCCAGATTTCACTTCAATATTTTCAACTGTTTTCTCCATTTGAAATTTTCGTGGACGCCCCCGCTTTCTTCTTTCATCGGACGCCGTTATTGAAACAGTTTGTGTAGCTGCATTAATAAGAGCTTGTTGATCTAAAATCTGATAAATAAGTTCAATATCCTCTAATTTATCAATACCTTTTAATCCAAGTTCTTTTGCTACAAGAATTAAATCGTCCCGATTCATTTTTTGCAAAAAAAGAATATTATAATGTTGCATATAAAAATAATTATGAAATGAAATAAAATAATACAAACAAAAGTTTTTCTTAAAAAAATATCAATTATATATAAACATATATAACCTAATATTAGACCATAAATTTTCCCTTTACTCTCTTTAATAATTATTGTTCCAAAGACTCAAAAATAATCACCCTTCTTGTTGTTGAACTTACCCGATAACGATTATCTATTCGTTTTCCAACAATCCAAACTATATCATCTCTTGAACAAAGCAACCATGTATTTTTTTTTTCCAGCTTGCTAAATTTGTGGTTATTAAAATAATCGCTTAATTTTTGAAAGTTTCGCATTCCAAAAGGAACAAACCTATCTCCTCTTTCCCATTTTCGCAATTGTAATGGAAATTGCAATTTTTTTACGTCCAAAAAAGCAATATTGGGATTGCATTTTATTTGAAAATTATCTCCTCCTATGTCCTTATAACGCATTCTTATTGGTAACGGAACTATCATTTCTCGATCATCTTTATCTATTTCATAAATTTTATTTTTACTGCTTTCCTCACGAGGAATAAGTAAAAACCGCTCTCTATCTTTTATCAAGATATACTGCAATGAGTAAAATTCTTTACTTGACAAACTTTTCATTGCACGGGTTATATTGTATATAACATCCCGACCGAAGCCATAAGTTTTTAAAATTTCAAATAATATCGATTCAGGAGAGGGAAATTTCTGCAATTCAATAATATTTATCATCCCTATATCCGGATTAAATACTTTATTTCTTGCTTCTTCAATGTGAGAATCATAAATCTTTATAACTTCTGCCAAATTTTCTATCGTATGAAGTAACACCTGTTCAACAGACGGATTCAATGTTTTTAATAAAGGAAGCAATTTAAAACGGATTTTATTTCGTATATGCTTTTCCTCAAAATTACTTGAATCGTCTACATAGACTATCCGGTTATCTTTAGCAAATTGCACTATTTCTTGTCTTGTAATGTCTAATAGTGGACGAATTATCTTTCCATGCTTTGGTCTGATCCCCTTCAGACCTCTAATACCAGTCCCACGCACTAAATTTAAAAGTAAAGTTTCTATATTATCTCCTTTATGATGAGCTACAGCAATTACCTCCGCATTTTGTTCTTGACGTAAATATTCGAACCATTTATAACGTAGGACACGAGCTGCCATTTCTATGGATATCTTGTTTCGTTGAGCAAGATATTGAGTATTAAAGTCTTTTTTAAAAAAAACCAGATTCATAGAAGAAGCTAATAAAGCAGCATGCTTTTCATCTCTACATGATTCATCTCCTCTTAAATGAAAATTACAATGAGCCGCTTGACATTTATAGCCTAGATGATGCAAAATATAAAGTAAAACAGACGAGTCGACGCCTCCACTCACCCCAACAACAATCTTCGCCTGACATTGCGGCAACAAACCATTTTTATGGATATATTGTGCAACTTTCTTTATTAATACATCATTCAAACTAAAACAGGAGATTGTATTTTTTTAAACTATTCCATAGTAGTCTCTACCATGATTTTATCATATTCCTTTAACCCAGTACCTGCAGGAATCAAACGACCACAAATTACATTCTCTTTCATACCTACCAATTTATCTACTTTCCCCTTAATGGCAGCTTCATTCAATACTTTAGCTGTTTCTTGGAAAGAGGCAGCTGAAATAAAACTAGATGTTTGTAAGGAAGCTCGTGTAATTCCTTGTAAAATCTGCATTACCGTGGCTGGGATAGAATCACGTACCTCTATCAATCTTAGATCTCGTCTTTTTAAAATAGAATTTTCTTCACGTAGTTTACGCATTGTTATTATTTGTCCTTGCTTTACATTGGAAGAATCACCAACATTAACAACGACTTTTTTATCCCAAATATGATCATTTTCTTCACTTACTTCGTCTCTATCCACTAATTGTCTTGCTACAAATTTCGTATCGCCAGCTTCTATAATTTCAACTTTACGCATCATCTGACGAACAATTACTTCAAAATGTTTATCATTGATTTTCACGCCTTGTAAACGATACACATCTTGAATTTCATTCACAATATACTCCTGCACAGCTGTCGGTCCATTAACTGCCAAAATATCCGACGGAGCGATAATTCCATCAGACAAAGGCATTCCGGCACGAATGTAATCATTCTCTTGAACAAGAATCTGCTTAGACAACGAAACAAGATAAGTCCTATAATCCCCATTCTTAGAAGTTACTATTACTTCACGACTTCCCCGTTTAACTTTACCAAAAGAAATTTCTCCATCAATTTCAGATACAACTGCCGGATTAGAAGGATTACGAGCTTCAAACAATTCAGTCACACGAGGAAGCCCACCCGTAATATCACCTGTTTTCCCAACAGTACGAGGAATTTTAACAAGTACTTCTCCTACTCGTATTACATCTTTTTCTTCTTTTGTAATATGAGCACCTAAAGGTAAATTATATATTCTCCTTATTTCACCATTTTCATCCAAAATATGAATAACAGGAATTTTTGTTTTATCACGCGATTCTATAATAACTTTTTCTTTTAAACCAGTCTGTTCATCATATTCATTCTTATACGTGATATTTTCAATCACATTTTCCAAATGAAATCTACCAGCTACCTCTGACACAATACTCGCATTGAAAGCATCCCATTCAAAAAGCAAATCCCCTTTTTTAATTTCATCTCTATCATTGAAAAATAGCTTGGAGGCATAAGGAATATTATATGTTGCCAAAACAATCTTTGTTCGAGTATCTATAATACGCATTTCAGCAAGACGACTAACAACTATTAAATGCCTATTGTTTATTTCATCAACCACTTCTACCGTACGAAGTTCATCAATCTCTAAGATACCATCATATTTAGAAACTACACTACTTTCAGTAGCAATATTAGACGCAATACCACCCACATGAAAAGTACGTAAAGTTAATTGTGTTCCGGGTTCTCCAATAGATTGAGCAGCAATAACTCCTACTGCTTCTCCAATTTGAACTATACTACCAGTTGCCAAATTACGTCCATAACATTTTACACAAACACCTTTTTTGGACTCGCAAGTTAATACAGAACGTATCTCAACACGTTCTATAGACGAATTTTGAATAGCCAACGCTTTGTCTTCTGAAATCTCCTCGCCTGCATAAACAATGATTTTTCTACTCTCTGGATGTTGAACATCACATACAGAAACACGTCCCAAGATACGTTCATAAAGAGAAACTACTACATCCTCATTTTTTCTCAATTCAGTTGCAATTAACCCACGCAATGTCCCACAATCTTCTTCATTAATAATTACATTATGAGATACATCTACCAAACGACGAGTTAAATATCCTGCATCCGCAGTTTTTAAAGCCGTATCTGCCAAACCTTTACGTGCACCATGAGTAGAAATAAAATATTCCAGTACGGATAATCCCTCTTTAAAATTAGAAAGAATCGGATTTTCAATAATCTGTCCTCCTCCCATTACACTTTTCTGTGGTTTTGCCATTAGACCACGCATACCAGACAATTGACGAATCTGTTCTTTACTCCCTCGTGCTCCCGATTCCAACATCATAAAAACAGGATTAAACCCTTGATCATCTTCTCTCAATTGTTTCATTAGAGCATCGGATAATCGAGAATTAACATGCGTCCATGTATCAATAATTTGATTATAACGTTCATTGTACGTGATTATCCCCATATTATAGTTAGCCAGGATTTCCTCTATTTCTTTATAGCCTTCTTGTACAAATGTTTCTTTTTCTTTTGGAACAATAACATTGTCCAAATTGAATGACAAACATCCTTTAAAAGCCATCATATAACCTAAATCCTTAATGTCATCAAGAAATTGAGCAGTACGTGACACCCCACAAGTTTTAATCACATCACTAATAACACTTCTCAAGGATTTTTTAGATAATTCTTCATTGACAAAACCTACAGCTTTCGGGACAAACCCATTAACTATCACACGACCTACAGAAGTCTCAATTATATGATTAATAGGGGTTCCATTCTCATCAATATCATCTACATAAACTTTAACAAATGCATGAATATCTACTTTTCCCTCATTATAAGCAATTATCGCCTCCTCTGTACCATAGAATTTTAAACCTTCTCCCTTAGCACCTCTACGCATCTTAGTAATATAAAATAATCCTAAAACCATATCTTGAGAAGGAATGGTAATAGGAGTACCATTAGCTGGATTCAATATATTATGAGAAGCTAGCATTAACATCTGTGCTTCTAAAATAGCCTCGTTTCCCAAAGGGAGATGGACAGCCATCTGATCGCCATCAAAATCAGCATTAAAAGCCGTACAAGAGAGTGGATGCAATTGAATAGCTTTACCCTCTATCAACTTAGGTTGAAATGCTTGAATGCTCAAACGATGTAGAGTTGGAGCGCGATTTAATAATACAGGATGACCCTTCATTACATACTCCAATATATCCCAAATAATTGGGTCCCTCCCATCTACAAGTTTTTTTGCTGATTTTACTGTTTTAACAACACCACGGTCCATCAATTTACGGATAATAAACGGTTTATAAAGTTCAGCAGCTATACCTTTGGGCAATCCACATTCATGCATTTTTAATTCAGGCCCAACAACAATTACTGAACGAGCAGAATAATCTACACGCTTACCCAATAGGTTCTGCCTGAAACGACCTTGCTTCCCTTTCAAACTATCAGATAATGATTTTAATGGACGATTAGCATCAGTCTTAACTGCACTTGATTTACGCGAATTATCGAATAACGAATCCACTGCTTCTTGCAACATACGTTTTTCATTTCGCAAAATTACATCAGGTGCATCTATATCAATTAACCGTTTCAAACGATTGTTACGAATAATTACTCTACGATATAAGTCATTCACATCAGAAGCAGCAAAACGTCCACCATCTAATGGAATCAAGGGGCGCAATTCAGGCGGAATAACTGGAATCACCCCAATAACCATCCATTCTGGCCGATTCTTATTTTTAGAAGAGCGAAAAGATTCAATTACTTGTAAACGTTTCAATGCATCAATTTTCCTTTGTTGCGAAGTATCATTATCAATCTTATGACGTAATTCGTAAGAAAGGGAATCTAATTCCAAACGAGACAAAAGATCATAAATTGCCTCTCCTCCCATTTTTGCAATGAATTTATCTGGATTAATATCATCCAATCGCTGATTCTCTACCGGAAGACCATCCAAAACTTCTAAATATTCTTCTTCCGAAAGCAAATCACAAACTTTCTTATCCGTAATCCCTGGTTGAATTACAACAAAACGTTCATAATAAATAATTGCATCCAATTTTTTCGACGACAACCCTAGCAAATAACCTATTTTATTTGGTAATGAACGAAAATACCAAATATGAACTACAGGAACAACTAATTGAATATGACCCATTCGTTCTCGACGTACTCTTTTTTCAGTCACTTCCACTCCACAACGGTCACATACAACACCTTTATAACGAATGCGTTTGTATTTACCACAATGACATTCGTAATCCTTTATTGGGCCAAAAATACGTTCGCAAAATAATCCATCACGTTCGGGCCTATAAGTGCGATAATTAATCGTTTCTGGCTTTAATACTTCACCACTAGATTGTGCCAATATATTGTCAGAAGAGGCCAAACTAATAAATATTCTAGTAAAGCTCTTCACCTTATTTTCTTTTCTGAAAGCCATATATATTTTTCAATAAAGAAATTAAAATAGACCAGTTAATTTTTTTTAGGGAAAACTCCGAAATTTATTGATTTTATTCTATTTTTTACTCTAAAATAATATTCAAAGCCAAACCTCTCATCTCATATAATAATACATTCAATGATTCAGGGATACCTGGATCCGGTATAGGATTCCCCTTTACGATTGCTTCATAAGTCATTGCACGACCTATTACATCATCAGATTTAATAGTAAGTATTTCTTGCAAAATAAAAGAAGCACCAAATGCTTCAAGTGCCCATACTTCCATCTCTCCAAAACGCTGTCCACCAACTTGTGCTTTACCTCCCAATGGCTGCTGTGTGATTAAAGAATAAGGACCTACAGAACGAGCATGCATTTTATCATCTACCATGTGTCCTAATTTTAACATATAAATAACACCAACAGTCGCCGGTTGATCAAAACGTTCTCCTGTTCCCCCATCGTAAAGATAAGTTTTACCATAACGAGGAAGTCCAGCTTTATCTGTCCATTTATCTAAATCCTTTAACGAAGCGCCATCAAAAATAGGTGTTGCAAATCTTACCCCCAATTTTTCGCCGGACCAACCCAATACAGTTTCAAAAATTTGACCCAAATTCATACGGGAAGGCACACCCAATGGATTCAACACAATATCTATAATTGTTCCATCCTCTAAAAATGGCATATCCTCATCCCGTACAATGCGAGAAACGATACCCTTATTCCCGTGACGACCAGCCATTTTATCACCCACCTGTAATTTGCGCTTCTTAGCAACATATACTTTCGCCATCTGAAGAACTCCAGAAGGCAATTCATCACCAATTGCACAGTTAAATTCTTTTCTTTTTAATTCGGCACTCAGTTGCTTATATTTTTTTATATAATTAGCAATTAAATTGCTAATCATAGTATTCTTTCGAGAATCAGCTGTCCATTTAGAAATCTGAACGGAAGTATAATCTATTTTTCTTAAATCCCCTTCAGAAAACTTAGCACCTTTAGAAATCAATTCTATGCCCATAAAATCTTTTACTCCCTGAGAAATCTCATCTTTAACTAGGGATAAAAGCTTTTTAACTAAAATAGATTCAAGTTCATTTACTTTTATCTCATATTCCTTGTTTAATTGAATAAGATTTGATTTGCTATCCTGTCTCGATTTATCTCTTTTAATAGCTCTAGAAAAGAGATTCCTTTCAATAACTATTCCATTCAACGACGGAGAGGCCTTCAACGAAACATCTTTTACATCTCCCGCTTTTTCCCCAAAAATAGCTCGAAGAAGCTTCTCTTCCGGCGAAGGATCAGATTCGCCTTTAGGAGTAACCTTACCAATCAATATATCTCCCGGTTCTATTCTTGCTCCCAAACGAACAATACCATTTTCATCCAAATTTCTCGTTGCCTCTTCGCTTACATTAGGGATATCACTAGTTAATTCTTCTGCCCCACGTTTGGTTTCACGTACATCCAATATATATTCGTCTATATGAATAGAAGTAAAAATATCTTCGCGTACTACTCTTTCACTAATTATTATAGCATCTTCGAAATTATATCCCTTCCAAGGCATAAACGCTACTTTTAAATTCTTCCCTAACGCTAATTCTCCATTTTCACTGGCATAACCCTCAGTCAAAATTTGACCTCTTTCCACTCTATCTCCTTTTTTAACAATAGGATGTAAATCTATCGAAGTATTTTGATTTGTTTTTTTATACTTAGGAATAGCATAAGTTTTCACTGCCGATTCAAAACTGACAAACTCCTCCTCCTCGGTTCGATCATATTTAATATCAATCCTTGTTGAATCAACAAACACCACCTCTCCTGCACCTTCTGACATAATCTGTGTACGAGAATCACTTATAATCCGGCCTTCTAATCCAGTTCCTACAATCGGAACCTCAGAATTTAGCAATGGAACTGCTTGTCTCATCATATTAGAACCCATTAATGCACGATTGGCATCATTATGCTCTAAAAAAGGAATCAATGCAGCCGCAATAGAAGCGATCTGCGTGGGAGATACATCCATTAATTCGACTTCACTCGGAGTTACCACTGGATAATCTGCATCCTTACGGGCTTTAATACGATCATCGACAAATGTTCCATCATCATTTACTAGAGCGTCCCCCTGTGCAATGATTTTCCCTTCCTCTTCTTCTGCTACTAAATAAACAATTCCTCCAGAAGAATTATCAACCTTCGAATTACTTACTTTGCGATAAGGAGTTTCAACAAAACCCATATTACTAATTTTTGCATACACACAAAGAGAAGAAATCAAACCAATATTTGGACCTTCCGGAGTCTCAATCGGACACAAACGCCCATAATGCGTATAATGCACATCTCGCACTTCAAATCCAGCACGTTCACGCGACAAGCCACCAGGTCCCAAAGCTGACATACGACGTTTATGTGTAATTTCTGCTAATGGATTAGTTTGATCCATAAATTGAGACAAAGCATTCGTTCCAAAAAATGTGTTTATAACAGAAGAAACAGTCTTTGCATTAATCAAATCAATTGGAGTAAACACCTCATTATCTCGCACATTCATACGTTCACGGACAATACGTGCCATACGTGCTAAAGCAACGCCAAATTGATTAGACAATTGTTCCCCGACAGTACGAACACGCCGATTGCTCAAATGGTCAATATCATCCACGTCAGCCTTTGAATTAGCTAACTCAATCAAATATTTAATGATTTCGGTAACATCTTCTTTCGTAAGAACCCTTACATCTATAGGCAATGATAAATTCAACTTTTTATTGATCCGATAACGCCCTACTTCGCCCAAATCATACCTTTTATTTGAAAAAAACAAATTTTGAACAGTTTCTCTTGCACTAATGTCATCAGTAGGATCCATGTTACGAAGTTGACGATATATATATATTACAGCATCTTGTTCTGAATTACTCGGATCCTTCAACAAAGTATTGTATATAATCGCATAATCAGAAAGATTCTTATCTTCACGATGTAACAAAATTATTTTAGCTCCACATTCTATAATTTTATCTATGTAAATCTCTTGTAATATCATTTCGCGATCTATAACAACTTCATTTCGCTCAATAGAAACCACCTCACCAGTATCTTCATCTACAAAATCTTCTACCCAAACTTTTAATACGCGAGCGGCTAGTTTTCGTCCAATCACCTTTTTCAAATTATCTTCACTTACATCGATTTCTTCTGCTATATCGAATATATCTAAAATATCCTTATCGCGCCCAAAGCCAATAGCTCTCAAAAGTGTCGTAATAGGCAATTTCTTTCTACGGTCAATATAAGCATACATTACATTATTTATATCTGTCGCAAATTCAATCCACGAACCTTTAGTGGGAATAATACGTGCTGAATATAATTTTGTGCCATTTGAATGTAAACTTTGCCCAAAAAACACACCCGCAGAACGATGTAATTGAGAAACTACAACACGCTCCGCTCCATTGATAACAAAAGTCCCTTTCTCCGTCATATAAGGAATTGTACCCAAATACACATCTTGAATAACAGTATCAAAATCCTCATGATCACTATCAGTACAATACAGCTTTAATCTAGCTTTTAAGGGGACACTATAAGTCAATCCTTTTTCTATACATTCTTTAAAAGAATAACGCGGAGAATCGATATAATAATCCAAAAAATCAAGTACAAAACTATTACGAATATCTGTAATAGGAAAATTTTCTTTACATATCTTATACAATCCCTCATTTTTTCTTTTTTCTAAAGGAGTATCCAATTGCAAGAAGTCCTGGAAAGATTTTAATTGTACTTCTAAAAAATCCGGATATTCAACAGGTCTTTTTATTGACCCAAAGCTAATTCTTTGATCGTTTTTTTTCATCTACAGAAAACAACAGTAAAACAATCATCCAAAAATTGGACAACTAACATAATAAAAAACTACTCTCCCAAATTTACTATCTCATAACTCTCAGCCACATCTCTCTTGCAAACAAAAAGCACATATTGGACACAACAACCAATATTGTTTGGACAATTCAAAAATTTTTCAACTATTTAGTTTACCTAATATCGATTTCCGCTCCTGCTTCCTCCAAAGATTTTTTCAATGTTTCAGCTTCATTTCTTGTAATACCTTCCTTCAACGGAGCAGGTGCATTATCTACAATACCCTTTGCTTCTTTCAAGCCAAGTCCTGTTAGTTCTTTCACTAATTTAACAATTGCTAACTTATTAGTACCCACTCCCTTAAGAATTAAATCGAAAGATGTTTTTTCTTCTCTTACCTCAACAACACTAGTGCTAACACCTGTAGCAACTGAGCTAGACGTAGCTAGCTCAATCCCATACTCGGTTTTAAGAATTTCAGTAAGTTCACTTACTTCCTTTATAGTCAAATTTACTAATTGCTCAGCAAAAGCTTTTAAATCTGCCATATTGTATAATCTTTAATTTATTTTTTAATTGTCTATAAATTTTATAACCCAAAATCTTCTCTAGCCATTTCCTTTTTTTTCAAAAAAGTTTTTAAAATCCTATGAATAGTCTGTCTCCCAAAATCAAGAGTTAAAACAATTTTTTTAGCAGATGATTGCAATAAAGTGATAACATCACCAACGAGTTCATCTTTGCTTTTAACAGAAACAAGCAAATCTAAATTTTCAGACCCCAAATAGAACTCTTCCTGAACATAAGCTGCTTTCAATTTAAGAACACCCATTCCTTCAGAAAATGTTTTTATCAATCTTGCAGGCCTATTGGCACTATTAGAAAACATAATTGCCGTATTCCCTTTCAATGCAGCATCTAATATAGAGAAATCTTCTTCCATTCGTTCCCATGCTCTTTTCAAGAGAGTGTTCTTTACAACCACTAACTTAATCCCTTGCTTATTACACTCTCTTCTTAAACTACTTGTAATTGATGCATTCAACATAGCAACATCCACTAAGTAGAAATTTAAGTACTCTCCTATAATGGTAGCGATTTGTTTAATAACAACAATTTTATCTTTCTTTCTCATAAATGACACTTTTAATCTCCATCCACTGATTTAGAATCAACTCTAAGGCTTGGACTCATTGTACTCGAAAGATAAACACTTTTAATATATATCCCTCTTACAACAGCTGGTCTTACTTTAAGTAAAGTAGCCATAAACTCTTTAGCATTATCACAAATTTGTTCAGGAGTAAATGATATTCTACCAATAGAAGTATGAACAATACCCCCTTTATCTACTCTAAAATCAATTTTCCCCTGTTTCACTTCTTTTACAGCAGTACTCACATCATTAGCAACTGTACCACTTTTAGGATTAGGCATTAAGCCACGCGGACCCAGTATTTTACCCAAAATACCAACTCTACCCATAACAGAGGGATGAGCAATAATTACATCAACATCTGTCCATCCATTCTTAATCTTTTCTATATATTCGTTAAGTCCAACATAGTCGGCACCCGCATTCCTTGCAAAACCCTCTTGATCAGGAGTCACCAGTGCAAGAACCCTAACTCGCTTACCCAGACCGTGTGGCAATGAAACTACTCCTCTTATCATCTGATTGGCCTTACGAGGATCAATACCTAAACGAACATCCATATCTACAGAAGCATCAAACATCGTGGTTGTAATTTCCTTAATTACAACAGATGCTTCCTTAAAAGTATACATCCTCCCCACTTCAATCTTACTTAAAACTAATTTTTGATTTTTTGTAAGTTTACCCATAAAATCTCCCTTAAGAGTTTAATTGTTTTTCAGAGAAATCTCTTTTAACGTGTATCCCCATGCTTTTTGCCGTACCTATAACCATCTGTATAGCTTTTTCGACAGAAAAGCAATTCAAATCAGCCATTTTATATTCTGCGATAGCTTTGACTTGTTCCCATGTAATTTCAGCTATTTTTTTACGGTTTGGTTCTGCAGAACCACTTTTCAATTTAACTATTTCTAACAACTGAACAGCTACTGGTGGATTTTTTATGACAAAATCAAAAGATTTATCAACATAATAGGTAACTACGACAGGTAACAGTTTCCCTATTCTATCTTGAGTTTTAGCATTAAATTGCTTACAAAACTCCATAATATTAACACCTTTAGAACCCAACGCAGGTCCCACGGGGGGAGAAGGATTTGCTGCCCCCCCCCTAATCTGCAGTCTTAATTTTCCAGCAACTTCTTTTGCCATCACTTAAATATTTTCCAAAATCAACGTATGACCTAGATTGAGTAAAGAACTTAATTCCTCACTCAATCTACAAACAACCTTAAACAAAACCAAAAAGATTTCTAGATTACTATCTAATCTATACTTTTTGAAAAAGTATAAACCCTACACAACAAACCTCCATCTATAACCCACACAACTCACCCTCTACATGAAAATTTCCTCCAAATTCGAAAGTTTATCCTCAAAAATATAAATCTCATAAACTATTCCTTCTCCACCTGTAAATATCCTAATTCTAAGGGACTTTTTCGTCCAAAGATCTTAACCATCACTTTAAGCCTCTTCTTATCAGGATGAACCTCCTCTATTTCACCATAAAACCCCGTAAAAGGGCCAAAAGTGATTTTGACAGTTTCTCCCACGTTATAATTCACATCAAATTCTTCAGTTCGGTTTTGCATTTCATCTACTTGCCCCAAAATCCGACTTACTTCAACAGGACGCAAAGGCACAGGCCTATTCCCTCCCAAAAAACCAGATACAAAATTAATACTTTTTATAAAGTGAACTACTTCACTCTTCAGCACAGCTTCAATAACAACATACCCTGGAAGGAAAGCACGCTCTTTCCTATAGTTTTTCCCTCTAATATTCCGGACTACCCTTTCTGTCGGAACAATGACTTGCAGAATGCAATCCCGCAAATTACTGTTTTTTCTGATCTCTGATTCAAGACATTCTTTTACCTTGCTTTCCTTACCATTTACAGCCCGTAAAACATAGAATCTCCTTTCCATCCCCGATATTATCTATACCTATTTCTTACTTTATTTATACAAAACCCTTGATCCTTGGTATATGTACGTACAACATCCTAAAAATTAAAAAAACAATACCAATTCTATATAAAAGATAAAAGCTTTATTTAATATTTTTATAAAAGAACATCATAACATTTTCAAAACTAAAATCAATTAGAAACACCACTAATGCCATAACAAGAGAAGCCATCATAACAACAATTGTACTATTAGACAACTCCTGCTTCGTAGGCCAAGAAACCTTATACATAAGGTCATCATAAATCTCTTTTACATTCCTAAATATAATTATCAACCATTTTTCTCCATACATTATTACCATCGGCTTTATTATTCATACATAATACATACAAGATTAGTTGATTGCACGGGGCGAGAGACTCGAACTCCCGACGCTCGGTTTTGGAGACCGATACTCTACCAACTGAGCTAGCCCCGTATAACTACAATAGAATTATAACAGCACCATCCCACTCTTTACTATGATGTAATAATAGTTTTTTGAGTTATCAAACTTATTTTCTACTCTATAATTTCAGTAATTTGCCCTGCACCTACAGTACGCCCTCCTTCGCGGATAGCAAACCGAAGTCCCTCATTACACGCAACAGGATAAATTAATTCAATAGTTATCGTGACATTATCTCCCGGCATTACCATTTCAGTGCCTTCTGGAAGAGTAATTTCACCTGTCACATCTAATGTGCGAACATAGAATTGAGGACGATACTTATTATGAAATGGAGTATGACGCCCACCTTCCTCTTTCTTCAAAATATATACTTCCGCCTTTACTTTAGTATGAGGCTTTACCTTATTCGGATGAGTAATAACCATACCCCGCTTCACTTCATCCTTATCTACACCGCGAAGTAATAACCCCACATTGTCTCCTGCTTGACCTTCATCTAAAATCTTACGAAACATTTCTACCCCTGTAACCACCGATTTTTTGCCATTAGCATCTAAACCGATAATTTGAACTTCATCTCCTGTCCTAACAAGACCTGTTTCAATACGCCCCGTAGCAACTGTGCCACGACCTGTAATAGAAAACACATCCTCAACAGGCATAAGAAATGACTTATCGATATCGCGCTGAGGCAATGGTATCCAATTATCTATGGCATCCATCAGTTCCATGATTTTAGCCTCCCACTTTGGATCTCCGTTTGCTCCACCCAAAGCAGACCCTCGTATAATAGGAGTATTGGTACCATCAAACTGATAAAAATCAAGTAACTCCCGCATTTCCATTTCAACCAATTCCAACATTTCAGGATCGTCTACAATATCCACCTTATTCATAAAAACAACTAACTTCGGAACATTTACTTGACGGGCCAAAAGAATATGTTCGCGAGTTTGAGGCATAGGACCATCAGTTGCAGCAACCACAATAATAGCACCATCCATTTGAGCCGCACCTGTTACCATGTTTTTAACATAGTCAGCGTGACCCGGACAATCCACATGAGCATAATGTCGAGTTTCTGTCTCATACTCTACATGAGCAGTATTAATAGTGATACCCCTTTCTTTTTCCTCAGGAGCATTATCAATCTGATCAAATGATTTCACTTCCGAAAGACCCTTTTTTGCTAAAACTGCAGTAATGGCAGCAGTTAAGGTTGTCTTACCATGATCTACATGACCAATTGTCCCAATATTAACATGTGGTTTTGACCGATTAAATTTTTCTTTTGCCATAATTTATTTACGTGTATATAATATTCTAAAATAGTTCTAAAACTATAGAATTCGATCTTAGATCTTAATTATTTCGAGCCAGTGCCGAGATTTGAACCCGGGACCTCTTCCTTACCAAGGAAGCGCTCTACCGCTGAGCTACACAGGCGAAGTTAAGAAGAAAAAATAAATATGCAAATATATCATTCAACTTTTTCTTCACATGAAGAACTTTTGTAACAAAAAATTTGTAACAAAAAAAAGGAAGAGGAGAAGCACAAAACACAATTTTCACAATAACAAATTATGAACTTATCATTACCAATAATAACCTATAACAATCAATCCTCTCAAAAACTTAATCTCAAGACTACAACCATATAAATAATTATATGATCAAACTATAATTTTTATGAAAATCTTAAAATGTTCCCTAAAAACTACGAATATTTCCCTAATCTTTTATCAATGCAAACGCGAAACACTAACCGTAGTAATTATCATAACCGTAGTAATTATCATTTGAAAATGATAATTATGCCTTTCGTTTGCGAAGAAGAAAAACTCTCTGGCTCCTATATGGATCCTCCCTAAAATATCTCCTCCTATGACAAATTTATTCAATTAGCATTTGAATTGGCAATTCAAATGCTAATTATCCTACAAAGCAAATCTTGCGACTTCTTGAGCATACTATGAAATAAAACACATATGCTGATAGAAAAAACCAAAAGCAAGAATTTGCCTTTTATATCGCGTTCTTAGTAAGAACTAATATAAAAAAGTAGTTTTTCTAATAGCACAATCTTGTTACGCTCAAATTACCTGTAAGAGATGATCAAAGTCCATACGCATGGTACATGGATTTCACCAAAGTATTGGTGAATTGTTTTCTTCCCATGATATACACACCCCACCCCCAATGGGCAATGTTACACATTCACTTTGTCGCAAATCGAAGAAAGTAAAGCACATATCCTAATATGTGCCAACAGAATATCCATAACTGCGTCGTACAATTGTACAAGAATTGTTCCCATAATGCAAATTTAAACAACAGTAATCTCTTATTTACAACATAATTCTTTACCACGGAAAGAGTCATCAAAACGTCCATCGTCATAAACTAAATGTCCATTAACAAAGGTTTTAACTACTTTATGAGAAAAAGTCTCCCCTTCTAAGGGTGACCATCTACATTTATACAATAAATTCTCTTTAGCAACTGTCCAACGATATTTAGGATCCACCAATACCAAATCAGCATAATATCCTTTACGGATATAACCTCTATCTCTCAAATTGAACAATCGTGCTGGAGCATGGGACATCTTTTCCACTATAAGTGGCAAAGTAAAAACATTTTGCCGACACAATTCAAGCATCAAAATCAAAGCATGCTGAACCATCGGGGCACCAGGAGCAGCTTGGAAACATCCTCCCTGTTTTTCTTCCCAAGTATGTGGAGAATGATCTGTCGCTATTATATCTATTTTCCCATCTATAAGAGCTTGCCTCAATGCCTCACGGTCAGCAAAAGTTTTAATTGACGGGTTCCATTTTATACGATTACCCAAACGAGAATAATCTTTATCTGAAAACCACAAATGATGAACACAAACTTCTGCTGTAATTCGTTTTTCTTGTAAAGGTTCCAATGTTAATAATTCAATTTCCCGAGCAGTAGATAAATGAAGCAAATGCAAATGAGAACAATATTTCTTCGCCAACCGAACAGCTTCACTTGAAGAAATATAACAAGCTTTCGCACTACGTATCTTTGGATGAAAAGAAATCCCTAAACATTTTCCAAACTTCCTTATGTATTTCGCCCTGTTAGTTTGTATAACCGTTTCGCTCTCACAATGGGTAGCAATGATATGGTTGGACAAAGTAAAAATTCGTTCTAAAGCTAATGGATTATCTACTAGCATATTCCCACTAGATGAACCCATAAACACTTTTACGCCTATCGCACGATTAGCTCCTGGTCGGATAAGTTCCTCAAAATTATCATTCGTAGCACCTATAAAAAAAGAATAATTAGATAAACTATCCTGTGATGCTTTTTTAAACTTATCATTCAAATCCTTGACCGTAATTGTTTGAGGCAGAGTATTAGGCATATCCATAAATGAAGTAATTCCTCCAGCTACTGCTGCGTGCGATTCACTGTAAATATCCCCTTTGTGAGTTAAACCAGGTTCACGAAAATGAACCTGATCATCAATAACTCCTGGAAGTAATAAAAGATCTGAAGCATCAATAACTGTCGTTGTATTTTGTAAATCATCTTTATTTTCCCGTTCCATAGATAAGTAATAAGGAACAATGTTTTTTATTCTTTCTCCTTTTATCCATACTGACCCTTTATAAACAGTACCCTCGTTAACAATATTTGCATTCCATATGAGAATCATTACTTATCAATGATCTTTTTTTGAGGGTATTTATGAAAAATGCTATATAATTTAAGCCAGATGACGCCAAAGAAAGCTTCATTGAATACGCTTCCATTCATTTTAGATATACCCTCTGTGCGATTAATAAAAATAATAGGAATTTCCTTTAGTCTAAACCCACTTTTCCAAGCAACATATTTCATTTCTATTTGAAAAGCATAGCCTTTAAATCGAATCTTATCAAGAGGAATTGTTTCCAACACTTCCCTACGATAACATTTAAACCCTGCAGTAGTATCGTTTATTTTTAATCCAGAAATAAACTGTACATATTTAGATGCTATGTAAGAAAGTAAAACTCTCGAAACAGGCCAATTTATGACATTTACACCTGATACGTAACGAGAACCAATAGCAACATCTACCTCATCTTCTGAACATGCTCTGTACAATCTAAGTAAATCATCAGGATTATGGGAAAAATCTGCATCCATCTCAAAAATATAATCATAATCACGTTGCAGAACCCACTTAAATCCATTAACATAAGCTGTTCCCAAGCCCTGTCTCCCTAATCTCTCTATCAAATGCAAACGAAAAGAAAACTCTACCTGTAAGATTTTTACAATTGCAGCAGTAGCATCAGGAGAACAATCATCTATTACCAAAATATCAAAAGACTTGGACAAAGAAAAAATCCGACGAATAATCTTTTCAATATTTTCTTTCTCATTATAAGTAGGAATAATAACAATACTATCACTCATAGTAGTTTTCTGTAATATCTATGCACAGAAGAATTTGGTAATAAATCAGGATGAAATAAGCTTATCATTTCCTTTAATATCCAATCAGGATGGAGTAATAGCTCTTGATAATAAGATTTTTTCAAAGTATTACAAACGTAGATGTTTCGACTTTTATAAGCATCAAATAAAGCATAATTTGGACACTTTTTGAATAATTGCTCGTAAGTAAGTTCTTGGGGACTATAATATTTAATTAACCAATAGTCTGCTTTTTCAGCTTTACTCAAAACCGTTTCAAAAGA
Organism: Candidatus Azobacteroides pseudotrichonymphae genomovar. CFP2; assembly: GCF_000010645.1. Lineage (NCBI taxonomy): Bacteria > Pseudomonadati > Bacteroidota > Bacteroidia > Bacteroidales > Azobacteroides (SeqCode) > Azobacteroides pseudotrichonymphae (SeqCode). The sequence goes on from NC_011565.1 coordinate 23,141, forward strand.
TAATGATACAGATCCAGTATTAGGATCATCTTTTAAAATATAGTTTGCACCAGCATCATATAACATGTGAGCTAAATAACTTTTACCTCCAGGCATATACCAAATGTTACCATATTTCATTTCTGTGAAAACAGCAGGACGAAAAACAACATTTGTCACCAATTTTTTGAGCTCATTATATGAATGCATAATCTCAAAAAATAGAGAATCAGCAAATTCTTTTTTATCAAACAATAACCCGATAAAACGAATCCATTCGGCTTGACCCAAAGGATGATTCTCCATATAATCAGTACAACAAATAACAGGAATATTTAATTTATCCAACACATCAGTCTTAGTGTTGATAGGATTGATAAAAATTACTTCCGGGTTAATAAACATCAATTTCTCTATATTAGGATTAACCGAAAAACCAATATCTTGTATTGTCCCAGAACTAATTCCTTCAGTCACAAACGGAAGATTGATATACTGCGGCTCCGTTACACCTATCAAAACATCCAAAACACCCAAAGCATCAAATATTCCACAAATAGCAGATGAAAAACAAACTGCTCGTTTCACAGGCGTGCGAATTAAGACTCCTTCGGGAAGCGATTTGGGAAGTTTTTTTGACCGAGGAACCAAAACATATTTTTGCAAAAAACGTGTCTTATTCCAAGGATTTTGAATTCTCACAAGTGTATAACTGGCATATGTTTCTATTTTAAATGTTCGTGCATAACAAACACTACCATTTGAGAAATTTTTTCCTGTACTTAAACTGTTATTTTCTCCACAAGAAAATAGAAACACCCACCACAACAATAGAGAGAAGTTGTTTATACGCATTTCCTTTCCTAGCTATTATATTAGGGAACTCTTAGGAGACAGTATCGTCATCGCATCCACTCTTGCCTTCCTATGTCAAAAAAATTGTGTGGACTTGGAGGGATTCGAACCCTCGTCCAAACGAGGAACCAATTTGATTTCTACATGTTTATCCCTATTTTATTTTTTGGACTCAGCACAGGACTAAGGAATCCCTCAATTGTTGAGCCTATCCTTTTTAATTCATCTGAAGCACAAGGATTACTCCAAACTATCTCCGATATTGGACAGCACCACTTTTTCAGATTGCTTCGAAGACAGAGCTTCTGAGTGATGTCTCGTTCCGGTCTCCTTGAGACGGAATAAAGCTTAGACCTACTATAACTTCTGCTAAGCAGCAAGAGCGTAAAAATTTTCGCCAGTTAATATAATTATCATCCGAGATTAAAGTGCCGAACAACGACGCACTACATGCTTACAAATCATTTCTACCCGATGTCAAAGCCAGTCAAGCCCATAATTCTCATAGAGTACGAAGATATAAAAATATTGTTTTTATAAAAAAAAAAATTAATTTCGCGCAACTGCAGTTTATAAGCAGCAAAAAAATATTTTTCTTATTTAGAAGATAAGAAGTCCAATCTTCTATTTTTTCCTTTTACTTTGCATTACAAACAATAGATTCTTATGAACAATTATGAAGCTGTTTTTATTTTGACTCCTGTTTTATCCGATGAACAAGTGAAGGAAACTGTTAATAAATTCAAAGATATTCTCATTGCTGAGGAAGCAGAAATCATAAATGAAGAAAATTGGGGCTTACGTAAACTAAGTTATCCAATTCAAAGAAAGACAACTGGATTTTATTTCTTATTAGAATTTAAATCGGATTCTACCATTATTTCTAAATTGGAAACACAATTTCGGCGCGATGAAAAAGTACTCCGTTTCTTAACTTTCCGTCAAAACAAAGTCTTTATGGAATACGCACTTAAAAGAAGAAACAAACTCAAAGAAACTAAGTAAAGAAACTTAATATTATGGCAACATACAACAATAATTCAGAAATCCGTTACTTAACACCTCAAGTTTCCGATACGAAAAACAGAAAGAAATATTGTCGTTTTAAAAAAAATGGCATTAAGTTCATCGATTACAAAGATCCTGAATTTTTAAAAAAATTCTTAAATGAGCAAGGCAAAATTCTCCCTAGGCGTATTACAGGCACCTCGGCAAAGTTTCAGCACCGTGTTGCTCAAGCAGTGAAACGTGCTCGTCACTTAGCACTGCTTCCGTATGTAACTGATTTGATGAAATGAACAAAAATAAAGGAAAAACTTATGCAAGTAATTCTATTAGAAAATGTTGATAAGCTTGGTTACAAAGATGATATTGTCACTGTAAAAAATGGTTATGGAAGAAATTTTTTGATCCCTAAAAAAAAGGCCATTTTCGCTTCTAAAACAGCAAAGAAAGTATTAGCTGAAAACCTTCGCCAACAAGTTCGCAAATTGGAAAAAATCAAAAAAGACGCCCAGACATTAGCAAATAAATTAATGAATATTTCTCTTACCATTGGAGCAAAAACAAGCTCCAACGGCATAATTTTTGGATCGATTACTAACATCCAAATCGCAGATGAACTGGCAAAAAAAGGGGTTCAAATCGAACGAAAACTAATCTCTATCAAAGAGCATATAAAAGAAATCGGCTCTTACAAAGCTACTCTAAGACTTCACAAAGATATTGTAATAGACATACCTTTCGAAGTAATAGCAGAATAACAAAACAATCCTTAAATTTGGACTACGGAAATTCAATAAGTGTTTCTCTACTACTCCCGTTTGAGTATCCGATTCAACGCTTATGCTTACTTGCATAAGCAAGCCCCTACATGACATGAAACAGGGACAACGAAAGTGGTAAACCTCTCTATACCTCACTCAAAAACCCACTGATTGATTTGCAATAAATTAACCAGTAGATTGAATAAAAAGTACCTCTCTCATCACGCCAGATATAAATACATACCGGGGACTATCCTTACACAGGGTCTATTTTAAAACAAAAAAATCCCACTCTAAACCAATCACACCATTTTTTAACAAAATTTTTAGTTTAAAATTCGTTCTGCTACATCAATAGCTGCTTTTAAAGCTCCTAACTTATTATTCACTTCCTGTAATTCGGACTCATCACTAGATTGTGAAACAATTCCAGCTCCAGCTTGGTAATACAATACATTATTTTTGCTGAGAAAGGAACGAATTGTAATTGCCTGATTTAAATCCCCGTTTAATCCAATATACCCTATACACCCACCATAAACTCCTCTCCTATATGGTTCTATATCACTTATCAGTTCTATTGCTCTAATTTTAGGTGCCCCAGAGAGTGTTCCTGCTGGGAAGGTATCGGCAAACACTTTAATAGTATTGATACCTTTTTCTACACATCCCACTACTCTAGAACCTAAATGAATTACATGAGAATAATATTGCACTTTTTTATAGAAATCTAAATACACATTGCGAGTATTTTTACTCAAATCATTACGGGCCAAATCTACTAGCATGACATGTTCAGCATTTTCTTTTGGATCTTCCAACAAATCTTGAGCCAACCGTTCATCTTTTTCGTCGTTTCCAGTACGACGAAAAGTCCCTGCAATAGGATCTATATAAGCTCTCCCTTTCGTTATTCGGCAATGAGTTTCGGGACTAGAACCAAAAATACGAAACGAACCAAAATCAAAATAAAACAAATAAGGTGAAGGATTAATAGAACGCAAAGCACGATACACCTTAAAATCATCACCTAAAAAAGTCTGAGAAAAACAACGAGAAAGTACTATTTGAAATACATCACCTCTTTTACAATGTTTAATACCCCTCCGTACCATTTCTTTATAAACATCATCAGTAATTATAGAAATTTCATTGCCTTTAGTGGTAAAATTATAAGAAGCATAGTTACGATTACTCAAAATGGCTAACACTTCATCCATCTTGCTTTTTTCTCCCTTGATAATATTTTCTACAATAGTCATTTCATTTTTAAAATGATTAATGACAAGAATGTACCGATAGAAAATATAAATTATGTCAGGAACATTTTCTACAATCATTTTCTTTTCTTCCACATAAACATCTTCAAAATATTTTATAGCATCAAAGGCCGTATATCCGAAAAAACCATTATACTTTACGACATTTTCATTATCGCTTATCTTAAAGGAAGAAATAAACTGGTTCAATTGCTCAACAACAGGAGACGACTCATCTATCGTAATGACAGATACAGACTGATTTGGATAAGTCATCTTAACTTTGCTATCTTTTATTTCAAAACGAGCTATCGGATTAAATCCAATAAAAGAAACAGAATTTTCATTTCCATGGAAATCCGAAGATTCCAATAATACCGATTCAGGAAAAATATCTCTTATTTTCAAGTAGATACTAACCGGAGTTTGTAAATCCGCCAAAACTGTTCTGCATCGTGTATTGACAATAGTCATAATTCTAAGTATACTACGAATTAGTAGTGAAATTCTTATTTTTGAATGACACATGAACACAAAAGGGACATAATTCAATGATGTCTACAATAGTCATAATCAATCATATAAGCCACCCACGCTTCATTCATTCCAGAAAATATTTGCATAGAAACGATACCCTTTCATTTGCTTGTGGAGATCTTTCGTTCTTCATACTCGATTTGTTTTGGATGCGGAAAATTCTCATCAAAATCAACTAAAAGTTCATATAGCTACTTGGTTATATATGCCCTTTCATTGTCATTAAATACAAATGATTTTCCTTTGCCATGAAACAGCCATTACAAATCATTTTTTCCTATTTTTATAACGATTCATAAACTTATCTACACGTCCAGCTGTATCCACCAATTTTTGCTTCCCCGTATAAAATGGATGAGAAGTATTAGAAATTTCCAGTTTAATCAAAGGATAAACAATACCTTCTATTTTAATAGTTTCTTTTGTATCGATCGTACTGCGTACAATAAATGTATCATTGTTAGATACATCTTTGAATGCAACCGGACGATAATTGGTCGGATGAATCCCTATTTTCATTTTTTATAATTATATTCTCCTACTTTTGTACTTTTTCACAAAAGTACAAACATACTTCTAATAAGCCTACAAATATTTAAATATATTTTTTGAGTATTTAGGTAATGTTTAGAAGTCAGAAATATTTATGCAAAAAACACCATGATACCTATAGACATTATAAAAAAATATTACGAAGAAAAAAGTGAACTTTATGATATTCTGGTTACACATAGTCTATCGGTAACCAATAAGGCTCTTGAAATAATACAAATACATTCTGAATGGAAAATAGACAAAGCATTTATTCTAGAAGCATCTTTACTACACGATATAGGAATTTACCTGACAAATGCTCCTGCTATACAGTGCTTTGGCAATTTTCCTTATATCTGTCATGGTTATTTAGGATCAAAAATTCTTCAAAAAGAAAATCTCCATAGGCACGCTTTAGTTTGCGAAAGACATACAGGGACAGGATTGACAAAAGAAGACATAATACGAAACAATATTCCTCTTCATCACAAAAATTCATTACCGGAAACATTAGAAGAAAAGCTTATCTGTTTTGCTGATAAATTTTATTCCAAAACCCAATTATGCAGAATAAAAACAATAGACCAAATAAAAAAATCACTCTCAAAACATGGAAGAGATTCTGTCCTACGATTTGAAGATATGCTAAAATTATTTTTAGGATAAATGGTTACTAAAATCCACAATTCCCTCATCCCTCAAAAGATGATAATAATTAATTTTTTACTATAAAACTACTTCTATCTTGCAATAATAACTGAGTGATTTTTTATTTTGACTTAAAAAATTTTTTTTGATAAATCAATATTTCATTCAATCCTTTCAACACTAAATGTTTATCCACGAATAAAGTGCCTTTTAATCGTTTCTCGAAATAAATAGTATTGCCTCCTGTAAGAAAAGTTAAAGCATTTTCTTTCTTTTCATATTCTTCTATATATGACCCTAATTCATGTACTATACCTTCCATTACACCACTTCGTATAGCTGTCTCCGTATCGTAGCCTCGAATTGGTATATTCCCATTCTCACTTATCAGTGGCAATGAGTTGGTGAAATAATGCAAAGCATTCAACCTCATAGCAGGTCCTAGTGAAATATTCCCTCCTTTATATATTCCCTTTCTATTAACAAAATCAATCGTAATCGCCGTACCAATATCTATTATCAGAAGATTATTGTTGAGTTTTTGATACCAAGCTCCTACTGCTGCAGCTAATCGGTCTGTCCCCAGAGTTCGTGGTGTTTGATAATCTATTGATAGGGGAAGAGGCAGATTATTTTTAAACTCATAAAAGTAGGATAAGCTCTCTCTAAGTAAAGAGAGTAAAGATTCACTTACTTCTCGTGTACTGCACAATATACCTGCTTGTGGTTGATAAGTTTTTAGAATAGAATAAAACCATTCCTGTTTTACTTCCTTTGTTTGGAAGGTTTTTATTACTGCTTTCCCCTCAAATAGTCCTATTTTAAGTATTGTATTCCCTTGATCAATAACTATGTACATAATTCGAATCGTATTTATACTATGTATAAAATTAATAAAATTAAAATGTTGTTTGCATTTGTCTGGTGATTTAATTCTTTAAAAAATATACTATTGTGTGTAATTTTGCTTAAAAAATGGAAATCGATTTAAGATTTAAGATTAAAAAAGTGAGATATTTTATCTTCTTCCTTTTATGTGTATCAACACTTTATACCTCTAAAGCTAGTAAAACAGACGATTTACAAGTGAGTTTGTTGACTGTTATGCCTTATAGTAATAAAGTATATACTATTTACGGACACAGTGTTTTGCGAATCCATAATTTGAAACAGAATACGGATATTGTTTTTAATTGGGGAACTTTTGGTTTTGATACCCGTTACTTTTTATATCATTTTCTCAAAGGAGAAATTAGTTATTCTCTTAGTAAAACTGACTACTATCAATTTCTTCAATGTTACGATCTATTAAAAACTACTATAATAGAACAAATCTTATATCTCTCACCCGAAAGTAAAGAATATCTTTTACAAATGCTTTCTGTTAATTTACATCCCAAAAATCGAGCATATCATTACAATTTTTTGAAAGACAATTGTACTACTCATATCCGAAATTCTATCGAAAAAACAATAGGGGCTCCTTTAGATATTGCCGATAATACTCATTTAAAGACTATTCGCCAATTGATACATTCCTATACTTATCCTTATCCTTGGATGACCTTTGGTATTGATCTATTAGTTGGAAGCGAAGCGGATAAACCTATCCGCAAACGAGAATCACTATTCCTCCCTATGCAATTAAAAAAAGTAGTAGATAATTTTACATATAATTCGGGTGATTCCCTTGTTGTTTCATCTCTTCTAATTTCACAATCTAATGATAGAAAAAACATTCGTTCATCATTCTGGCATTCTCCAATACAAATTGGTTGGCTAATTTTGTGTATATACGGAACTATGATTAGTGCAACAACTATAGGTATTTGCAAATACCAAAAGTCAAGAATTGCTTCTGATATATTCAGAATTACAAAAGTATGTTTTGCATTTCTATTTCTCTCAGCTGCTGGAGTCGGAAGTTTAATCCTGTTTCTTGTTTTGTTTTCTTATCATCCTTGTACATCCTCTAATTGGAATCTATTTTGGGTACATCCATTCCATTTTATTGCTTTTATTGGTTTTTTTGTTAAAAAACCTTCCTATTGGAAAACTATATATCTGTATCACTGGTTCAATCTAGTATTATTATTTGCATTATTATTAGGATTAAGGAAATCTTGGTTACCACAAAATTTAAATCCGGCTATAGTCCCCTATGCACTTTGTTTGATGTTAGCATCTTTGTCTTATTTGATATACAAATACAAAAAAATGTTGAAGTAAGTAATAGAGAGGGTTCAAACGATTGATAAATAAATTCAAGAAGTTATACATTTATACGGCGATGAAAATTATATGTGATTTTTCCTTAATAGAAGAATCAACTACTGCAACGGTGGGTTTCTTTGATGGAGTCCATCTTGGACATCGATATCTTATCAAACTATTAAAAGAATATGCAAAGAAGTCAAAATTAAAAACTGCAATTATTACTTTTCCAATTCACCCATGCAAAATATTACAAAAAGACTATCAACCCTTTCTTCTTAATACTTTTGAAGAAAAAGTTAGACGGCTATCTCTTACTGAAATTGATTATTGTTATGTTATTAACTTTACTCAAGAGTTCTCAAAAATCACCGCACAAGATTTTATACAACAAATATTACATAAACAATTGCGAATAAAAGAGCTTTTGGTTGGATATGATAATAGATTCGGAAAGGGAAGAATATACGGATATAAACAATATGTACAATATGGGAAAAGCTGTGGAATGTCAGTAAGACAAATAGACAAATTACCTGAAAAAGAAGATATTCATAATAGTTCCACTTCTATTCGTCAATTGCTTATGGAAGGCAAAGTAAAAAAAGCAGCCGATAAGCTGTCTTATTACTATTCTTTGGAAGGTAAAGTGGTACAGGGTAACCAATTGGGAAGAACCATTGATTACCCCACTGCCAATATTTCTCTATACGACAAAGAAAAAGTTATTCCTTGCAAAGGAATATACGCTACTTATGTATTCATTAAAGGAGACAAACATATTGGAATGACTTATATTGGTAAGAGACCAACTATTACCTTCGATGAGGATAATAGAATCGAAGTAAATATTTTTGATTTTGATAAAAATATTTACGGCAAAAGAATTCGAATAGAATTCTTACAATTTATCCGTCCTGATATTTACTTTCATAATTTGAAAGAACTACAAAAACAATTGGGAAAAGACAAAGCAAAGGTGAAAAAAATTATTCCCCTTACCTGGTAAAAAATAACTTTTATGAAAAAACTCACATTGGCGAAAGTTTTTTTCTATCTAACCCAATTCTCTACTCTCTTACAATTTACCTATTCTTTCATAACTTGAACTTGAAGGATTTAAAGGATTTATTCCCCCTATTTCATCCATCTCTTTGTTATTTCTCCTCAATTTTTATCAATTGAATTTCATCGGCCAATCTCGTTAAAATCGCAAAAAAATTACTGATAAATATAATCCAACTATATCTGAATGACATTTTTACATTACACACTTCATTGAAAATATTTCTTTGCACAACTAGAACTAGTTAACCAATAAAAATACTAAACATCAATATTAGCGTAAATAGCATTATCTTCGATAAACTCACGGCGAGGAGTTACATCTTCACCCATAAGTATAGCAAACACTCGATCCGCTTCTGCTGCATTTTCAATGGTAACTCGTTTTAATGTACGAACCTCAGGATTCATTGTAGTATCCCATAATTGCTGAGCATTCATTTCTCCTAACCCTTTATATCGTTGTGTATGAACCTGTTTTTCATCTCCCCTAGCATATTTATCTATAAATGCCTGACGTTGTTGGTCTGTCCAACAATATTCCTCTACTTTCCCTTTCTTCAAAAGATAAAGTGGAGGAGTGGCAATATAGACATATCCCTTTTCAATCATTAGACGCATATGTCGAAAAAAAAATGTAAGAATCAATGTGGCAATATGACTTCCATCTACATCAGCATCAGTCATAATAACCACTTTGTGATATCTTAATTTGTCTATATTCAATCCTTTACTGTCTTCGGTTGTTCCAATAGTAACTCCTAAAGCAGTAAAAATGTTGCGAATTTCCGAATTTTCCAACACTTTATAAGGCATAGCTTTTTCTACATTCAATATTTTACCTCTCAATGGCAAGATTGCCTGATATTTTCTTTCTCGTCCTTGCTTAGCAGTACCTCCGGCAGAATCTCCTTCTACAAGAAATATTTCACATTTTTCTGGATTTCTATCTGAACAGTCTGCCAATTTTCCAGGCAATCCACCTCCTGCGAGAGGAGATTTGCGTTGAACCATCTCTCTTGCATTACGAGCAGCATGACGTGCCATCGCAGCCAAAACAACCTTGTCTACAATAGTTTTTGCTTCCTTCGGGTGTTCTTCTAAATAAACACTCAACGCTGTGCCTACAGCTTGATCTACAGCTCCAATCGCCTCATTGTTCCCTAATTTGGTCTTAGTTTGTCCCTCAAATTGAGGTTCTTGTACTTTGATAGATATTACTGCTGTCAACCCCTCACGAAAATCATCTGGACTTATTTCAATCTTTATCTTTTCCAATAATTTGGAATCTACAGCATATTTTTTCAATGTACGAGTTAATGCTCGACGGAATCCTGCCACGTGTGTTCCATGCTCTATAGTATTGATATTATTGACATAAGAAGAAATACTTTCGTTATAAGAAGTATTATAAGTCATTGCTATTTCTACCGGAATACCTTGCTTTTCGGTAATAATATGAATAATATCATTGCCAATTAAAGGCTGTTTAGCAGAATCAATAAATCTAACAAATTCACTCAATCCTTCTGATGAGTAGAAAATTTCATGTTTAAAAGTACCGTTAACAAATGAAACACGTTTATCTGTCAACTCCAACCTTACACCTGCATTAAGAAATGACAGTTCACGTAAACGGCTTGCTAAAATATCATACTTATATTCTGTAACAATAAATATAGAACTATCCGGTTTGAAAGTGATAGTAGTACCTCTATCATTCGTCTCTCCAATAATTGTTAGTTCATTGGTAACTTTCCCACAAGAAAACTCTTGAGCATATATCTTTCCATCACGCCGAACTTCCGCTCTCAAGTAAGCTGACAGGGCATTTACACAAGAAACTCCCACTCCGTGCAAACCACCAGAAACTTTGTAAGAATTCTTATCGAATTTACCTCCTGCATGTAATACAGTAAGCACGACTTCTAATGCCGACCTTTTTTCTTTTTCATGAAAATCAACTGGAATACCACGTCCGTCATCTTTAACCGTAACTGAATTATCATCATTGATAAATACCTGTATATTTTTGCAATAACCAGCTAAAGTTTCGTCAATTGAATTATCCACTACTTCATATACTAAATGATGCAATCCTTTTTGACCAATATCACCAATATACATTGCCGGTCTTTTTCGGACAGCTTCTATCCCCTCCAGTACTTGAATGTTATCTGCTTTATACTCCCCCAATCTCCATCCCCCCTTTCTTACACTATTATTTTGTTTAAATCCTTATCTTTACTTATATGTCTCTCTTTACTTATATGTCTCTATGATATCAAATATCAAACTCTACTTTTCGCTATCTGCATTTCCGCTATCTGCAGAAATACGAATAATTTAACTCGATTCCAATTTAGCTAATTTTTTACCTAAAAATTTTGTGATTATCATTAATTTTTATTTTAAATTCGTATTTAATTAATTGTTAATGATCTTAAATCTTATACAAGATGGCTTACGTTATTACAGAAGATTGTATTGCTTGCGGTACTTGTATCGATGAATGTCCAGTTGAAGCTATCTCGGAAGGAGATATTTATTCAATTGATGCGAATAATTGCACTGAATGTGGTTCATGTGCTAGTGTTTGCCCTTCTGAAGCAATTACTAAAGGATAATTTTCCTTGAAAAGATTCTTAAAAAGAAGAGGTACTGTCCAATATCTAAATATATAAAAGATATCTCTTCTTTTATTCTCTCTTAAATTCCAAATAGTTTGTTAGTTTGTCTTACTGTTTACTGTCTAACCGAAGTTGATTTGTTGGTTCTTTTCTGCTCGGTGTGCTTTGCAACACGTATTCATAAATAAATTATGAATAAATATGGCTTGAGTTAGTAAAAAACAAACGTTTGATACTACTATATTTAATTATGATTTAATCATGAACTATAATTTTATAGGTAAAATAACCATAGGATTATCATGGATTTGGGAAAAATTGATAAAAATGCAAGAATTTATGATTAAATATTTCTTGTCTCGCTGAATTTTTGAAAAGTTACTAATCTCTGTTTACAACAATTGCTTGAACATTGCTCTTTATCCGAAGTACGCAAATAAACAAAGTAAGAAAAAACATCTATAATTTACCTTGTGGATATCAAACAAAGATTTTACTTTTACATAACTTTGTCCTGGTTAGCTTAATAGGGAGTGGTTTTTGGTTTAGGTGGTTTTGCTGTTTGATTTCTTTTTGCAAAAGAAAGAACGGAGTGAAGACAATTTTGATACTCAGTTTAATCAACAAAAATCTGTAAATCTGTAATAAAGAAAAAATAACATTAACTGAAAGTATGTATATGTTGTATACAGTTTCGTTCGTTATTCCAAATTCTAAACAATAAGAGTTTTTTAATTAAAAAGTTATGAAAAACTACTTGTTTTATCATTCGATTTAGTTCTACCAAATATGTAAGTTACAATGTAAGTTACATTGTTGAGTCTTATTTATACATATTGATAGAATGGGAACCGTAGTTCTTCGCAGTGATTTAAATAAAAAAAAGAGATGCTTTATCAAAAAAGTATCTAAAAGTGTAGAATTATAAAGAAATTATGTGATTATGCTGTCACAGACAGATATTAAACAAATTGAAAGTAGGGGTATATCCATTCGTCAAATTAACGAACAATTAGAATATTTCTATAAAGGATTCCCTTGTTTATCTATTGTTGAATCGGCTTCTACAAATAAAGGAATAAAGTCCTTATCTGATAAAGAACAGCAAATCTATATAAACAAGTGGTTTTCTTATCTAGATCAGGACAAAATAATAGTCAAATTTGTCCCTGCTTCTGGGGCTGCTAGTAGGATGTTTAAAGATTTATTTGAATTCCTTTCAGCTAACTATACTGTTCCAACTACCAATTTTGAACAGATCTTTTTTTCCAAAATTCATCGATTCGCTTTTTATAAAGATTTAGATCAAATTTGTATTACTAATGAAAAAAAATCTATCAATAAGCTGATAGCCGACAACAATTACAAAACGATAGTTGAAAATCTGCTTCTTGAACGGGGACTCAATTATGGTCAGCTTCCTAAAGGGTTAATACTGTTTCATACTAATCCAAATGGTTACCGTACGGCAATGGAAGAACACTTAGTAGAAGGTGCTTTCTACGCAGGTAACAAAGTTAGGGAAGTAAGAATACATTTTACTATCTCACCCGAATACAGATCTTGTTTTGAATCTTTCCTTAAAGAAAAAATTGATATTTATACTCGCCTATTTAACGTGAAATATCATGTAGATTTTAGTGAGCAAAACCCATCTACCGATACTTTAGCTTTGGACAAGGAAAACCGCCCTTTTCGTGATAAAAATAATTTAGTATTCCGTCCAGGTGGACATGGAGCATTAATAGAAAATTTAAACAATATTATTGCTGACATAGTTTTTATAAAAAATATAGATAATGTTGTCCCTGATTCTTTTAAAGCAAAAACCATTCGATATAAACAATTGCTTGCAGGTGTGCTAGTGACTTATCAAGAAAGAATATTCGATTATCTAAATCTGATTGATTCTGGAAAATATATACATGAAAACTTGTTGGAAATGTTACTTTTTCTCCAAAACGACCTATGTATCAAAAATCCGGAAATCAAACATTTGGAAGATGGAGAACTAGTATTGTATATCAAATCTAAATTAAATCGCCCCTTACGAGTTTGTGGAATGGTACGCAATGAGGGAGAACCTGGAGGCGGTCCATTTTTGACAGTCAATCCAGACGGTACAACTTCTTTACAAATATTAGAAAGTTCTCAAATCGATTTGAAAGATCCTGAAAAAAGAGCTTTATTCAAAAATGGGACACACTTCAATTCCGTAGACTTAGTTTGTACTCTAAAAAATTACAAGGGAGAGAAATTTGACTTATTCAAACATGTAAATAAGAACACCGGATTTATCTCTTTAAAATCAAAAAATGGGAAACAGCTCAAAGCATTAGAACTACCGGGTCTATGGAATGGAGCTATGTCAGATTGGAATACAATATTTGTAGAGGTACCGATAGAAACTTTCAATCCTGTAAAAACAGTTAATGACTTATTGCGTCCGGAACATCAATAAAGCTTTTTTTATTCTCTCATATGTCGCTTCTAATACAGGTACTAAAGGTAAACGAAGTTTATTTTCAATAAAACCCATCACATTTAACATACCTTTCACCCCTGCAGGATTACCTTCTATAAATAATAACTCAAACAGTTCTGCAAATTGGCCATGAATAATACGAGCATTATCGCTATCTCCATTTAAAGCAAGACGTATCATTTTTCCAAATTCTTTAGGAAAAACATTCCCGATAACAGAAATTACACCCACCGCTCCTATCCCTATTAAAGATAATGAAAGTTCATCATCCCCAGAAAGCACCTGAAAGCCGCTAGGTTTATTTTCGATAATTACACCTATCTGATCTATATTCCCGGAAGCTTCTTTTATAGCAACTATATTCTCAAAATCATTAGCAAGAAGTAAACTGGTTTCAGCGGTCATATTTACACCTGTTCTACTAGGGACATTATAAAGGATGATTGGCAAAGACGTAGCTTGTGCAATATATTTAAAATGTTGGTATATCCCGTCCTGAGTAGGTTTATTGTAATACGGAACTACTGAAAGAATAGCATCAATTTTACCGAAATCTTCTGTATTAAGCTTATGAATTACAGCTTGTGTATTATTTCCCCCTACACCTACAACGATAGGAATACGTTCTCTAACTATAGAGACAACCAATCGAACAATTTCTTTTTGTTCCTCATAAGAAAGTGTAGGAGTTTCTGCTGTTGTACCCAAAACAATCAAATAATCGATACCATTCTGCAACTGGTAGTCCACTAAGTAAGACAAAGCCGGATAGTCGACAGTACCATCACATTTAAACGGAGTAATAAGAGCTACTCCCATTCCTCGAAGAACAATTTGCCTCATTCAGTTAAAAAAATGAACAATAAGCAAAGTTAAAATATTTTAAATACAAAATCGATTACATTAGAACCAAATTCTCTATCTTTTATGCTCAAAAACCGGACTAAATAAAAATTGTTTTGCTAATAAATACTGTATATATTTGCACATACAGTTATCCTTCAAATCATAAGTTTTATTTAAATCTGTTATCATACAGATATTACCACATCTTTCTTTCAAAAAAGCAGTTTCTCCTTTTATCTCTTCTACTTAAATAAAAAAATGAGGAGAAATTAAAATAATAATAGATTTTGTTTATGATTATGATCCTTTAACACCATACAAAACACAAATATCATATGAACTTGACAATTCATGGCAGAAAAACAGAATACAGACCGACCTATAATCCTAATTTATTAGAAATTTTTTCTAACAAGCATCCTGAAAACGATTATTGGATGAAATTTAACTGTCCAGAATTTACTAGTATATGTCCTATTACAGGACAACCGAATTTTGCGACAATTACTATAGGATAGGACACATCCCCAACACCAAAATGGTAGAGAGCAAAAGCTTGGAATTGTATTTACTTAGCTTTCACAATCGTGGGGCCTTTCATTGGGACTGTGCAAATATGATAATATGATTATGAAAGATTTGATTGTATCAATGTCGCCTAAATACACTGAAGTCGCCGGATTACTCACTCCATGCGATTGGATTAGCATCTTTCCTTATCCCAACTATGGGAAACCAAAAAGTGAATCTGAACAATTGGCAAAAACAAGACTTTTTTCTCACAATGGTATAAAACAATAAAATTTGTTCATTTATTTTACCTTTTTTTGAAAACTTTACAAATGAAGACCACAAATAAAAATATTAATTTATAAAAGTCTGAATTCTTTTATAACTTTTGCAAGAGAGTTTCTCAAAAAATAGTGACATATTCCCTTTTTCTTTGCTGTAAAATTTATTACTCAGGTACTTCTCTAGAAGATATGAGTATAGATAGAGTATGGGAAAAAAGGGCAACCAATAAAATTAAAGTAAGATGCCCGCTCTATTGGGAGAGGATATTCAACATTTTGATCAATTAAAAATTGTGATAATGGCTTACTATTATTACATTATGCTGTTATTACATTAGTTTTACATAAACGTCACAAAAAAGCACGACGATGTTTTGGTTAAATCTGTTGGTCAGTTAATGTAATGGATTATGTGTTCCGTATGAACATTTACCAATGTCATAAATAAATGAAGTACAACTCTCTAGAGAGAGAGAGCTGCTTTGATCTGTGTAGAAAAAGAGAAGGGGGGGGGGGGAGATATAGGCTTTTAATGACTATGAGGACATAAGCACAAAGGTAAGTGCATAACGGAGAGTATGTTAGGGAACATATATGGAACGAAAAGATTTCTCCCTCTTGAAATTTTTTATCACAATCAAAGCTAATGAGATGCGTGTTTCTTGGCAAGGCTAACAATAAATGCCATTTGAAAAGTGGTGATGAACCAATGCTTTAGAAGCAATGTTAGTTAGTTAGTTAGTCAGTCAGGTAGCATAATAAAAATTAGAAAAACAATCAAACAAAAAATAATTATGAACAAGGACACGAAATTCATCTTCATCCGGTTTCCTATCAGCCCTTACTTTTGCGAATCAGTTACTCTCCAACCATCATGGCCGATTAATATACTCTCATAAAGATTATGGGAAGAAAAAGAAGAAAACTATAAATCCAATTGTAGTATGCTACTAATTACAATCCCAAATTCCCAAATTAAAGAAAGAAAATTTTTTGATATTACGGGTATTATGAAAGATGTGTATAAACGATAATCGTCATAATTTTCTATATCAATAAATAGCGAATTAAAATAATTTATCTCTCAAAAAATATATTAAAATAAAAACCATGTTGCGAATTGCAATTCAAACAAAAGGTCGGATGCACGAAAAAACAGCTGTTTTACTCAATGAAGTCGGTATTAGACTCCCAGCAGCAAAAAGAACATTGTTGATACAATCAAATACATTTCCGGCAGAGATTCTTTTCCTTAGAGACGACGATATTCCCCAAGCAGTTGCTAACGGAGTAGCTGATGTGGGAATTGTTGGTGAAAACGAATTCCATGAAAAAAAACAAGAAGCAATCGTAATAAAACAATTAGGATTTAGTCATTGTCGTCTTTCATTAGCTATTCCCAAAGAAGAAGAATATCCAGGCTTACACTGGTTTTTTAAAAAAAAAATAGCAACCTCTTACCCAAAAATTTTATCGGCTTTTTTAAAAAAAAATGCTATTGAAGCAGATATCCATTTTATAAATGGATCAGTAGAAATTTCGCCTGGAATAGGATTATCTGATGCAATATTTGATATTGTCAGTTCAGGAAGTACTTTGATCAGTAATCATTTAAAAGAAGTTGAGATAGTAATGTATTCTGAAGCAATACTGATTAGCAACAAAAAGCTGGATGAAAAGAAGAATAAAATACTACAGGAATTGATCTTCCGCATAGATGCTGTTCAAACTGCCAATGATAAAAAATACATTCTTTTAAACGCTCCGAATGATAGTTTGCAAGAAATATTTCAAATTCTTCCCGGTATGAAAAGTCCAACAATTTTTCCTTTAGCCAAAAAGGGATGGAGTTCCATTCATTCCGTAATTAGTGAGAAACAATCTTGGGAAATTATTAATAAGCTAAAAAATGCCGGTGCTGAAGGAATCCTTATTGTCCCTATTGAAAAAATGATTTTATAATCTCTATCATCGATGAAAATATTAAAACACCCTCATAAAAAACAATGGGATAGAATCATCCACCGTCCCTTAACCGATAATACTCAATTATTCAAAGTTGTACAAGATATTTTGAACGATATAAAACAACGAGGAGATAAAGCAATAAAAGAATATGAACTAAAATTTGATAATGTACAACTTGATAAATTAGAAGTTTCAGTGGAAGAAAAAAATCTCGCCGAACAGTCAATTCCTGACCAACTCAGACGAGCTATTCTTACTTCAAAAAAGAATATAGAAAAATTTCATTCTGCACAAAAAATTCTTCTGCCAAAAATAGAAACATCTGCAGGCATAGTTTGTTGGCAAAAGGTAACTCCTATTGAAAAAGTGGGTTTATATGTTCCTGGCGGAACAGCTCCACTTTTTTCTACTGTTTTAATGTTAGCTATCCCAGCAAAAATAGCTTGTTGCAAAGAAATTATTCTTTGTACTCCACCCAATTCCGATGGGAATATTCACCCTGCAATTCTTTTTGCAGCAAAAGAAACAAAAGTGGATAGAATATTTAAAATAGGAGGCATTCAAGCAATCGGTGCAATGGCTTATGGGACACACTCTATTCCTCAAGTTTATAAAATATTAGGACCAGGTAATCAGTATGTAACCGCTGCCAAGCAATTAGTTTCTCTCAATGGAATTGCTATTGACATGCCAGCAGGTCCTTCTGAAATAGAAGTTATTGCAGATGAAACAGCCAATCCTATTTTTGTCGCTGCTGATCTACTATCGCAAGCAGAACACGGTGTAGACAGTCAGGCTATTTTGTTAACTCTCTCTGAAAAATTTGCAAAACAAGTTCTTTGGGAACTTACCCAACAACTACAAACACTTCCTCGCAAAACAATAGCCCAAAAAGCATTACTAAACAGCAA
Source organism: Candidatus Azobacteroides pseudotrichonymphae genomovar. CFP2 (assembly GCF_000010645.1). Taxonomy (NCBI): domain Bacteria; kingdom Pseudomonadati; phylum Bacteroidota; class Bacteroidia; order Bacteroidales; genus Azobacteroides (SeqCode); species Azobacteroides pseudotrichonymphae (SeqCode). The sequence goes on from NC_011565.1 coordinate 41,632, forward strand.
AATTATTATTCTCCAAAATCAGCAAGAAATTATAGAATTAACTAATCAATATGCTCCAGAACATTTAATCATTGAAACTAGTAATTATAAAGATCTGGCGGAACAAATTATCAATGCTGGCTCTGTATTTTTAGGACACTATACTCCCGAAAGTGCAGGAGATTATGTTTCTGGCACTAATCATACTCTTCCAACCAACAGTTATGCCAAATCTTATAGTGGAGTTAATCTTGATAGTTTTACAAAAAAAATAACCTTTCAAGAAATCACTAAAGAAGGAATAAAACAATCAGCCCCTACAATAGAAATCATGGCAGAAAACGAACAATTGCAAGCACATAAAAATGCAGTAACTTTCAGAAAATTAACTATCGATAATATTTAATTAATTTTTTAAATATTATCCATCAAAAAAATATAATATACCTTTTGCTATATAAATTATGGAACTAGAATCTTTAATTAGAAAGAACATTCTTAATCTTATCCCATATTCTTGTGCAAGGAGTGAATTCAATGGAGAGGCTTCTGTCTATTTGGATGCTAACGAAAATCCATATAACCGACCATACAACCGCTATCCTGACCCTTTACAACGATCCCTCAAAGAAAAAATAGCAAAGCTTAAAAAGATACAGCCTTGTCAAATTATGATAGGTAATGGTAGCGATGAACCCATAGATTTAGTCTTCCGCATTTTTTGTGAACCTCAACAAAATAATGTGGTCTCTATTGATCCTACTTATGGAATGTATCAAGTTGCCGCAAATATTAATCACATAGAATACAAAAAAGTTTTGTTAGACGAAAATTATCAGTTAAATGCTGAGAGACTTTTAAATGCAACTGACAAATACACAAAAGTGATCTTCCTTTGCTCACCCAATAATCCAAGTGGAAATTTGTTAAATAAATTGGAAATAATGAAAGTTATTTCTTTTTTTCAGGGAATTGTAGTTATAGATGAAGCATATATTGACTTTTCCAACCACGCTTCTTGGTTAGTCAATCTGGATAAATATCCAAATCTGATTGTTTTACAAACTTTTTCAAAAGCATGGGGAATGGCTTCTGCTCGTTGTGGATTAGCTTTTGCTTCCAAAAAGATTATTAATTTTTTCAATAAGATAAAGTATCCCTATAATATTAATTTTTTCACTCAAAATTTCATCAGTAAGTGCTTAAATAAAGAAAATAAAAAAAACGAATGGGTAAAAATGATTTTGTCACAACGACAATTACTTACCAAAACATTGCAAACATTAAATAATATTGTTGAAAAAGTTTATCATTCCGATACCAATTTTCTTTTAGTAAAAGTAAAAAATGCCACTAATACATATAACGAATTAATACAAAAAGGTATTATCGTTCGTAACCGTAATTCCATTTCACTATGCAACAATTGTCTACGAATTACGGTGGGTACTGAGAATGAAAACAGAAAGTTAATCGAAGCATTAAAAAAATCAAATGAAAAAAAGAGTTTTATTTATAGATAGAGATGGGACTCTAATTATAGAGCCACCTATAACTTTCCAAGTAAATAATTTGGAAGAATTAGAATTTCTTCCAGGCGTGATTCGTAATTTATACTTTATTCGCAAACATTTAAATTTTGAACTTGTAATGGTCACTAACCAAGATGGTTTAGGAACACCGATCTATCCACAAAACAATTTTGATATAGTTCAAAAGAAAATGTTGAATATTTTTCAAAATGAAGGAATTTTTTTTGATAATATTTTTATTGATAAATCTTTTCCGCAAGATAATTTATCAACTCGCAAGCCCAATACAGCAATGCTCACCCAATACTTCTCCGATGACTATGATCTAAGAAGTTCATATGTTATTGGTGATCGCTTAACAGATATAGAATTAGCTAAAAACTTAGGATGTAAAGCTATTTTGTTAAGTCCCAAAACAAATTTCATTCCAAATACTGCTCTAATAACAATTAATTGGGACAAAATCAGCGAATTTCTGGTTGTTGGAGAAAGAAAAGCTATTGTTCAACGAACAACTAAAGAAACAAACATTCATGTGGAAATCAACATAGACGGGAAAGGTAAAACTGATATTTCTACAGGACTTGGTTTTTTTAACCATCTACTGGCACAAATTGGTAAACATTCTGGCATAGATCTGATTGTGAAAATGAAAGGTGATCTAAATGTGGATGAACATCATACAATAGAAGATACAGGTATTGCTTTGGGAAGTGCTTTATCTCAAGTCTTAACCGATAAACGAGGAATAGAAAGATATGGTTTTTGCTTGCCAATGGATGATTGTTTATGTTTGGCTGCCGTAGATTTTGGAGGCCGTGCTTGGTTTGTATGGGAAACAGAATTCCATAGAGAAAAAATAGGAGATATGCCAACAGAAATGTTTCCCCATTTTTTCAAATCTCTGAGTGATGCAGCTAAAATAAACTTGATTATCAAAGCAAAAGGACAAAATGAACATCATAAAATAGAAGGAATATTCAAATCTTTTGCTCGTGCTATCAAAATGGCTATACGACGTGACATTTTCAATTATGAATTACCAAGTACAAAAGGCATATTATAAAATTCTGCCAGTATTTTATCTCCTTATTTTTGAAAAATTATTATTCATTTCTTATCTTTGCACTCAGAATTTCTTCTCATGACAAAAGAGGAAAGTGAACTACTATCTGTTTTTGAAAGTCATTTACGCCGATTAATGTTTCTCTGCGATGAATTGAAAGTTCAGAAAAAAACTTTGCAAGAGTTATGTGAGAAATTAGAACAAGAAAACAAAACATGGAGGAACAAGTATGATAATCTTAAAATGGCACGAATTATTTCTGTAAAACAGGATGATTTTGAAGGTGCTAAAAACAAATTGGCACAATTGATAAAAAAAGTTGATAAATGTATTGCACTGTTAAACACATAAAATAGCTTGTGGAAGAGGATTTTTTCAAAATACAATTAAAGTTACTCGACAAATATTATCCTTACACTTGTAAACGTTCTGAAGAAGAAGATATAAGAAAAGCAGCGGCAAATCTTACCGAAAAGTTTTTAACCTATAGTTCTCGTTACACTTCTTTAGAAAAAGTTGATTTGCTCACTCTGATAGGTTTTCACTTTGCTTTAGAAGTTTTGAATAATAAGAATCAACAGGATAAATCGCCAATTTTTAATAAAATTGAGCAACTAAATAAAGAATTGGAGGAATACATGAAGATTCCTGAATGATTTTTTTTTAAAGCATTTTTCGCACCAATTATCTGTTTAAGTTTTGATTCATCTTAAAAGCGAGTTGGTGTTTTTAATAAAAAAGTTTAGACAAATATTTGAATATATGACATCAACAATAATATTTATATCAATAGCAGCAGTGTTCCTTGTAATGGGAGGATATTCTGCATGGTGGAAAATTAATTCAATATGTGAGATAAGAAATAAAAAAATATTTAATGAAGCAAAAAAGGAATTGGAGTCAGCTAAAAAAATTGAGATTTTAGAAATGAAAGAGAAATTTAGTTCTATGAAAGCTAATATAGAGCGTCAAGTAAACGAACGCAATGCTAAACTCCAACTGCATGAAGTTGATTTGAAACAAAGGGAATCAATTGTTAAAAAAAAACAAGAAGAACTTTACAAGAAAAATAATGAACTAGAAGTTATTCGTGAAAATCTGGCCAGTCAATTAGAAATTATAGGAAAGAAAAAACAAGAAATGGATAAAATCCATAGGATGGAGATAGAACGATTGGAATCTCTTTCTGGACTATCCGCAGAAGAAGTCAGAGAACGTTTAGCACAATCTTTAAAAGAAGAAGCAAAAACTGCTGCTGCCGCTTACATCAATGAAACAATAGAGGAAGCTAAAATGACAGCGAATAAAGAAGCTAAAAAGATTGTTATTCAATCCATACAACGAATAGCAACAGAGACTGCTATTGAAAATTCAGTTACTGTTTTCCAAATTGATTCGGATGAAATAAAGGGGAGAATCATAGGTCGCGAAGGACGAAATATACGTACATTAGAAGCATCTACAGGTGTAGAAATTATTGTAGACGATACACCTGAAGCAATCGTTCTCACTGGGTTCGACCCAGTGAGGCGAGAAGTTGCTCGCTTAGCATTACATCACTTAATCCAAGATGGACGTATTCATCCAGCGCGTATAGAAGAGACAGTAGAAAAAATGCGTAAGCAAGTAGAGGACGAAATAATAGAAATTGGCAAACGTACAACTATTGATTTAGGTATTCACGGATTACATCCTGAATTGATTCGTATGATAGGTCGTATGAAATATCGCTCTTCCTATGGACAAAATCTATTGCAACACTCCCGTGAGACAGCCAATCTATGCGCAATTATGGCGTCAGAACTAAAGTTAAACCCTAAGAGGGCTAAAAGAGCAGGATTGCTACACGACATTGGCAAAGTTCCAGACGACGAACCCGAGCTTCCACATGCTTTACTAGGCATGAAACTCGCCGAGAAATACAAAGAAAAATCTGATATATGCAATGCAATTGGTGCCCATCATGATGAAATAGAAATGGAAACTTTATTAGCTCCAATTGTTCAAGTTTGTGATGCAATTTCCGGTTCAAGACCAGGAGCAAGAAGAGAAATTATAGAATCCTACATTAAAAGGTTAAATGATTTGGAACAACTAGCACTTTCTTACCCTGGTGTAGTCAAAACTTATGCTATTCAAGCTGGCAGAGAATTACGAGTCATTGTAGGAGCAGACCAAATTAACGACGTCGAAACTGAAAAATTATCTAATGAAATAGCACGTAAAATACAAGATGAGATAACTTATCCAGGACAAGTAAAAATCACAGTCATACGAGAAACTAGAGCTGTAGCATTTGCCAAATAATAATGTATAATACATTAAGAAAAGAATTATTTTTTGTTATCCTCTTTAAAATTATGAATGTTGCAATTGTAAAATACAATGCAGGTAATATTTATTCAATCCATTATGCACTCAAACGTCTGGGAGTTGAACCAATTATTACCGCTGAAAAAGAATTATTGCAAAAGGCTGATAAAATAGTTTTTCCCGGACAAGGAGAGGCAGTTAAGACCATGCAATATCTGAAAAGACATCGTTTGAACGAATTAATAAAAGAACTAAAGCAACCTGTTTTAGGTATTTGCATCGGCATGCAACTAATGTGTCGTTGCTCTGAAGAAGGAAATGTAAATTGCTTAGGCATTTTCGATACTCCAGTATTGAAATTTCAGCCTGAAAAACACGAAGACAAAATCCCACATATGGGGTGGAATACACTCACAAATCTTAAAAATTACCTATACGAAGGAATTAAAGAAGAATCATTCGTTTATTTTGTGCATAGTTTTTATGTCCCTGCAAGTAAATATACAATTGCAATAACAAATTACATACAGCCTTTCAGTGCGTCTTTGCAAAAAGACAACTTTTATGCAACCCAGTTTCATCCAGAAAAAAGTGGAAAGGTTGGCGAAAAAATATTAAGTAATTTCCTTTCTTTATAAAAAATCCTCATTTGCTTACTTTTTACTTTAATTGTACAAAATTATGATAGAAATCATTCTCGCTATCGATATTATAGAAGGCAAAGCTGTTCGCTTAACACAGGGCGATTATAAACAAAAAAAAATTTACAATCAAGATCCTTTGGAAGTAGCTAAAAAATTTGAAGACTATGGAATTCGCCGGCTTCACTTAGTAGATCTAGATGGTGCAAAAGCTAATTTTATAGTTAATTATAAAATACTTGAAAGAATAGCTTCTCATACATCTCTTATTATTGATTTTAGTGGAGGATTAAAATCAGATTCCGACTTGAAAATTGCTTTCAATAGTGGAGCAAAAATGGTCACAGGAGGTAGCATTGCTGTAAAAAATCCGAAAATTTTTAAAAACTGGATCAATAAATTTGGAGCAAACTGTATCCTACTAGGAGCTGATTGCAGAAATAATAAAATTGCAGTAAATGGTTGGACGGAAGAAACTAATGAAGAAATACTCCCATTTATTAAAAAATGGCGTAAATATGGCATTACAAAAGTTATCTGTACAGATATAAGCAAAGATGGAATGCTAAAAGGCACAAGCACAGAGCTGTATAAAACCATTAAAAAAGAAGATACAAGCATATATTTAATAGCTAGTGGAGGAGTAAGTTGTATCTATGACATAGACATGTTACAAGAAGCTGGATTATCTGGCGTAATTATTGGAAAAGCTATCTACGAAAGCAAAATACAATTGAAAGAACTAAAAAAATATGCTTGCTAAAAGAATTATTCCTTGTCTTGATGTAAAGGATGGGAAAACTGTCAAAGGAATTAATTTTATTAATTTTCGTGATGCAGGTGATGCTGTTGAATTAGGAAGGCAATATAGTAAACAAGGTGCTGACGAATTAGTTTATTTGGACATCATTGCTTCACATGAAGAACGTAAAACCTTTATTGAATTAGTAAAAAAGGTAGCAGCAAATATTAATATCCCTTTTACTGTAGGTGGAGGCATTAATGAAATGCAAGATGTAGACAGGTTGCTAAATGCTGGTGCTGACAAAATATCAGTAAACTCTGCCGCTTTACGTAATCCATCTTTAATTGAAGACATTGCAAAAAATTTTGGCAGTCAAGTGTGTGTGGTGGCTATTGATGCCAAACTTGAAGCCGATGGACAATGGCTTTGTTACCTAAATGGCGGACGTATTCCCACAAACCAATATTTATTTAAATGGGCTAATGAAGTAGAAAGTCGCGGTGCAGGTGAAATACTATTCACCAGTATTACACATGATGGAGTAAAAAATGGTTATGCCAATGAAGTTCTTTCTGCTCTCACAGGCTCATTACATATTCCCATTATTGCCTCTGGCGGAGCTGGTAAACAAGAACATTTTCGAGATGCTTTTATCATTGGAAAGGCCGATGCTGCTCTTGCTGCAAGTGTCTTTCATTTTGGAGAAATGAATATTAAAGTACTAAAAAACTACCTCTGGAGGAAAGGCATTTCCATAAGAAATTAGCAATAGTAATAAGAATTATAAAAATCTATTTATATAATTCTTTCGCTTCTAACTACAATATTTCATTCAATTCTTATTCTGCTTTTGGGTTTTTTGTTCCACATAATTGGAGCAAAAATAAATTTTCAATTAGTACAATCCAGAATATTGTCTAGATTTTTTTCGCAAATCCGAGCAGCATTGACAATACTAGAAAACAAATTCACCAAATTCATTTTCTATCTTATCTCTATCCATCTAGTTTATTTCATTTTCTAATTTAGATCCTCCTAACTTTCTTCCAAATATCATCTTCTATCCCAATCTAAACACCAGCATTACCACTGGTATTACCTTAAATATAGTAAGCTTTTACTAAAAAAAAATAAAAGAAAGGAGAGAAATACCTCTAAGTATTGTATGTTGAACACCTCCCTCTTAAGCCTAAATTGTTCCCAATTCTGCGATACTTATATAGCACCACCAATTTCATACTTCTAAAAATATGTAAACACCTAAAAAAACTTTTTGAAAAACGATTGACATGTATTTGCATACATCAAATTGTTATTTCCCTTCTGAAATCTTTGAGTAAAAAATAATCTACAAAAGTGTATCGCTAATGTTCTTTTTTATTTCCAAAATATCATCGAATATTGACTTAGTGATTGATCTTTTCCTTAATGGAAGCCTACACTCGCTGTAAAATATTCGAAATTATTTCAGTATTGGATTGATAGAATATCAAAAAATTAAATTTTCAAATATTTCATGACACAACATTATATAATGTTATTTTACGATAACCTCTCAAATATGCCTCTCCTTCAATTTTATAAATTCATCCCATATCGTTTTGACTCATTAGCAACGATCAAACTTCCATTTCTCTGAAAAATAGACATATTAAGAACATTTCTATAAGGGATATACCTTTTAAGGTACTACTATTCCCAAGACATTTTTGTAACCTAGCTCTTAGGTTCCCACAGGTGTATTTGCTCTCATTTTACTTTTTTCAAAATTTAATAACTGTTCATACATAAATTCGCTTAAAGCTTCATTTAATATTATTTTTTAGTCAATAAAAGCCTTGATTTTTACTTTCGTTACATTTTAATATCACTATTTATCATAAATTTTTCTATTTCTATAAAAAAAAGGAAAGTCTTCATAAATTTGATGCCATTATGCGAATAGATATTATTAGTGTATTACCTAAAATTATAGAAAGTCCCTTCAAACACTCTATTTTAAAAAGGGCCCAGGAAAAAAGATTAGTTGAAATATATATTCATTCCCTTAGAGAATACTCAACAGACAAACATCACCGAGTGGATGATTATCCCTTTGGAGGAGGATCTGGTATGGTTTTACAATGCGAACCTATTGATCGTGCCATCTCTTCATTACAATTACAAAGAAATTACGATGAAATAATTTATACTTCTCCTGACGGTGAAACTTTCAATCAACAAATAGCCAATGATCTCTCCATATGTTACAACTTAATCATTCTTTGCGGTCATTATAAGGGCATAGACTATCGTATTCGTGAACATCTAATTACACGAGAAATTTCTATCGGCGATTATGTTTTAACCGGTGGAGAACTAGCAGCGGTTGTAATATGTGATACTATCGTTCGATTAATCCCAGGTGTAATTAATGACGAACAATCAGCTCTCTCTGACTCTTTTCAAGACAATCTATTAGCTCCACCCATTTACACTCGCCCTTCTAATTATAAAGGTTGGATCGTTCCCGATATTTTACTTTCAGGACATAAAGCCAAAATCAAAGATTGGGAATTACAACAATCTATTGATAGAACCAAACGTCTGCGTCCAGATTTATAGTTTTTACTATTTCTTAAAATCAAATAACATATAATACGATTTATCACAAGATAAGAAATACATCCTAATTAACCTTTCACTTATTTTCCCATAAACAGTGTAGTGCTATTATGCAATTTTCCATCAATCACAAAGTAAATCCTCAATAACCATTCTTATACTCTTAAAATTATTAAACCTTAAATCCGATCAAAGTATAATTATTATTTTAACTTCTTTTCGTACCTTTAAAAAAGGATCCTCATAGGAGAAGGCTATAGGTACAATCCCAAACGTTACAATATTTAAGTTTCATGAAAGAAAAACTGACGAATAATACTTTTCAAGTTAATGAGAAGGGCTACTATGGTAAATTTGGTGGTGCTTTCATTCCTGAAATTCTTCACGAAAACATAAATAGATTACAAAAAGCATACAAATCCATCATAGAAAGTCAAGAATTCATAGAACAATATTACAAACTTTTGCATGACTATGCAGGTCGACCCTCACCCCTATATTTTGCAAAACGATTATCAGATAAACACAAGTGCCGTATTTATATAAAAAGAGAGGATCTCAACCATACAGGTTCACATAAAATTAACAATACTCTCGGACAAATTTTATTGTCTCGCAAAATGGGTAAAACCCGAATAATAGCAGAGACAGGAGCAGGCCAGCACGGTGTAGCTTCAGCTACAGTATGTGCATTGATGGATATGAAGTGTGTTGTATACATGGGCAAAACTGATATAAATAGACAAAATCTAAATGTACGGAAAATGGAAATGTTAGGTGCAACAGTCATACCGGTTACAAGCGGCAACATGACACTAAAAGATGCAACTAATGAGGCCATACGCGATTGGTGTTCCAATCCTGATGACACACATTATATTATTGGTTCAACAGTAGGGCCACACCCATACCCTGATATGGTAGCACGTTTTCAATCGATTATAAGTAAAGAAATTAAATCACAATTACCAGAAAAAGAAAATCGTAACTACCCTGATTATCTCATTGCATGTATCGGTGGAGGAAGCAATGCAGCAGGTACAATCTATGAATATCTGTATGACAATCGTGTAAAGATTATTCTTGCTGAAGCAGCTGGTCAAGGAATACATTCTGGGCACTCTGCTGCTACTATTCACCTGGGCAAAATTGGAATAATACATGGTTCTAAAACATTAATAATGCAAACAAGCGATGGCCAAATAGAAGAGCCATATTCTATTTCCGCAGGATTAGATTATCCAGGAATTGGTCCTATGCATGCCCATATAGCAAAGCAAGGACGTAGCGAAATACTAGCCATCGATGATAATGAAGCTCTATCGGCAGCTATGGAACTAACACGTTTGGAAGGAATCATCCCAGCATTGGAATCTGCTCATGCTTTGGGTATTTTCCAAAAAAAGCAATTCAAAACAAATGATGTTATTGTCGTTTGTCTATCTGGAAGAGGTGATAAGGATATGGAGACTTATTATAAATAGATAATATATAAACAATTTCTTCTTTTAACCCTAAACAAAACATGTATTCCAAAGATGATAATACAATAATAAAAGGACAAATAACACCTAATGCGGATAGATTAGAAGCTCTACGAATAGCAACAGACAAAATAGAAAAGAATTTTGGCAAAGGTTCTATTATGAAAATGGGAGATAATGCAATAGAAGAAATATCAGTTATTCCGACAGGATCTATATCATTAAATATTGCATTAGGTGTAGGCGGGTATCCTCGTGGTAGAATTATTGAAATTTATGGTCCAGAATCATCTGGAAAAACGACTTTGGCTATTCATGCCATTGCTGAAGCACAAAAAACCGGAGGTATTGCAGCTTTTATAGATGCAGAACATGCTTTTGATCGTTTTTATGCAGAAAAACTAGGTGTAGATATTAATAATCTTTGGATATCTCAGCCAGATTCTGGTGAACAAGCACTAGAAATAGGCGAACAATTGATTCGCTCTTCAGCAATAGATATTATCGTTATTGATTCTGTTGCCGCATTAACTCCTAAAGCTGAATTGGAGGGAGAAATGGGAGAATCCAAAATGGGATTACAGGCTCGTCTGATGTCTCAAGCATTGCGGAAGTTAACTTCAACTATTAGTAAAACTAATACTACTTGTATCTTTATTAACCAATTACGCGATAAAATTGGGGTAATATTCGGTAATCCTGAAACAACTACAGGAGGGAATGCATTAAAATTTTATTCTTCCGTTCGTCTTGATATTCGTAAGGCTTCAGCCATCAAAGACGGAGATGAAGTAAAAGGTAATCAAACAAAAGTAAAGGTGGTAAAAAATAAAGTAGCTCCACCTTTTCGTAAAGCTGAGTTTGATATTATGTTTAAAGAAGGTATTTCCAAAACTGGCGAATTAATAGATCTAGGTACAGAGTGGGAAATTATCAAAAAAAGTGGTAGTTGGTATAGTTATAATGACGTTAAGCTTGGGCAAGGACGTGAAGCCTCTAAAGACTACCTAAAGAATAAGCCAGAGTTAATGGAAAAAATTGAAATACAAATTATTGAAAAATCAAAATCAAATAACGAAAAGATTGCTAATTCTAAATACCCGCCCGTAATATAATGCAAGAAGTACAAAATTGCTTTGATAATATTATTCAATCAATTGAACAGTATAAATTGAAGCCGGCTTTCGATTTACTTGAAGAGCTAATTTCTAGAGTCCAAGACTGGCAATTACAAGAGCAGTTAAACTCATTGAAAAATACTTACAAGAGTATGCTGTATTATTTAGCAAAAAACATTAAAGACTGTGAAAGAGAAAAAATACATCAGACTTTACTACGTTCCCTGTACCAAATAGCAGACATTGCATTATGGCAAATTAAATCTGCTAACGACAATTCTCTATTTTATGAACAAAGAAGAACTTACTATTTTAGTGTATCTGAAACATCTGAAGAACTCATCAATGCACTAAAAAACATATCCGAAAACAATCTCTTATTAAACCCATACAAGGATGAAAAAGAAAAAGTATTAGAGAAAGAAAATCTAAATTGCAAAATCTTTCGAAAAGTTTGGTTGAGTAACCACTGGACAATAGAAGAGAAAAGTAGATGGACAAAAATTATATATCAGTCTTATGAAAAAACAATTTCTTGTCTTATTGTTACTGCTCTTACCCTCAATCTTTTAGAAACATTTGACGAGAAAAAAGCTATTTTATTACTGGAAGCTGCTCAAAATGAGTATAATGGAATCAGTGAACGTGCTTTAGTGGGCATTGTTTTATTTCTTCGGAAATATAATTATCGCCTGCATCTATACACAGAAATAACTGAACGCCTAAACAATTTGGCAGAAAATCCAAAATTTATAAGGAAAATTCGCCACACTCTTCTTCAGTTCATCTCAAGTAAAGAAACAGAAAAAATTACCCGAAAAATAACTGACGAATTGATTCCGGAAATAATACAAAAAGTAGGAACAAAAGTTGGCAATAAACTTAGAATATCAAGCTCTTTAAATGAGAATGAAATAGAGGATAAAAACCCTGAATGGCATAATTTGATTGAGACATCAAATATAGGAGAAAAATTACAAGAAATCTCTGAATGGCAAATAGAGGGTGCGGATGTAATGCATTCGTCATTTATCCATCTAAAAAATTATCCTTTTTTTAAAGAGATTAGCAATTGGTTTATTCCCTTTACTACTCCAAGTGAGGCCATTGATAATCAAAAGTTAATGCGGTTGGTTAATATTTTAAAGACATCTACATTTTTGTGCAATTCGGATAAATATTCTTTCTATCTGAGTGTTTCTCAAATGCCTGAAAATGCTCGCAAAATAATGATTAAACAATTTGCTTCCGAAACAACAAATACTATGAGAGAAGATTCTTTCAACATATCTCAAACAATAAATCACTTTACAAAGCAGTATGTACAAGATTTATACCGATTTTATAAACTTTATCCCCAAAAGCAAAATTTTGAAGATATTTTCGAAATCCAACCGGAATTCTACAAAGTTCCCATTATCTATCAATTAATTGGGAATGAGCAAAACTTATCTGCTATTGGAGAATACTATTTTAATAAAAACTTCTTTGAAGAAGCAGCAGACATTTACGATAAACTTTTACAAATTAATCCTAATAATGATGTTCTATATCAAAAGAAAGGTTATTGTTTACAAATGATGGGACAACTCCATGAATCTCTAAATACTTATCAAAAGGCTGAATTATTAAATGCCAATCATTCGTGGACAATTAAAAAATTGGCATATTTATATCGTATATTAAAAAATCCAAAGGAAGCACTGTATTTTTATAAAAAAGCACAACAATTAAATCCTGAAAACTTATCTATCCAACTAAATATAGGACATTGTTATTTAGAAATAGGAGAATTTGAACAAGCTTTAAAGTATTATTTCAAAGTAGAATATCTAACAGAAAATAAAGAAAGGATATGGAGGTATATCGCATGGTGTTCACTCTTAACTAATCGTTACCAACAGGCAATAAATTTTTTTAATAAAATTATAGAAAAAAACCCAACTATGACAGATTACCTCAATGCTGGACACGCACAACTGGCAATAGAAAATATTGAAGAGGCAATTCGCTCATATAAGCTAGCAATCGAAAAAGGGAATTATTCTTATGAAGAATTTGCGAGAATTTTTTCCCAGGATGTCCCTCAGTTAATCAAAGTTGGAATAAAAGAGAAAAACATCTATCTCATAATAGATACCTGTTACCTATTATAACTATTTTTAGTAGCAGGGGAACCATAACCTGATTTGGTTTCGCTTACACGAAATGAGATCCGATAGCTCAGCTGGATAGAGCAACAGCCTTCTAAGCTGTGGGACGTGGGTTCGAATCCCTCTCGGATCACTATGATTGCTCTTAAAAACTTCTTAATTAAGATCTTAAAAGTCTTTCTTTATTTAAAAAATAAAGAATTTAGCAATCTTTATTCTACACTTTCAGTCATCATAGAGTCAATAATAATTCTCCCACAATGTTCACAGGGAATTATTTTCTTTCTCATTTTGATTTCCATTTGTCTTTGTGGTGGTATTTTATTAAAACACCCACCACAAGCACCACGCTGAATATGAACAACCGCCAGTCCATTTTTCGCTCTTTTACGAATACGCTCAAAAGACATTAATATACGATGATCATCAATAATCATTTCAATCTGCTTAGCCTTTTCCATTAATTGTTCTTCTTGAATCTTCGTTTCAGAAATGATTTTATTTAGTTCCTCTTTCTTAAAATTCAGGTTTACTTGTTGTTCTTCACAGAGTTGTTTACTCTTTTTAATTTCCTCTTCAATAAACTTAATTTTTTCCGTAAACTCTCGAATGTATTTTTCAGCCAACTGCATATCTAACTCTTGACCTGCAATTTCTTTGGAAAGGCTATCATATTCACGATTGTTACGTACATTGTCTATTTGCTGCATATATTTTGCTATTAAAGCATTAGCATTAATAATCCTAATCTTCTCTTGACTAATTTTCTTTTCAAAATCAAGCAAAGATTTTTGAAAATTCTCAATACGAAGATGAAGACCAGCTACCTCATCTTCCAAGTCTTGTACCTCAAAAGGGAGTTCTCCACGCAATGTCCTTATTTTATCTATTTCCGATAACACCAATTGAAGACGATAAAGACTTACCAATTTATCTTCGATAAATAACTTGTCATTATTCCCTGAACTCATTATTGAAGCATCTACCTCTACACCACATTTAGATCCTTTTTTTTTACTCTTCAAATATTTACCATTTGATACTACCATAACTACATATAATTTACAGGGTTTGTATCTGTATCTGAAAGATACAGCGCAATATTAGGTATTTTTTTCGATATAATATCGAAAAAAATACCTTTCGCGCAATATTCTGATTCATAATGCCCTATAATTGCCAACAAAATTTTGTTTTCCACTTCGTAAAAATCGTTATATTTAGCTTCTCCCGTTAAAAAAACATCAGCTTTGCAAGCGATAGCATCTTGTATCAAAAAGGCACCACTACCTCCACAAAGAGCAACTTTACGAATAGTTTTTCCTATAAAAGAGGAATATTCTAAAGTTTTTAAATGAAAAATAGCTTTTATTTTTTTTAAAAATGATTTTTCGTTCTCTTCAGTAATTAATTCACCAATCACACCCGTCCCCGCACCATCCCAAGAATTAAGTAATGGATAAAAATCATAAACTGGTTCTTCATACGGATGCGACGCCAATAAAGCATTCAATACCTCTCTCTTTTTTAAGGAAGGAAAAACAGTTTCCATTCGAATTTCTTTTTCTACATGAAATTTTCCACATTCTCCCACAAATGGATGAGAATTTTCCCCTGCTCGAAAAGTTCCCTCGCCGATAGAATTAAAACTACAAAAATCATAATCGCCAATATTTCCTGCTCCAGCATCAAACAAAGCATTTCTAACCGTTTCTACTTGTTTCAATGGAACAAAAGTAACCAATTTCAACAATTCTCCCCTTCTATGCCTTAATACTTTAATATTCCGCAGTCCAATTTTTTCTGCTAAACGAAAATTAAGTCCCCCTACAGCATTATCTAAATTTGTATGGGCAGAATAAATAGTTATATCATTTTTGCAAGCTTTTACGATACATCGTTCTACATAGGTTTGTCCTACAATCTTTTTCAAGGGATTAAACAAAAGTGGATGGTGAGAAATAATCAAGTTACAAGTTTGTTCAATAGCCTCATCTATCACTTTCTCTGTTATATCCAGACATAAAAGAATACCTTTTACTTCCCCAAAAACATTACCGATTTGTAATCCGGAATTATCAAAACTATCCTGCAATTCCAAAGGAGCAAATGTTTCAATAAATTTTATTATTTCAAATATTTTCACCCTTCATATTTTTACTGAAATAATCACAGAACTCTTTTAATCCACAATTATAACAGTGGGGTTTTCGAGCAATGCAAATATATCGTCCATGTAAAATTAGCCAATGATGAGCTTTTGTCCAGAGTTTTTTTGGTATATGTTTGGTTAATACATACTCAGTTTGTATTGGCGTTTGAGTATGATTAGTTAATCCAATTCGATTGGAAACACGAAATACATGAGTATCTACTGCAATTGCTGGAATACCAAACGCAATGGAAGCAACTACATTTGCAGTTTTCCGTCCCACACCCGGTAATTTCATTAGTTCTTTTATATTGGAAGGTACTTGCCCCGCATAGCTAGCAACTAACATTTTTGCCATTGCTAACAAAAACTTTGACTTATTCTTGGGATAAGAAATACTCTTGATATATTCATATATTACGTCTTCGTTAGAAGAAGCCAATATTTCTGGTGTAGGAAAAGCATTAAACAGTGTCGGAGTAATTAAGTTAACACGCTTATCTGTACATTGTGCAGCTAATACCACAGCTATTAATAATTGGAAAGGATCTGTATAACACAACTCCGTTTCAGCTCGAGACATATTCTTTTCAAACCAATCAATTACCTTGGCACATCGTTCTTTTATCCCCATTACATAGTACTTTCTATACAGCCATTTCGAACTGTCTTAAAAATCTTATATCGTTCTCAGAAAACAAACGAAGATCTTTTACCTGATATTTGAGACTAGTAATTCGTTCAACTCCCATTCCTAATGCATACCCAGAATAGGTCTTGCTATCAATATTACAATTGTCCAAGACATTAGGATCTATCATTCCACAGCCTAAAATTTCCACCCATCCAGTAAATTTACAAAATGAACAACCTTTCCCTCTACATAAATTACACATAATATCCATCTCTGCACTTGGTTCTGTAAATGGGAAAAAAGAAGGACGCAAACGGGTGTTTATCCCCGAATCAAACATCTCCTTAGCAAAAAACACTAAAACTTGCCTTAAATCGGCAAAAGAAACATTTCTATTGATATAAAACGCTTCCACTTGATGAAAAAAACAATGAGCACGAGCAGATATGGCCTCATTACGATAAACCCTTCCTGGACAAAGGATACGAATAGGTGGCTGTGTTTTTTCCATTGTTCGTATCTGAACCGACGACGTATGAGTCCTTAACAAAATATTTTTATCATATTTGATAAAAAACGTATCTTGCATGTCTCGAGCGGGATGATCGAAGGCAAAATTTAAAGCAGAAAAAACATGCCAATCATCTTCTATCTCAGGACCTTCTGCTATTGAGAATCCTAGCTTAAAAAAAATATTGCAAATTCTCTTTTGTACAATAGAAATTGGATGACGGGTACCTACCCGATAGGGATAAGCTGTTCTTGTCAAATCAATTAAATTTTCAGATAAATCTTGACATCCAAGAGTTTCTTTTAACTGATCTATTTTAGTTTGTATTTTTACTTTTAACGAATTTAACTTCTGGCCAATTTCGCGTTTTTGATTAGCCTCAACATTACGAAAACCACTCATCAAAGAAGCAATTTCTCCTTTTTTCCCTAAAAAACGAATACGTAAAGTTTCTAATTCTTTACTGTTATTAACGTTCAAATTATCAATTTCATCCCAAAGGGTTTCTATTTTACCAATCATAAACTTTACAATAACATTTACCTTTTAGTTAGTGCCTCCCCTCCACCAATACTCTTTTGCCTAGAGCCTCAATATTATTCAAATTTTGAATTACCCGTTGTTTATCTGTCTTTTTCACTTCAAAAAAAGTAAATTTTCTCATCAAATCTATTTTCCCAACATTAACCTTACGTCCTGATATATTATCATTTAATAACCCAATTAATTTTGATGGGATTAAACCATCTACTCTGCCAAGATTAATAAATAACCACATATACCCTTCTGAAGGCAAATTCCTATTATCCTTTTTAAAAGTACAAATAGTTTTTGCTTCCAGACGACGTTTGTTTCTTATATCTTTCTCTTTTGGGATTTTTATTTCATTCACATCTTGATAATAATCTATCAAACGATTAAACTCATTTGAAATAATACGCTTAACGATATCTTCTTTACTCAACCAATCCAATTTATAGTAAATAGAAGGAAAAATATCTTTTATTTCTCCTTCATTCACTTCAACTCCTTCCAATTTATCTATAAAATGGAAAAGTCTCTTTTTACAAATTTCTTTCCCAGACGGAATAATCCCTTTTTCAAATGTTTTATTAATGCATCTTTCTATTGCTCTTATTTTAAATTTTTCCTTTAAATGGATAATTGCAATAGAAGTCCCTGTTTTCCCAGCTCTTCCTGTACGTCCACTCCGATGTATATAAGATTCTATATCGCTAGGTAGCCCATAATTAATAATATGACTTAACCCATCTACATCTAGCCCACGCGACGCCACATCAGTCGCTACTAAAAGCTGAATATTATGTAAACGAAATTTTTGCATTATATAATCTCGTTGGGATTGCGATAAATCACCATGTAAAGCATCAACATTATACCCGTCTCTTATTAAAAAATTAGCTATTTCCTGTGTCTCATTTTTTGTGCGACAAAACACAATACCATAAATATTAGGGTGATAATCCACTAATCTTTTCAACAAAAAATACCTATCTGAAACAGATACCATGTAGTATACATGTCGCACAGTTCTTCCTCCTGAATTCTTTTTTCCAATGACAATTTCGTGCGGATTACGCATATATTTTTTTGTAATCCAAGAAATTTCTAGCGGCATTGTTGCTGAAAAAAGAAGCATATTTCTATCTTCAGGAATATGACGTAATATCTCATCAATGCTTTCAGAAAATCCCACACTCAACATTTCATCTGCTTCATCCAAGACAACATTTCTCACATACTGCAAATCTACCGCTCCACGCTTAATCAAATCTATTAAACGCCCCGATGTAGCCACAACAATATGAACACCTCCCCGCAATGCTTTTATCTGACTTTCAATATTTGAACCGCCGTATATAGGCAATATTTTTAGTTTTTTCAAATATTTAGAATAATTATTAATGTCATTAGCTATTTGTAAACACAATTCCCGTGTTGGACAAAGAACTACTGCTTGAGGGTGTTCATGATGTATTTGGATTTGCTGAAGAATAGGGAGTCCAAACGCTGCAGTTTTACCTGTTCCTGTTTCTGCTAATGCAATAACCTCGTTGCCTTTACCAAGTAAATATGGTATTACCTTTTCTTGTATTGGCATAGGATTTTCATACCCTATTTCTGTAATTGCTTTCAGTATATCGGGGATGATGCCTAACTCTTCAAAAGTTTTCAAAACAAATAATTACTATTCATAGGATTATAAAAGTAGAAAAATTAATCGAATTCTATAGAATGTTAAATTTCTTCAACTAAGAAAACATAATACATAATTTTTTGTTATGCTATATTTTATAGTAAACAATTGACAATTTTTAGTTAGCGTTTCATAAGCTGTAAAATTGGTACATTCACCAATTACTGGCTCAAAAGGATTAATATGAAATTGTGTTTTAAATTCTACTTTTCCCCCCCCAAAAAATTTGCACAAAGTTTCCTTTGCTGACCAATGTAAAAGCATATGAACAAGCGGATTTTTTTGAGAAAGATTATTTTTTTCCATTTTATTCATAAATCGGTCTTGTATCTTTTCTATACGAGACGATATATATTCAATATCAATGGATACCGGCTTTTCTTCATTTAATATAACTGCCGCATATCCTCTCGTATGACTAATTCCTATATAAAATTGCTTATCCCTAAAATAGGGCTTCCCAGAATTTGTATAAATAATTTCTTTCTCTTCTCCTATAAGCTTTTTCAACAAAACTCGAGTAGCAAGCCATTCCTGCTTACGCATCTCTCTCATTCGTCGAAGCTTTCGACAATACCAATCCCAATTCTCCAATTCAGCAAGCAATTCATTAGACATTTTATCTATAGAAATGACTCCAATCCGGCACTTGCTATTATCAGTAGGCATTATATGTATCATATAATTAAAATTCAAAAATAAAAAAAATAAATAGAGAAAAATCTTAGCAAAGATAAAAAGAAAATCATTTTTAATCAATGTTTTATATTTTTGTAGGTTGGATACTGAGATCTAGATTTGACATTATTTAGAATAAATAATAGCTTTATGACCGGCTTTGCGAAAGCCATGGCATTATTTTGATCTTTGAAATTTTTCCATAATTTACGTAGTACAAGCTTCGAGGTATTTCTTTCGAAATAATTAAGGAATATCCGGAGGGGATTTTTTGTCGAATATCGTTTAGTTGATAAGGAGCATGAGAATTAAAAGTAAAAAAATTAACAAAGAAGAGTTTGATCCTGGCTCAGGATGAACGCTAGCGATAGGCTTAACACATGCAAGTCGAGGGGTAACAGATCTTCGGATGCTGACGACCGGCGAACGGGTGAGTAACACGTATGCAACTTACCCATAACTCGGGAATAGCCCAAAGAAATTTGGATTAATACCCAATAATACAGGCGTACCGCATGGTATTCTTCGTTAAAGAATAATCGGTTATGGATAGGCATGCGTTCTATTAGGTAGTTGGTGAGGTAACGGCTCACCAAGCCGACGATGGATAGGGGAACTGAGAGGTTGTCCCCCCACACTGGTACTGAGACACGGACCAGACTCCTACGGGAGGCAGCAGTGAGGAATATTGGTCAATGGACGAAAGTCTGAACCAGCCAAATCGCGTGAAGGAAGAAGGTATTATGTATCGTAAACTTCTTTTGTAAGA
Organism: Candidatus Azobacteroides pseudotrichonymphae genomovar. CFP2; assembly: GCF_000010645.1. Taxonomy (NCBI): domain Bacteria; kingdom Pseudomonadati; phylum Bacteroidota; class Bacteroidia; order Bacteroidales; genus Azobacteroides (SeqCode); species Azobacteroides pseudotrichonymphae (SeqCode). Next base: position 62,229 of record NC_011565.1, read on the forward strand.
GAGTAAAGTGCACTACGTGTAGTGTATTGCAAGTACCTTACGAATAAGCATCGGCTAATTCCGTGCCAGCAGCCGCGGTAATACGGAAGATGCAAGTGTTATCCGGATTTATTGGGTTTAAAGGGTGCGTAGGTGGTCTAATAAGTCAGTGGTGAAATCTCTTTGCTTAACAAGGAAATTGCCATTGAAACTGTTAGACTTGAGAATGGACGAGGTAGGCGGAATTCGTAGTGTAGCGGTGAAATGCATAGATATTACGAAGAACTCCAATAGTGTAGACTGCTTACCAGACCATATCTGACACTAAGGCACGAAAGTGTGGGTATCAAACAGGATTAGATACCCTGGTAGTCCACACAGTAAACGATGAATACTAACTGTTTGCGATATACAGCAAGTGGTCGAGCGAAAGCGTTAAGTATTCCACCTGGGAAGTATGCCGGCAACGGTGAAACTCAAAGGAATTGACGGGGGCCCGCACAAGCGGAGGAACATGTGGTTTAATTCGATAATACGCGAGGAACCTTACCCGGGCTCGAACGATATTTGAATACATCCGAAAAGATGTAGCTAGCAATAGCAAATACCGAGGTGCTGCATGGTTGTCGTCAGCTCGTGCCGTGAGGTGTCGACTTAAGTGTCATAACGAGCGCAACCCTTACCGATAGTTACCATCAGATAATGCTGGGGACTCTATTGGGACTGCCACCGTAAGGTGTGAGGAAGGAGAGGATGACGTCAAATCAGCACGGCCCTTATGTCCGGGGCGACACACGTGTTACAATGGGAGAAACAAAGGGTCGCTACCTGGCAACAGGATGCTAATCTCGAAAATCTCTCTCAGTTCGGATTGGAGTCTGCAACTCGACTCCATGAAGCTGGATTCGCTAGTAATCGCACATCAGCCATGGTGCGGTGAATACGTTCCCGGGCCTTGTACACACCGCCCGTCAAGCCATGGAAGCTGGAAGTACCTGAAGTATGTAACTGAAAAGAGCGTCCTAAGGTAAAATCAGTAACTGGGGCTAAGTCGTAACAAGGTAGCCGTACCGGAAGGTGTGGCTGGAACACCTCCTTTCTGGAGCAAGTTATCAACATAACAAAAACAATACAGAGGATCTCCATTTGTACTACAAATTATGGAACTTTCTATAGCAATTGAAAACAAGTATCTTAAAAAAAACCAGTGAAGCAAAACTACAAAACCCAAAAATAGTCCTATAGCTCAGTCGGTTAGAGCACTTCTCTGATAAGGAAGGGGTCGGCAGTTCAACTCTGTCTGGGACTACTGCCAAAAAGGGGAATTAGCTCAGTGTAGGTTTGGTGTCTATATATTCGGTATTTATATAATATAATAAACAATACTATCAATTTTTATTGTCTTTCGATTTGATTTGGATAGAGAATATCTCTCTTTCACTATAGTAACTTGCAATGGATGTGCTAACAAAGTTTTGTAGTTAACGTACAAATCCATCAACGGAATATGCGGGAATTACGGGATAAACACAGTGAAAAATCTCTTCTGTGTCGCGACAGTATCATCTCCGTAATGATTTACAAACTGATTTCTTCCTTGTAATCAAGAGCTCATCGTAACAATTATAATAAACACGTTTTGTATCCATCACAAAACGTAAATCTACAATACTCCTGCCGATTAATACACAAAATTCTTTCGTACTATTACTAATAATTGATCAGAAAAATTATATGAATTTAAGTTTTTACCAAAAGATTATTAACGATTGTTAGCGACAATTCCCACTCATCCACTCTCCCAGATAATAATATTTGCTAACAAAAGAAAGATATGTACTCTTACAATTTTATTTTTAGAAAAAACCTACCTTTTTTCTCTGAAATTTCATATTGCATTTTTAATTTGCTTTTTAATAAACGTTTCCACCTAATATTCATATCTAAATCATCATCACTAAATTTTCCAATCTCTACTTAACCGTTATAAAAGCCCTTCTGGTATAAATACAGACATCTTCCCCCCGCAAATTAAAATACAATTTTGAACACTCTATACCTATTTGAACTATAAAACACATATATCTTTAACAACTCAATATGAATGATACACATAAATCAACTTACACTATATGAAAAAAGCTAAAACCGATAGTATTTCTCATTCCATATGATGACATTATGACAAGCACTGGAAAAAATGGCTAAATGAAGCATTCTTCGCGAATGTCCATTTTTTTTAGGTGAAGGGGGGACAACAAGAACTACACTAATCACTTATTCTTTTTAGAGCGCTTTTATTGGAACACTCCATTACTCTAGCTCTCTATAGAGAGCTATTAATAACAAGTTAGAGGAGTAAACTTTAAAAAATCATGCAAGTCTTAAATATTTTTTCGTTACATCCACTATTTTCAATGAAAATGCTTCTGCGTATTAAAACCTATTCAATAATAGAAATCCTCTGGAATTAACTTTAAATCTCAAAAAAAATTAAATAAAAACGAAACAACACATCAACAAATTCTTCACAAAACTTTTTTTTGTAGTCCATAGGGGAATCGAACCCCTCTTTCAAGAATGAAAATCTTGCGTCCTGACCGATAGACGAATGGACCCCACTCAAATCCTAATGTATAAAAATAATGTTTATTTTTCAGATTTTCAAAATACACTCTATCTTTTCCAAAATTCTTCGCTTGCAATTTGTTAAATTTACCCTTAACAAACCCAACATAAGATGCTATATAAAACAAAAGCTATCACTCTATATAATATCAATTACAACGATAATTATTCCATCGTCCATGTTCTTACTGAAGAATTTGGTCCTGTATCTTATCTAACAGCCAAATTTAAAAAGCAAAAAACACATTTGTCCAAATCATTTTTTCATCCTTTATCCCTAGTAGAATTGGAAGTAGAACACAAAAATTTACGAGAAATTCAATACATCAAAGAAGCGAAAACTTATATCCCACTAGTCTCTCTCTTAAACAATCCTATAAAAAGTAGCATCTGCATCTTTTTAGCTGAATTTATCAGTAAGGCATTGAAGGAAAAACAATCAGACAAACTATTATTTAACTATATTCTCCAGTCTATCCAAGTTTTAGAATTTATAGAAAAAAACTATTCAAATTTTCATTTAGTATTCACAATTCGCTTAAGTCAGTTTCTCGGATTTTATCCCAATAATACAGACTATAGTAAAGGAATGTATTTTGATATGCAGAATGGCATTTTTGTACAACAACAACCTCCTCATACCCACTTCGTCCATTCAGATGATAGTTGGATAGTTGCCAAGCTATTACAAATGAATTATGAAAATATGTTTCATTTCCAATTTACCAGAAATGAAAGAAAAAAGATTATTTCCCAAATTTTAGAATACTATTACCTACATTTAGGTGGATTTTCGAAAATAAAATCCTTGGCAATCCTCCATTCGGTTTTTGACTGATTCTTTTGCAAAATGCCACCTTTATGCAAAGAAGCACTGGTATTGCCTCTGTAGTTCAATGGACAGAACAAAAGTTTCCTAAACTTTAGATTTGGGTTCGATCCCCGACAGAGGTACATGTGCTCCATATCCTCAACTTCCAACTCTTCGATCGATAATTCCTATTTTCTCCTCAATAAGAGTTAATGAAGATTTGAGATTAACAATCTTATTTTGTATCTCCCGAATAAGTGTATCACCCTTTTTTGAAGATGCAGACACAAACCCAATATTGTTTTCATAGGTTTGAATATCGTTTTTTATTCTTGAGTGTTTTCGAATCAATTGATCTAGCTCTCCTAAGGATTTATTCTTAGTACTCCCCCCTGTACTCACAGCCAATATTGTATTCAAATCAGATCCATACGATTGCAATTCTTTTTCAGATTTACTTGCTTTCAAACGTTCAAAAAAACTATCGATTGCTTCGCAATATTTATCATAAATTTTCCTTTTTTCACCAAAAGGGACAAATCCTACATTATTAAAATGCATTATATGTTCACGAAACAGAGTCAGCACCTCACCTATCGGAAGAGAAACATCAATAGTTTGAATATTAGATATAATTTCTTTCTTATTTTTTAAATTCACCACTTCTTCCTTCCTTCGAGAAAGGAAATAAGCATTCTTACGTTCAAAAAAACAATCACAAGCATCGACAAAACGAACCCATATTTCCTTCGAATGTTTATGAGCTACACTTCCTACAGATCTCCATTCCTTTTGAAGAGCAATTAACTTGTCCGTTGTTTCCTTCCATGCTTGGCTGTCTTTCAATGATTCAGCCTCTATACAAAGTGCTTCCTTCTTTTTCAAATTAGCACTTAAAGTTGCATTCATCCCCTCAAGAAAACTATTTTTTGCACGAAAAAAATTATCACACGCCACGTTAAAACGATCCAACAATTGTCTTATATGTTGTCTACGCACAAAACCAATTGACTTCCATTTGTTTTGAATTTCCAAAACACATTTAGTTTGTTTATCCCATTCTTTAAACGAGACTAGTACAGAATAATCTATATTTTCCACTTCTTCACAAAGAACGGTTTTCTCTTTCAATTTTTTTTGCTCACATTCCTTTAATTTTTCAAAATGTTGTTGGTATTTTTGATTGATAACAGACATTGCCCGTTTAAAACATTCCCAAACATCTTTACGACATTCACGAGCAACAGGGCCTATTTCTTTCCATTTATGATAGAATCGATGCATTTGATGAAAAGCAGAAATCACATCAGGTTCCCTATCTAAATGCTCTACTGCTGCACAAAGTTCTTGCTTCAATTCTAAATTTTTTTTAAAATCATAATCTCGCATCACATCGTTAAGCTTGACTAAATCATAAAACTGATTACTAAAATAGCGATACTCCTTCCACAAAGCATTCGTGAAATTTTGCGGTACTCGTGCAATCTCCTTCCACTGGTACTGCAATTCTTTAAATTCATCAAATATTTCACGAAAATTCCTTTGTTTATCTTGATCAGCAATAAGCCTCTTGATTCCTTCTATAATATTTCTTCCATCAACAAGATCTTGTTTTTTATCTTTCTTAATCCCGACAGCCAACCTTTTTTTTTTATCACGAAATCTAACTAATAGCTCTCTTAGTTTTTCTTCAATTGTATCTTTTTCTTTTTGAAATTCTTCAGTTCCATTCCCTGCCATCTCAGTTCCATTCCCTGCCATCATAAATACTTTTATAGATGCCTCTGCTTCAATCTTTTTTAATTTGTAGAATGCTTGCTTTAAAATTTCTACTTTATTTCTAACAAAATTATCTACTGGTTGTTCTATAACAAGAGCTAACTGTTCAACTATTTCTTCCTTTTTATTCAATTTACTTATAGCCATAGAAAACTTTTCTATACTATTTTCTTGTCCTATTTCGATAATAGACTTACCAACATTTTTTATTGTAGAAATAGCGTAGTTTCCTTCATCCATTGTATCTTTATTTAAAGTATTTACTTCGCACAGGACTCGCAGAATATATGCCAACTTAAAACAGGTACAGCAAATTGCCACTGCAATTTGCAAAGTTATATTTTTTCGCAAAAAAATTATATCGAAACAAAAAATCTCAACAATGAATCTATTTTAAATTAAAATAGCTATGGATTAGATAAGTAATAAATACAGTTTCAAAACCTCTCGATTGCAACTTATAGCCTTCAAAAACAGATAAAAGAAAAATTGAAAAACTATTATATGAATAGTTTAGTTTTAAACTAAATAAAGTAGTATGTTTGCAACAAAATAAGAGAAGAGAGAGGATTCCTCTCTCTCTTTTATTTTGTAAAATATGTTTATAAAAACAACAAATCGTAGAAAATCTCTTGAAAAATACCAATAAAAGGAGCGATTTAAAATAAAAACATTGAAAATTAATTATAAAAGAAATCCGAACGTAATTATAACCTGACTCAATTCTTAGATACTTTACTTATGGTGAAAAAAAAAGTGAAACCAAACATGATTGAAGCGTTTGCAAACTTCAAATCAAATAAGAATATAGATAGAACAACTTTAATCAGTGTATTGGAAGAAACATTTCGCAATGCTATCAACAAAATGTTTGGTTCAGACAAAAACTATAATATTATTGTCAATCCGGACAAAGGTGATTTTGAAATTTGGAGAAATAGAGAAGTGGTTCCAGATGACAAATTAGAAAACCCTAACTTGCAAATAACATTATCGGAAGCTCGAAAGATAGATCCTGATTACGAAAGTGGCGAGGAAATAAGCGATGCTGTAAACTTTTCTTCCTTTGGAAGACGTACAGTTTTAAATCTTCGTCAAATATTAACCTCCAAAATACTAGAATTACAAAACAATTCGCTTTATAACAAATATAAAGACAAAATAGGGCACATTGTTACCGGAGAAGTGTATCAAATTTGGAAAAAAGAAATACTCCTATTAGATGACGAAGGGAATGAATTAATCCTCCCAAAGTCAGAACAAATCCCCAATGATTTTTTTCGTAAAAACGAATCTTGTCGTGCAGTAGTACTAAGAGTAGATAATAATTATAGTAATCCAAAAATAATTCTTTCCCGTACATCTAATTCATTTATGCAACAATTATTTGAACTAGAAGTTCCCGAAATTCAAGACGGATTAATTACCATTAAGCATATAGCTCGAATACCTGGCGAAAGAGCTAAGATCGCCGTTGAATCATACAATGAACGTATTGACCCTATAGGTACATGTGTAGGAATGAAAGGTATGCGTATTCATGGGATTGTTCGTGAACTACGTAATGAAAATATAGATATAATCAATTATACATCAAATATTTCTTTATTTATCCAAAGAGCATTAAGCCCCGCCAAAATTTCTTCTATTAAAATCCATGAAAAAGAGAAAAAAGCGGAAGTTTTTCTTCGTCCTGAGGAAGTTTCATTAGCAATAGGGAAAAGTGGATTAAACATTAAATTAGCTAGTATCCTAACAGGATATACTATTGATGTGTTTCGTGAAGGAGAAAATGATGATGAAGATATTTATCTAGATGAATTTAAAGATGAAATAGAAGAATGGATAATTGAAGCATTAAAAAACATTGGTTGTTATACTGCTAAAAGCGTTTTGACAAAAAACAAAGAAGAAATCGTACGTCAAACCGATTTAGAAGAAAATACGGTAGATGAGATTTTAAAGATACTCAAGACCGAATTTGAAGAAGAATAATTAATTATGGCTATTAGACTTAATAAAGTAACAAAACTTCTGAATGTAGGACTTTCAACAATAGTCAAATTTCTACAAAGTAGAGGTTATTTACGAGAAGAAAATCCAAATACAAAAATTAGTCCTGAAGAATATGAAATCCTTAACCAAGAATTTCATAAAGATAAACATGTGAAACTTGATTCAGAAAAACTTAGTAAAGAACGTTTTCAAAAGGAAAACTATGATAAAGATAAACTGAAACAAATAGAAGAAATAAAAATGGGAATCCCTAGATCAAATGAATTTCAGTTACTTTTAACAAGTAAATTGGACCTTGACACTTTGCCACAAGACAAATCACAAACTACTATTGAGATCAAAAAAACTATTAAAACGTCTGAAATCAAAGAAATTAAACGTGAAAATAAAACTGACATTCTTAAAGAAAGAAAACAAATTGAAGAAATAAAAAATTCTTATTTGAACAAACAACAAAAGAAATCCAATTTGCTCAGCTCTACGGACTCGACAATCAATTTTACCATTACTGGCAAAATCGATTTAACAACTATCAACAATGCTACCCGTCCTAAACGAAAAACAAAAGAAGAAAAACAAAAAGAAAGAGAAGAACGAAATAAAAAAATAGTCAATATTAAAACAGAGAAAACAACTCAAGTAAATGCAGGGAAAAAATCAATCGCTTCCACACAAACAAACATAGAAATACTTAAAAGGAAAAAACGGAACCGAATCAAACATGAAAAAGTAAACATTGAACAACAAAATATTTCTACAATTCCTAATCCTAAAAACAAACACTTTAAATTTCACAAACCGACATATAAAAATGAAGTAAGTGAAGAAGATGTTCAAAAACAAATCAAAGAAACTTTAGCAAAACTAACCAATAGTAGTCTGAAGAAAGGAACAAAATATCGTAAAGAAAAACGAGATACACTATTGCAGTTAAAGAATGAGCAGTATAAGATAAAGACACAAGAAAATAAAACAATCAAAATCACAGAATTTGTCACTGCTAACGATTTATCGAAAATGATGAACGTACCTGTAGTTCAGGTTATTTCTACTTGTATGTCCATTGGTATTATGGTATCCATTAATCAACGTTTGGATTCTGAAACAATCGACATTGTTGCCGATGAATTCGGATACAAAACAGAATATGTAAGTGCGGAAGCTATTGAAACCATTATTGATGATGAAAACGAAAATCAAGAAAAAGAATTAGTATTGCGCCCACCTATCGTAACAATAATGGGTCACGTAGATCATGGTAAAACATCCCTGCTTGACAACATCCGCAACACTAATGTTATTGCAGGCGAAGCTGGAGGTATTACTCAACATATCGGTGCTTATAACGTAAAATTAGATGATGGTCGTAAAATTACATTTCTGGATACCCCCGGACACGAAGCATTTACAGCTATGCGAGCTCGAGGAGCCAAAATAACCGATATTGCTATCATTATTATTGCATCTGATGATAATATAATGCCCCAAACAATTGAAGCAATTAACCATGCTGTAGCTGCAGGAGTTCCTATCATATTTGCTATTAACAAAATAGATAAACATGGAGCAAACCCTGAGAAAATCAAGGAAACACTTGCCTCCATGAATTATTTAGTAGAAGATTGGGGAGGGAAATATCAATCTCAGGATATTTCTGCAAAAAAAGGTATCGGAATACAAGAATTATTAGAAAAAGTATTATTGGAAGCAGAACTTTTGGATTTAAAAGCTAATCCTAAGAGATATGCCATAGGTTCGATTATAGAATCTTCCTTAGACAAGGGAAGGGGTTACATAGCAACTATGCTGATACAGAACGGTACACTCAAATTAGGAGATATTGTTTTAGCAGGAATATATTTTGGTCGTGTAAAAGCAATGTTCAATGAAAGAAATCTAAAAATAAAAGAAGCGGGTCCTTCCCAAGCAGTACTAGTTTTGGGATTAAATGGTGCCCCTCAGGCAGGTGACACCATACGAGTAGTGAAAACTGAACAAGAAGCCAGAGAAATTGCCGCAAAACGGGAACAATTGCAACGAGAACAAAGTTTGCGTACCCAAAAATTACTAACGTTAGACGATATCAGTCGACGTATTGCTGTCAAAAATTTTCATAAACTGAATATAATTGTCAAAGGAGACGTAGATGGTTCCGTAGAAGCTCTTTCCGATTCGTTAATTAGACTTTCTACTGAACAAATTCAAATAAATGTTATACACAAAGGAGTAGGACAAATATCTGAATCAGATGTCATTTTAGCCACCGCTTCCAATGCTTTCATTATTGGATTTCAGGTTCGTCCTTCTCTATTAACACGCAAATTGGCAGAAAAAGAAGGAGTGGAAATTCGTTTATATTCAATTATTTATAATGCTATAGAAGAAGTAAAATCTGCTATGGAAGGTATGCTTATTCCTAAAACTAAGGAGGAAATTACCTCTAATGTAGAAATACGAGAAGTATATAAGATTACTAAAGTAGGTTCCGTTGCTGGTTGTATAGTCAAAGAAGGAAAAATTAAACAAGGAGACAAAATTCGCTTAATACGTAATGGAGTTGTAATTTACACCGGCGAATTAGGCTCATTAAAACGTTATAAGGACTATGCAAAAGAAGTTACACAAGGGTGCGAATGTGGACTCAATATTCACAATTTTAACGATATTAAAGTAGGTGATATTATTGAAACATTCGAAAATATAGAGACAAAACAAAAACTATAAACCTAGAAAATATTACAAATATGCAAAAATGACAAAAATAGCTTTTACTTGCTCACAATGTGGTAATAATTCTCCAAAATGGATAGGTAAATGTCCTATTTGCAATAAATGGAATACCTATAAAGAAAAATTTGTCAATAAACCTGTTTCTACTCAAAATTTATCAGAGTCGTCTTATCTCAATAGATTTCAATCTAATCCACTGTTATTAAAAAATATTCAAAAAGATAATGAGATCCGAATGAATATGATAGATCAAGAATTCAATCGTGTTCTAGGAGAAGGATTGGTCCCTGGCTCATTAGTTTTGATTGGAGGGGAACCCGGCATTGGTAAATCTACTTTTGTTTTACAAACAATATTAAAATTAAAATACAAAACATTATATATATCAGGTGAAGAAAGTACAAAGCAATTGAAATTAAGAGCAGAAAGATTAAATATAGAAAATGAAAACTGTTTTATCGTATGTGAAACTAATTTGGAGACTATTCTTGATCATATCAATCATATACGACCTAATCTAGTAGTAATTGATTCCATTCAAACGCTCTTTACAGAACGAATTAAATCCAGTCCTGGAACTATATCCCAGATTCGAGAAAATGCATCTATCTTATTGACATTTGCAAAAAAAAACGATATCTCTTTTTTACTTATTGGACATATAAATAAAGAAGGAAATATTGCAGGACCCAAAATATTAGAACACATTGTAGATACAGTTTTGCAATTTGAAGGGGACAAAAGCCATATGTATCGTATTTTACGAAACATAAAAAACCGTTTCGGAAATACTGCAGAACTAGGAATTTACGAAATGAGACAAAATGGATTACGAGAAGTCAGTAACCCCTCAGAATTATTATTAAGTCAAAATTACGAAGGGCTAAGTGGAATAGCTATTGCTGCTGTTATAGAAGGTATAAGAGCATTTCTAATTGAAACACAAGCATTAGTGAGTAAAGCTGCGTACGGAGGAGTACCTCAAAGAAGTTCTACGGGTTTTGATATCTATCGAATGAATATGCTATTAGCTGTTTTAGAAAAAAAAGTTGGATTTAAATTAAGCCAAAAAGACGTATTTTTAAACATTGTCGGTGGATTACGCATCATTGACCCCGCAATAGACTTATCAGTAGTGTCTGCTATTCTTTCATCAAATTTAGATATATCTATCAAACAAGAAACATGTATGTGTGGGGAAATTGGACTATCAGGCGAAATTCGTCCCGTCAGCCGAATCGAATCAAGAATATCCGAAGCAGAAAAACTCGGATTTCAAAGAATAATCATACCAACAAATAACCTTAAAGAATTTAATTGTAAGCAATTAAACATCACCATCAAACCCGTAAAAAAAGTAGAAGAAGCATTCAAAGAATTATTCAAGTAAAAATCCATTAATCTCTTTCCCAAAGATTTTTCATCTGTTTTTGCATTCTCAATTCCTTTGGATTTTTTTGAGCAAACCAAAACTTTTTATCTTTAATCTCCTGAGGTAAAAAATCTTGTTGAACAAAATTATTTTCATAATCATGAGCATATTTGTAACCATTCCCATAATTTAAGTCTTTCATCAATTGAGTCGATGCATTTCGCAAATGCGAAGGAACAAAAAGACTACCTGAACGAGTAACTTCTTCCAAAGCATTTTCTATTGCTTCATAAGCTGAATTACTTTTTGGACAAGTTGCCAAATAAATTGTCGTTTCGGCTAAAACAATCCTACTTTCAGGCATTCCAATTTTATTAACAGCATCAAAACAAGCATTAGCCAATAATAAAGCAAAAGGATTAGCAAGTCCAATGTCTTCCGAAGCAGTGATAATCAAACGGCGAGCAATAAATTTGGGATCTTCGCCTCCAGCAATCATTCTCGCCAACCAGTAAACAGCAGCATCCGGATCGCTTCCTCTAATAGACTTAATAAATGCAGAAATAATATCATAATGTATCTCTTTCCCTTTATCATAAGCCACAAAATTTTCTTGCAAATAGTTTCCAACTATAGAATTAGTAATAATAATACTAGATTCTTCTACTCTACCCTTTTCTACCTCAACAACTAATTCCAGAATATTCAACAACTTACGAGCATCTCCATTTGCAAAATGTAACAATGCTGTAGTCTCAGCTACTTCTATCCTATATTTCCGCAATTGGTTATCTTCTTTCAAAGCTTTATGCATCAATGCAAGCAAATCTTCATTTTGAAGATTCTTCAATACATATACTTGACAACGAGAAAGTAATGGACGAATAACCTCAAAAGAAGGATTTTCAGTTGTTGCCCCAATCAAAATAATAGTCCTATCTTCTACAGCAGTCAAAAGGAAATCCTGCTGAGATTTACTAAAACGATGTATTTCATCAATAAAAAGAATAGGACGAACCCCATTAAAAAATCGAACATCCTTCGCCTTATCGATAACTTTTCCTATGTCTTTTAATCCAGAATTAACGGCACTTAACATAAAAAATGGAATATTCATTTGATTAGAAATAATCCGTGCCAAAGTTGTTTTACCTACGCCAGGTGGTCCCCATAGAATAAATGATGAAATATATTCTCCTTCTATCATTCTTCGTAGAATACTTCCCTCCCCAACTAAATGTTTTTGTCCAAAAAAATCGTTAAGAGATTGAGGACGCATTCGTTCAGCTAAAGATCTATTCATTACTTGAGCCATACGAAAATAAGTATAAAATAGGCACATAATATTTCTATTATAATAAGAGTATACAAACTCCCCATAAAAGTCCTATACAAACTATCTATAAAATTCTTTTGTATTTCCACAACATACCTTTTAGTATCTCCCATAAAATCACTAACTATTTATTTTTTATTCAAATGTATCAATCCATAAATCATTCGAGCCATTTTTATCAGAGAGCCTTCTTTTTTTTAATTCCTTGTACATAGGCAAAAAAATACAACAAGTAGAAAGAGTAAAATAAATTATACAGATGACAAAAACAATTTTTACAGAAAAGTTTCTCCATACTTCAAATACTTAGTGAATAATTTCCTCGACCTAAAGATAAAGAATAATCAAGAAACATCAATTTTACTAAAAAAGTAAAAATAAACTGTATTTTTGTTCCAACATAGAGATATACTATGCAATTTTTAGAATTAAAAGAGATGGTCTTCCATGCCCACCATGGAGTAATGGAACAAGAAAGAAAAGTAGGCAATACATACGTCCTTGATTTGAAAATCCACTTTGACTTTTATAAAGCTGTTAATACCGATAATCTAAATGATAGTATCAATTACATTTCTATCTATGAACTAGTAAAAAAAGAAATGGCTGTTCCTTCTCATTTGATCGAAAATATAGCTGGTAGAATCATTCGCCGTATTCAAATAGATTTTCCGAAAATAAAACAGATAGAATTACGCTTAGCAAAAAAAAATCCTCCTTTTGGAGGAGGAGATATCAAGGAAGTTGCTGTATTTATCAGAAAATAATATCTGACATCTAACACTTTCGGGTTTCTGATTTCAAAATATTTTTCACATTTTTTATCTTTATACTATCATGATTGATAATTGTTCATCAATTCACAAACATCTACTAATTTTTTTCTTATTTCAGTCTTACAGATTTTAAAGAAAATGAGTTTTTAATTTAATTGAATTTCCTCCTATTTAAAGAAAGTAAATAGCATATACAATGGCCAATCCAGCTATTTCATAGAATAGCTAAGGTCTTACAAAGAATGATTACCAAAATCAATCATACTCTATATGGCACATATCACTTTTAATCTTTTTAAGAAAACTTATATAAATAATTTCTAAACAGCTATTTGTTATCAGTAGGATAGAGGAAGAAAATACTGAAAACATCATTTATACACTCAAAAGTAAATAGTGCGTTTCCACTGAGATAAACTAATACTTTCCATTTTTTTATCCTTTTATCCCGCACCTACAATTAACTACTATAAACTCCTCTTGATTTGTACAAATCATTTCTGCGTCAGAAATACTTCCTTTTTTCGAAATGACTTTAACTTTTCTATAATTTCCAAAATCTATTGCTACTTCATATATTTCAAGTTCCTATCACTACGCAAACATGTTTTTGTAATAACAAAAACTAGTTTTCAACTATTTATTTTTGTAATACTCCAAAGCTTATTGTTTCAATATACTCATAAATGGCACTTAAAAATCCAATAACAAAAATTCCTATCGTGCAAATCACCATACTAATCCGATTATAATTATCTATTCCGATCTTTTCTAATACAACTTCCCCTCTTTTTTCTATAAACATCGCTTTAACAATAAGCAAATAATAATAGAGAGACATCACAGTATTCAACAAAGCAATAAAAACTAAAATATATTGTTTTTGCTCAGCTGCTGCCATAAAAATAAAAAATTTACTAAAAAATCCAGCAAAAGGAGGAATACCTCCCAATGAAAATACAGCTAACATCATTACAAAAGCCAATCCAGGATTAGATCGATATAAACCATTAAAAGATACTATTCGTGTATCTCCATTTGTTTGGTATTCTACAGAAGCAATTACTCCAAAAGCTGCCAAATTAGAGAATAAATAAACAAGCGTATAAAAAATAGTAGATGTCATTCCTTGTGCCGTTCCAGCAATAATCCCCAAAAGAATATATCCCGCTTGAGAAATAGAAGAAAAAGCAAAAAATCGCTTAATATTTTGCTGACGAATAGCAAATAAATTACCCAAGACAATTGTGGCAAGCAATAACCAACACAAAATATTATTCCAAATCAGTTCAATTCGTCCAAATACCTTGTACAATACAAAAATCAGAGCAAATGTTGCTGCTCCTTTTGAAACTACAGACAAATAAGCTGTAACACTAGTAGGAGCCCCTTCGTATACATCCGCCGTCCATAAATGGAAAGGCACTAAAGATAATTTAAAACCCAAACCACCAAAGAAAAATACAAATCCTAATTTCACCAAGGGTGAACTAACAATATTCAAAGCTATATCAGAATAATAAAAGCTTCCCAAACTTCCATATAAGAAAGACAACCCAAACAACATGACTCCTGAAGATAAAGCCGATGTCAAAATATACTTTACAGCCGCCTCTGCCGATTTTTCTTGATATTTATCAAATGCAACCAAACAAGCCAAAGGCAAAGAAGCTGTCTCCATGCCAATATATAACATTACGAAATTTTCAGCAGAAATCATAAAATACATTCCTAACAATGAAATCAACATAATAACATAGAATTCTCCTTGCCTAAGAAGCATTTTTTCTGATGATAGCCATTTATTGGCTTGTAAAAAAACAAGAAATGTAGCTACATTGAGAATACTTTTCATAAAAAAAGTGAGCTGAGAGCTGATATGAATTCCTCCAAAAGCTTCACCGTACATTGTAAAATAAGGGGGAAACTCACTAATAATTACAATAGCAAACCCAACAATTGCTATATTTTGAAAATATTTTTTCCATTCTTTGGAACAAAAAGTATCATATAAAAACAAGATCACTAACAAAGCGATTAATTTTAGCTCTTGCTCTATGCATAAAAAGTTACTAAAATCCATGATAGATTATCATTTAGTAAGTTTAACCTTTGATTAAAAAGTTAGTTTTGCAACAATAGACCCCAAACTATTACTAACTATTTCAGATACCCCTAATGGATACATACCAATAAAAGAAATAGCAATAATCAAACAGATTATAGACACCTTTTCATACCACACTGCATCTGATAAACCAATATGATGTCGATTTTGAATAGTTCCGTAAAAAACTTTGCCTATCGTCCGAAGGATATAAACAGCAGTAATTACAATAGAACAACAAGTAATAACTGTCAATATTCTATGAAATAAATCCGAATGCTGAAATGAACCGACAAAAATAGTTATTTCTGCCACAAATCCACTCAATCCAGGAAGTCCTAATGAAGCTAAACCAGCAATTACGTAACACGCTGATACAAACGGCATAATCTTCATCAAACCTCCCATCTCTCGAATATCACGAGTATGTGTCTGACCATAAATTAATCCAATCAAAGCAAAAAATAATGCAGTCATCAAACCATGAGATAACATTTGCATAATTGCACCAGTCATAGCTGTCCGATTCATCATTAAAATAGCAAACAATACTAGTCCACAATGACTTACAGAAGAATATGCATTGATATATTTCAAATCTGTTTGAACAATTGCACTAAAAGCTCCATAAACAACACTAATACCAGTCAATACTAAAAATATCCAACCTAATTTGTAAGCAGCTTCTGGCATCAGATAAATAGCCACACGCAAACACCCATACCCTCCAAGCTTCATTAATACCCCCGCATGGAGCATAGAAACTGCAGTTGGTGCGGAAGCATGACCATCCGGTGACCATGTATGAAAAGGGAACAAAGCTCCCAAAACTCCAAATCCTAGAAAAGTAGCAGGGAAAAACCAGAGTTGATACTCTATTGGAATATGCAGTTTTACTATTTCCAAAATATTCATTGTTGTTGCTCCAGACGAATAATAAATACCGATAATTCCTACCATCAGAAATGCTGAACCTCCCATTAACATTAAGGTTAATTTCATCGCCGAATATTCTTTTCTCCCTGTTCCCCACAACCCTATCAATAAATACATAGGGATCAAAGCAACTTCATAAAACAAAACCATAGAGAATAAATCAATGGAAATAAAAAATCCAAATACTCCAACCGATAATAAACAATACCATAGGAAATATTCTTGTGCCATATTAACATTCCAAGAAGAAAAAACTCCTGCAAACACAATAAGAACAGAAAGCACTAACATTACCATGGATATTCCATCTACGCCTACCGTATAGGAAATATTTAAAGGAGCATACCATTTAATACTCGATACAAACAACATTTCAGCATCAGAAACAGCTCTCTCTCGAAAAAACAAAACCGCTAATGCAGCAACTGACACGGCTAAAGCAGATACACCAGTCACCATTACAATTCGAAAAGATTTTATTCCTTTACACAAAAACAACGCAATAATCATCAGTACTGGAATAACTACAAATAAAGACAAAATATTCATTATAACTTATTATTAAATATTCGTATGCAAAATTTCAAAAAATCTCCTATTACTCCTATTAATTTATTGATACATAGTTTCTCGAAATTTTCATATGAATCAATGGAAGTAAAATATACACAAAACATCTTACCACTCAAATTTTTTCCACTAAAATACTATCTATATTTAACAATTCTAATCCATCATAGATCAATAGTTCGCCTTCTATCAATTCCAAATCAATTCCGAACACTTCTCTTTAATAATCAATACCGATCTAAAAAACTCTTTATTATGATGTGTCATTAATACTTTTCATCATTCTCAGTATATTTTTTTATACATAAGCATTTTTCCATAGGAAATTACAATTCAAAACATACACTTTTCTCAAGAGAGGAACCCTACATCTATTTTATAGATCTAAGATGGTAATTCGAATATAAATTCCCACAACCTCTTTCTTCCATTTTTACATTCCATTGGTTTAAATTTAATCTACTCTTTGATGAAAAATATTTCATACTTGCCATTTTTATCTGATACAAAGACAAAGTATACGACTTAACAACCTTGAGATGATATACTTTCTTGAGGCTTTTACAACTCTCTCCCAACCCAATTATGTTACTGATTCTATAATGCATCTTCCATGGATATTGAAACATCAACTTCAAAACTATTATTTGAAATACAAAATTTTCCAATACAATGTTTTTTATTAAAAAAAAATGAATACTTACAATTTTCACAAATAAAAAACATTGATTATTCATTAGATCGAATAACTTCAATGTTATAACCACTTATATTACTATAAGTGGTATTGATAATTGGTATTGAAAAGATTACACTATTTTACTTCTCATTACACAACGATAAATCCATTTATTAAATATTCCCCATAGCCCATATTTGCAAAATATGGTTCTCTCATTTCGCAAATTCTATAATGATATCAAATCAATTTCTTTGATATCATTAATAAAATGAGATTGTCTAAGTTTATAACTTACTTTATCAAATTCAGCAATTTTTTTACTATTAATTCCCCTTTCTTAAATCTAAAAAATAAAAATACCTACCCCTTATCTTGTTTAGTATCATAAATAATATCAAGTCTTGATAAATTTTCAGCATCAAACCCACTTCACAAAAAACGTCTCCAGTAACACATATTTAATATAAAACATGATATTCCATTATCAGTAAATAACTTAGCTAACAAACAAATGGGTTTCAAATGCGACTTTTACTATTGCCCTTTCAATAGGTTAATTCAATTTCTTATTGATATCATGTGATGGTGATTTAATTTCTTTGCCTTCTCAAAGTCAAAATAACACTTTCTTAGTCTAATCTAATAGGATAAAAAAATATGTTCATGAACTGGAAAGATACCTAAAGATACCTATAGAAAAACAAGAAGAGCTCACATAAGATTACCTTCCAGATAATCTTATTCACTTAAGATCCATCATTGTTCCTAAATACCTATCGCAATTCTTTCAGACAACATTAACAATTATTTGTACTAAAAATATTTTCCCTTAGATTTTACTAAACTTATGTTCCTTGCAATTTTGAAATTGAAATCTATTTTTCTTGTACAGCCCACTCCCATACAAAAAAAATCCTTTTATCCCAACAATATAATAACATCACTAATATTCAGATAAAACGAACCCCAATGAATCTCTATTGATATTTTCATTAGAAAGTTCTTTATTCCTTTTAAAGGATCAATCTTTATAATTTAATTCCTATACTATCAAGTATAAAACCAATTTCATATTTATATCAAGAGTTACTCAAATAAAAAGAAGTTTTTATTTACAAAAAAAAACCCCATATCGTTATCAATGTTAAACCTGAAATAAATATCCACATATAAAATTGTACATGACCAGACTGCAATCCTTTTACAGATAATGAAAATCTCTGTATTGTCCAGGCTAAACCATTCATACTCCAGTCAATGATATGACGATCAAACCATTTGACAGATTCACAAATAAATTGAAAAATCACCCTTTTTGTCATCCACATCCAAATTTCATCCCAATAAAATTTGTGTAATATCAATTTATAAAGAACACCACAAAATTGAGCAATTTTAGCAGGTCTACCACTATCTTTCAAATACAAAAATGCTGCTATTCCAATACCAAACACAGCTATCATAACACTCATAGAAGCAACTGTCCAATTAATATGCGTATGCAACGAAATATTATCACTGCTAACAAAATTAGCAAACGGTATTAAACCACCAAATACAGAAAAAACACTTAATATAACTAAGGGGAATATCATCAAAAATGGTGATTCATGCGATGCATGATATATATCATACTTTTTCTCACCATTCCAAAAAATACAGAAATACAAACGAAACATATAAAATGCTGTCAATCCAGCAACAACCCACAATATCCAAAAGATAATCGGTTGATAATGAAGCGTGGCCACTAATACCTCATCTTTACTATAAAAACCAGAAAAAGGAGGAATACCCGCAATAGCTAAACAAGCTATTAAAAAAGTAATATTGGTTATAGGCATATACTTATGTAAACCACACATATTATTCATTTCATTACTATTCACCACATGGATTACTGAACCAGCTCCCAAAAATAATAAAGCTTTAAAAAAAGCATGAGTAAAAAGATGAAACATAGAAGCCGTATAACCCAAACCTTCATATCCACCATATTTCGATACACCCAAAGCAGCCATCATATAGGAAATTTGCGAAATAGTTGAAAATGCTAATACACGTTTTATATCAGTTTGAACAACAGCAATAATTGCTGTAAAAAAAGATGTAAAAGCTCCTACGAAAGCTATCATTTTTAACACACTGGGAGCGGCAAAAAAATAAACAGGAAACAATCTCGTAATCAAATACACACCTGCCACTACCATTGTTGCTGCATGAATTAAAGCCGAAACAGGAGTTGGACCCTCCATTGCATCAGGCAACCAAATATGTAATGGGAACATTGCCGATTTACCAGCTCCACCCATAAAAATTAAAGCTAAAGCCCAAACAGAAACAGATAATCCCAAGAATGTTCTGCCTGCTGTAGAAGCAGTTACCAATACAGCATTATTAGCTGTCAATGCTCTGAAATCAAATGTCCTCGTATAATAAGAAAGAATTAATATGCCTATCAAAAAACCCAAATCAGCAAAACGAGTAACAATAAATGCTTTTTTACTTGCAGCTACTGCTGAAGGCTTGATATAATAAAACCCTATCAACAAATAAGAACTTACCCCTACCAATTCCCAAAAAATGTACATTTGAAAAATATTGGTAGCCACTACCAAACCCAACATTGAAAAACTAAATAATGAAAGAAAAGCATAATATCGTTGAAATCCAATTTCACCTTTCATATAACCCAAACTATAAATATGGACCATCAATGACACAGTTGTAATCACTACTAACATCATTACGGAAATAGGGTCTAATAAGACTCCTAAATTAATGTGCATTTCCCCCATAAAATGAAGCCACTGAAAATCCAACGGAACAATTTCTTTCCATACTCCTTCCCCTTTTTTCCCTATTCGAAAAAAGTACTGATAAGCCATCACATAAGCTGTAAAAGTACAAATACTCATTCCTCCTGTTCCAATAATTCCAGATATATTCGACTTTAAGTTCGTTCCCAACAATCCTAATACAAAAAAAAGGACAAAAGGAACTATTATAATTAACAAACTGGACATGATATTTACTCGCTTTTTATTTTATACATAACACTAACTTACATATTTCATTATTATAAATTCCTCATTGAAATATGTAGCGTTACATGCTAATTTATATCTTAATGGTAAATAAGAACACAATCTTCAGAAGATATAAAAAATAAATATCTCCTCTTAATTAACTTTAATCTCTTACTCAATATTAACTTTTCTATTTTTATCTCATATAAATTCGATAGAGATCAAACTAACAAGATTAATGCTCCTCTATTCATAGAATAACTTATTTAAGATATTCAATTTTCCCCTCTTTATTCAATCTATTCCAGTCAACCTCCCGAATATAACCATACCACCAATCACCATGGACATCCTTATTGGAAAGCATCAACCAATCTCTTTGCTTGTAATCCCATCCCTCAATGTAAAATGTCGTAGATTGACCCGAGGACTCAAACGTATAAAACTTTTTCTTGCTAGAAGCAAAATTGTATGAGTGCTCAACAATATCAACCCAATTATCATAATATGGATCCTGCCATCTACATTCCCCATTGAAGCTAATTATAGTTTGCCTAAAACCTTCTTTATTCATCGAATAACAAAAAAAGCCCATAGTCAATAATAATAACGTCATCAAACTTTTCATTTATCTACCTCCTTACTTATTATAATTTTTTCGTTTAAGTTCCTTTAGTACATTTATCTACACCTACCACTGAATTATCTATAAATCGTATATTTTTTATATAAATCAATCCTCTGTATCAGTAACTTCTTTAAGAAAGAAGACTATTATAAATCTCTATCTCCAAAATAGTTGATAAAAAATAACATTCCCCATTGCTTGACATGTCTATAAAAACATCTAATCACACCCACCATACCCATAATCCAACAACACTCGCCTTCCAATCCACATCTTAACACAATATCAGCGAAGCAATAATTCAAGGCACACAAAAAAAATCACAAAACCATATATGAGACATATAATTTGAATTCAAATAACCCCCCTATCCCAAGTTTATCATCCTCCTAAACTAGGAACTACAATCAAGTAATTATTATATTATGCTTTTTTAAACAGGGATATCTTTATTTACATTTTTGCTACCAAACAATGCATAATAAAATAGATACACAAGACCAGCAAGAGGTAGACAATAAGAAATCATATAGTTCTTATCAGTAAGATCTACAATTCCATTCTGTATCAATGGAATAATACCACCACCCATTACCATCATCATATAAATACCCGAAGCTGTAGTAACGTACTTTCCTAACCCTTCAATAGCCAAATTAAAAATACTTCCCCACATCACCGATGTACAAAAGCCCACTAATACGAGAAATAATGCACTAATAGGTACTCCTTGCAAACCAAAAGCAGAACCAGTAAAAACAGGCATTTTAATCTTTTCTGAATCAGCTATAGAAATAGCTGTTAAAATCAAAAAAATAGCAATACCAGAAGCAACTGCTAATAATGTTTTACTGGAAACTTTATTAGCAATACTCGTCCCAAATAAACGTCCAATTAACATCAAAAACCAGTAAGTACCTGCAACTGTCCCTGCAGCAGCAGGTGGTAACGAACCTCCTTCTCGAGACTCTAAAAAGAATTTCATAGTACCTGGTATTCCGACTTCAATACCTACATATACAAATATCCCTACTGCTCCTAACACAAAATGACGGAATGACCATGCACTATACTTTGAAGATATATCTCCCACTTTTTTATCAATAGCAGGTTCCGGAATATCAACAGTATACAAAACAACGCCTACAAATGCAAAAACACTCATGCCAATAAATAAAACTGGATTTACATTAGAAAATGTAGTCCCTTTAGTTATTTCGCCAATCAGAGCCCCTACTAATATCGGAGCAAGCGTTGCCAAACAAGAATTACAAACACCTCCTGCTTGCAGAAGAGTACTTCCTTTTTTTCCACCGCCTCCCATTTCATTCAACATCGGATTGGCAACTGTATTCAACATACACATAGAAAAGCCAGCTACAAATGCACCCAGGAGATAGATAATAAAACCCAAATTCCCATTAGTTTTACCAGAAACAAATTGGATGCTTATACCCAAAAAGCCAACTATAATAGCACAAAGAGCCGTTTTTTTATAACCAACCTTTTCTAACAATTTTCCGGCTGGAATACCTATAAATGCATAAGCAGCAAAATTCATAAGATTTCCCAACATCCCCAAAAAGTTTGAATTTTCGTATTGATTTTTCCAAATAGTTCCTACCGGAGCTGCCAAATTAGTTACAAAGCCAATCATTCCTAAAAGAGTAATCATCATAATAATAGCAATCACATTGCTATTTTTCTTTTCCGTTGACATGACAAATCTTAGATTAAAAGTTAAAAACTAAAATAGTATATAAACAAAAAAACAAGAGAAAAATCTTCCCTTCTCTCAATCTCTTTATTCCTTCATAATAGGTATTGGAAGTACATTTTCATTTTGTTCTTGTTGTTGAGGAATAGTTTCCAGAATATCCTCCTTGATAATAGAATCTTCTAAAGGGCTCTGATGTGACATAATCACCGATGCAAGAATACATAATACAATAAATGAACCCGCCAACCACCATGTAATTTTTTCAAATAAATCCGTAGTTTTACGAACACCCATTACCTGATTGGCAGAAGTAAATCCAGATGCCAATCCACCCCCCTTGGAATTTTGTACAACAACAACAAATATCAACAAAATAGCAACAATTACAACAAGAACTACAACAAAAGTGCACATAATCTACATTTATAACGAATGAATACTCTTTCCAAGAGTGTAATCTGTACACTTGTACAGTTTTACAAACAAAAATTTTTACGGATAACGCAAATAAAATCTTTCAATTACAGACTTGATTGGATTTAAAGAAAACACACTAAATACCCAAAACTTTCTCACATTTTTTTCCATTTAAAATAAGCCTAACTAATTTCTTCAAAGAAGAAATTAGCACCCTCTTTAATTACCTAAATAATAAAATCTAAATAACAAAGAGAAAAACTTATTACTTGAAACACTTTCGCCCTTTAGTACTCAAATTCATACCCATACCCACTATTTTTTCGAAGTCTTTTCTCCAAAAAGAACACTTATTACAATACCTTAATAACACAAAGCAACTTCCATAAAAGAAGAAGACAATAACCCATCATAATTCCGCACTCCATTAAAATGATCACACTCTCTCTTAGAGAGAGACCAGCTCGCACAAATTGCACAAAATTACAAATAATGGAAAATTTTTTCTAACTGATTGTTTCTTGAACCTTTGATTAGAATATGATATCCCTCGACAGATGTCATTCTCAAATATTCTAAACAATCTTCTGTTTGACGGAACAACTTCCATCCGGAACAAGGCAACAAACATTCCTCGAAATTTCTTCCTATCAAAAATACCTTATCCACCTTTGATCCCCAAAGACTATTCAATACTTTTTGATGTTCTTCCTTGCTATAGCTACCCAATTCTCCCATCTCGCCCAAGATAACCATTTTTGGCGAGATACGCAATTTATAAAAATTATCTAATGCAACTCGCATGCTATCAGGATTAGCATTATAAGCATCTACGATTAAATTATTCTTCTTAGTTTTACAATTTTGCGAACGATTATTAATTGGAATATAGTTAGCTATAACAACATTAATTCTATAATCTTCCACACCAAAATAATTGGCAACACAGATAGATGCCAAAATATTTTCAAGATTATAACCACCCACAAAATGAGTAACAATTTTGTTCTTATTACTGTTCTTACTCCATTCCAAAACTAAAGTTGGATCAAATCCAATCATTCGTCCATAAACAAAAGCTTTAGAAGTAGTACCATAGTAAATTACAGAAAATGAATTATACCACTCTTTTAATATTAAATTATCTAAATTGGCAAAAACCACCCCCCCTTTATCACGAATAAAATCATATAACTCTGTCTTTGCCTTAACGACTCCATCAAGAGAGCCAAATCCTTCTAAATGAGCTTTACCTACATTAGTAATTATACCGTAATCAGGTTCTGCGATCTGACAAAGCATTCGTATTTCATTTACATGACTTGCTCCCATCTCAATAACTGCAAATTGATGTTCTGAATTTAACCGTAATAAAGTCAAAGGAACTCCGATATAATTATTCAAATTTTCTTGAGTATAAAGAGTTTTATATTTAGAAGACAAAACCGTTGCTATCAACTCTTTAGTAGTCGTTTTCCCATTCGTCCCAGTTATAGCAATTATTTTTGCATTCATTAGTTTGCGATGATAATTTGCCAAAGACTGTAAAGTTTGAAGAACATTTCCCACTTTAATAATTCGTTCATTTTCCGGCAAATCATTTCTATCACCTACTGCATAAATTGCTCCTGACATAAGAGCTTCCATAATGTAATCATTACCATCAAATTTTTCTCCTCTCAAAGCAAAAAAAAGAGAATTAGTCGGACAAATACGACTATTTGTTGTAATAATTGGATATTGTCTAAATATCTGATACAATAATTCTATATTCACTCTTGAGTTAGATGTTAAATCGGATTCAAACCAAATATTTATAACAAAATTTTTAATTCATAAATTATCTATTTCATTAGAATGAAATAGATATCTGCATATATTATATATCCATTACTTATCATGACAAGTATACAAAAAATTTATTTTCGAACTATGATAACAAATAGCAAACAAATAATCGACAAAAAAGTTATGGGCATTTTGAATGTTACACCCGATTCATTTTTTGTTAAAAGTAGAAAACAAGTTGAAAAAGAAATAGTGGAAAGAGTAATTCAGATTGTGGAAGAAGGAGCATATATTATTGATGTGGGAGGATATTCTTCTCGTCCTAATGCTTTATTCGTCAGTGAGGAAGAAGAAACAAAACGTCTACAGTTTAGTTTAAAAATTCTTTTTCGAGAACTGCCCAATGCCATAGTTTCAATTGATACTTTTCGTTCCAAAATAGTAAGAAAGTGTACGGAAAAATTTAGAATTTCCATTATAAACGATATTTCAGCAGGTGAGTTAGATACAAAAATGCCTGAAGTTGTAGCCGAACTAAAAGTTATCTATCTTATTATGCATATGAGAGGAACTCCACAAACCATGATGAAGTGTACTCAATACAATTATTTATTACCAGAAATTTTATCATATTTCGAAAAAAAAATCAATTTTTTGCATCAAAAGGGGATATATGACATTTGGATAGACCCAGGATTTGGTTTTAGTAAAACAACTAGCCAAAATTATGAAATTCTAAGCCAATTAAATCTATTCAGCATATTTAATCTACCTATTGTAGCAGGTCTTTCACGTAAAACAATGATACGAGAGACAATAGGTGTTACAACGGAAAATGCTTTAAATGGTACAACAGCATTAAACATGTTTGCACTGACACAAGGAGTTAACATTTTGAGAGTTCATGATGTAAAAGAAGCTGTCCAAACAATTCAATTATACAACCAAATACAACAATATGATTAATCCAAAAAATATAAAAGATGTAGTAGACATTATTTTAGTTGTTTTTTTTACTTACAAAACTTATCATTCAATAAAAAAAACAGGAGCTATTACTATTTTTACAGGAGTCTTAGCTTTCGTTATCCTTTGGATATTGGTATCTCAAATATTACAAATGCACTTCATGGGTAGTATTTTAGATAAATTCATCAACGTTGGAGTTATTCTATTGACTATTGTTTTTCAAAAAGAAATTCGAGAATTCCTTCAAAATTTGGGTTCTAATAGAGGGATAAAAATTTTGGTTAAATTATTCAAACCTTCAAGCGTACAAAATGATATTTCTTACATTAAATCAATTGCAGGGGCTTTAGCTAACTTAGCAAAAAGAAAAGAAGGAGCATTAATTGCTATTCAACAAGATATATTATTAAGTTCCTTCATAAAAACCGGAGAAAATATAGACGCTAATATCAATACTCTTTTGATAGAAAACATATTTTTTAAAAATAGCCCCTTACACGATGGAGCAATAATCATTGCAGGGGAAAGAATCATCTCTGCAGCATGCATTTTACCTGTTTCTCAAAATCAAGATATTCCTTCCTCCTATGGGTTACGTCATCGATCAGCATTGGGGCTAAGTGAACAAACTGATGCTAAAATCATTATTATTTCCGAAGAAACTGGAAAAATTTCTTTAGCTCACAAAGGACACTTATATACTGACATATCAACAGAAGAATTGCAAGAAATGCTAATAAGAGTTAGTAATTAAAAAAATATCTTTTGTCATTCAATTGTACAAACTATCATTCATCTCTGCGGTACACAAAAATCACTAAACTGCTGAGGAATAGTAAATTGTTCATATTGAGAATAGCCCAATGTCGTATCAGCAAACACTTTCTTAAGAAAAATACCTACAATAGGCAGTGCTGCCCTTGCACCTTGCCCTTCACCCATTGTATTAAAATGAATGGAACGTTCTTCTCCTCCAACCCAACACCCTCCTATTATAGAAGGTGTAAATCCTACAAACCAACAGTCGGAATTATTTTGAGTTGTCCCTGTTTTGCCCCCCATAGGGGCCATAGTATATTTGCGGATTCCTCCAGCCGTACCTCCATCCACTACACTTCGCAACATACTCAGCATTTTATAACTCGCCTGTTCACTAATTACCTCATGAAATCTTGGAACAAAAGTAGATATTACACTTCCATTCTTATCCTCAATACGAGTAACAAACATTGGCTTAACACAAACTCCTCCATTAACAAAAACAGAATATCCTGAAACCATTTGTTCTACAGAAACTTCACAAGGACCCAAACACAGGGATACTACCGCATCAATAGGTTCAGTTAAACCATAAGAAAGCAATATCCGTTTAAACAAATAAGGAGATAATTGTTTCATTAAATAAGCAGAAACCCAATTGTCAGAATGTTGTAAGCCCCAGCGGAGACTAACTTTTTCTCCTCTCATTAAATTATTAGTATTTCTTGGTGACCATACTTCGCCTGTCTCCGTGACTAAATCCTGCGGTTCATGATCTATTTCATCACAGGGAGTAAATCCATTTTCCATGGCCAACGAATACAAATAAGGTTTAATAGTTGAGCCAACTTGTCTTTTACCCATACTCACCATATTATATTGAAAATATTTATAATCAATACCTCCCACATAAGCCTTTACTGCCCCTGAATGAGTATCCATTGCCATAAAACCTGTACGAAGAAAAGACTTCATATAACGAATAGAATCCATTAAAGACATAACTGTATCTCTCATTCCTTGCCATGAAAAAACTTGCATTTCTATTGGTGTATTAAAAATAGTTTTAATTTCCTTTTCCGACATATTTTCCTTCGTTAACATCCAATACCTACTAGTCTGCTTCATAGAACGTTCCAAAATGGCATTTATCATACCCCTGCTCAACAAATGAGAATAAGGTGCCGTTGAACTACTTTTTTTCTCCTTAAAAAAAGCAGGTTGCAAAAAATCTCCTATATGTTCACTAACAGCTTGCTCTGCATAAATTTGCATACGTGAATCCAAAGTAGTATATATTTTCAAACCATCGGTATAAAGGTCATAGGATGAACCATCCGATTTTTTATTTTTATTACACCAACCATATAATGGGTTAGTCTCCCATGCTATAGAGTCCTCTACATATTTATAAGTATTGTCAGGATTATAATCCTTCCTATCTGGTTTTTTTGCTGTCATCAATAGACGCAAATGTTCTCTGAAATAAGGAGCAATTCCCTCTTTATGATCTATCCTATGAAAATCAGTAACCAAAGGTAAAGCCATCAATGAATCACATTCTTCTCGAGATATATAGCCATTTTTTCGCATTAAATTCAAAACTACATTACGTCTCCTTTGCGTTTTTTGTACGTGTCTCAAAGGATTAAAATAAGAAGGATTTTTACACATTCCTATTAAAGTAGCAGCTTCTTCTATAGAAATATTTTGAGGTAACTTTCCAAAATAAACATAACAAGCCGTTTGAATACCAACAGCATTATAAAGAAAATCAAATTTGTTAAGGTACATATTGATTATCTCTTCCTTCGTGTAAAAACGCTCCAATTGAATAGCAATCATCCATTCAATTGGCTTTTGATAAAGACGTTCTAAAAAACTTTTTGCATGTTTAGAATAAAGCTGTTTTGCTAATTGTTGAGAAATAGTACTACCACCTCCACTATTTTTTTGAAACAAAATTCCTCGCTTTACTATTGATCTCAACAATGCATAAAAATCAATACCAGAATGTTTTATAAAACGGGAATCCTCAGTAACAATCAGTGCTTGAATTATAGCAGGTGAAAGTTTTTTATAATCCACATAAATTCTATTCTCTTCGCTTTGAGCATACATCCCCATAATTTGCATATCAGCCGAAATAACTTGGGTAGCATACTTATTAATAGGATTCTCCAAATCTTGCATTGAAGGCATATATCCTATCCATCCCTTAAGAATCAACAGAAAAAAAATAATAATAGAAAAAATCAATATTCCAAATGTTATCCAAAACCATTTAATTTTTTTTTCTACTTTACTTTCACTATAATTTTGTTCCATTCCTAAATCTTACCAATTTTCTGAATTACATCTTTATTCACTACAATGTACAAGGGATTGCTATTTATTTCTTAAAATGAAATCTCTTAAATCCACAAAAAGGCCTGCAAACAATATATTCGCAAACCTTTCACAGCGTATAAAACCTATAACACGGCAAACTTATTATTCCCCTTTCGCCTCTTCAATAGTTTTAGTCATAGCATTATCCTCCTGGATAATATTATTTCTCTCATTTATATCCCTCTTATGAGGGGAACTTCTTCTGGAGCGACGTATTTTATTAGTTGCGCCACCATGCGCAGTCTTCAACATTAATTCATTATAATCCACCAACTCAATAAAACACGTAGCAGCATTGTCACCCAAACGATTACCTATTTTAATAATACGAGTATACCCACCCGGTCTATCTCCGATTTTCCGTGCTATTTCTCTAAATAATTCGGATACAGCATATTTATCACACAATTTCCGAAAAACTAAACGCCTAGAATGAGTCGTATCATTCCTCGATCGTGTTAATATCGGTTCCACATATTTGCAAAATTCTTTCGCTTTGGCAAGAGTTGTAAAAATCCTTTTATGTTTAATCAACGAAACAGCCATATTAGAAAGTAACGCTTTCCGATGAGAATGAGTACGACCCAAATGGTTAATGTGCCTATTATGCCTCATTGCTACCCAAATTTATATTTTTCTATGTCCATACCAAATGTTAAATTCAATTTTGCTAACAACTCATCTAATTCGACTAGCGACTTCTTACCAAAATTACGGAATTTCATTAAATCACTTTTTTGATACTTTACAAGATCCTCCAATGTTTCTATTGCCTCTGCTTTCAAACAATTGAGGGCACGAACAGAAAGTTCCATATCTGATAATTTAGATTTCAATAGCTGTCGTATGCGTAAGACATCTTCATCAAAATCTTTAACTGTTTCAATCTCATCCTTTTCTAATCGAATTCTCCCTTCAGAAAATAATTCCAAATGTTGGATCAAAATGTCAGAAGCTGATTTTAAAGCAATTTTAGGACAAACAGAACCATCAGTCATAATTTCAATCGTCAATTTTTCATAATCTGTCTTTTGCTCCACACGAAAAGACTCAACATTATACTTTACATTTACTATCGGTGTAAAAACAGAATCAATAGCTATCTGGTTTACATCATCACTATCTCTATAGTTCTCTTCTGATGGAACATACCCTCGCCCTTTTCTAATTGTCAACTCTATATTAAGATTAGCACTTTTATCCAAATGAGCTATTATAAAATCAGAATTCACTACTTCGAATCCACTTAAACGTTTACTAATATCATCTGCCTTGAATTTATCAGTTTCTGAAATAGTAAGGACCACTCTCTCATATTCAAAATCTTTGTTTATCCGTTTAAACCTCACTTGTTTAAGTTTAAGAATTATGTTCGTAACATCTTCTACAACTCCTGGTACAACAGCAAATTCATTACTCACACCTTCAATCTTAATTGAAGTGATGGCATAACCTTCTAAAGATGATAAAAGAACACGACGAAGAGAATTACCAATAGTGATCCCATAACCTGATTCCAATGGATGGAATTCAAATTTTCCATACTTATCACCGGATTCTACCTCTATTACTCTATCAGGTTTTTGAAACATTAATATCGCCATGAAAACATTGATTATTTAGAATACAACTCTACTATTAACTGCTCCTTAATATTTTCAGGAATATCCATTCTTTCAGGAATATATAAATACCTTGCACTCATAGAAGATTTATCATATTCGATCCATGAGTATTTATTATGATTCGCTCTTATAAGATTATCTAAAATAATTTCCAATGATTTAGCTCTCTCACGTACCCCTATAATTTGTCCTGGTTTTACTAAATACGAAGGTATATTAACCACGTTATTATCGATTGTAATATGCTTATGAGAAACTAACTGACGTGCTTCCGCCCTCGTCTTTGCCAATCCCATACGATAAACCAAATTATCTAAACGGGACTCTAACAACTGAAGAAGGACTACACCTGTGATGCCTCTTGACCGAGAGGCTTTCTCAAAAAAACCACGGAATTGATTTTCTAACACACCATAAATATACTTCGCCTTCTGCTTCTCCCGTAACTGAATACCATATTCAGAAGTTTTTTTCTTTCTTCTACTCGAAGAACTATTCCTTATGCTAAAAGCCTTATCTGGTCCGAAAATAAGCTCACCAAATCTACATGCAATCTTTGTTTTTGGTCCAATATATCTTGCCATTATTCTGTGAAATATTTTTTTTAAACCCTTCTTCCTTTAGGAGGACGGCATCCATTATGCGGAAGTGGAGTAACATCTATAATTTCAGTCACTTCAATCCCCACATTATGTACCATCCGAATAGCAGACTC
Source organism: Candidatus Azobacteroides pseudotrichonymphae genomovar. CFP2 (assembly GCF_000010645.1). Lineage (NCBI taxonomy): Bacteria > Pseudomonadati > Bacteroidota > Bacteroidia > Bacteroidales > Azobacteroides (SeqCode) > Azobacteroides pseudotrichonymphae (SeqCode). Next base: position 93,992 of record NC_011565.1, read on the forward strand.
GCGTCCATTGCCAGGACCTTTCACATAAGCTTTTACTTTTCTCATTCCTAAATCATAAGCCACCTTGGCACAATCTTGTGCCGCCATCTGAGCTGCATAAGGAGTATTTTTTTTAGAACTTCTAAATCCCATTTTGCCAGAAGAAGACCAAGAAATAACTTGCCCTTCATCATTTGTAATCGTAACAATAATATTATTAAATGAGGAATGAATATGTAATTGCCCCTTAACATCCACTTTTACTACCCTTTTTTTTGTCGCAACTGTCCTCTTTGCCATTTTTCCTTTTTTCGAATTGAATTTTATTTATTTTGTTACCCTCTTCTTATTAGCAACAGTTTTCCTTTTCCCTTTGCGTGTACGAGCATTATTTTTAGTGCTTTGACCTCTTAAAGGCAACCCTATACGATGACGTATACCACGATAACAACCTATATCCATCAAACGTTTTATATTCAATTGGATTTCAGAACGAAGATCTCCTTCCACTTTAAAATTACGACTAATAATTTCACGTACTGCCGCCACCTGGACATCTGTCCAATCTTTAATTCTGGTATCTCTATCAATACCCGCCTCTGTTAGGATTTTACTAGACAAACCACACCCTATACCATAAATATAAGTCAACGCTATCTCACCTCTTTTATTTTGAGGCAGATCCACACCTAGTATTCTTACTGCCATTAGCTTAGAAATCTTGCAAAAATTAAAAAACTACCCCTGACGCTGTTTAAAACTAGGGTTTTTCTTATCCAATACATACAAGCATCCCTTTCTACGTACAATTTTAGAATCAACACCACGCTTTTTGATTGATGCCCTTACTTTCATAAAAAGTACTTTTTATTTATATCGAAATGAAATTCTCCCCTTAGATAAATCATAAGGAGACATTTCTACTTTTACCTTATCACCTGGCAATATTTTAATATAATGCATACGCATTTTCCCAGAAATATGGGCTTCAATTTCATGCCCATTCTCCAACTCAACACGAAATATTGCATTAGACAATGCCTCCACGACAACCCCATCATGCTCTATTGCTGATTGTTTAGTCATATATCAAAACATTCTAGCTCAAATATAAACATAAATTTTCTATTTATACTTTAAAATCTCTTCTATAAAATCAAATGTAGACAAAATATCTGCTTTCTCGTGTCGAATAGCTACTGTATGTTCAAAATGAGCTGAAGGTTTGCGATCCACTGTACGGACGGTCCAACCATCCCTCTCAAAATTTATATTCCTTGAACCTAAACTAACCATTGGTTCTATTGCAATACACATTCCTGCTTTCAATAAGCACCCCCTGCCTTTCTTTCCGTAATTAGGAACTTCTGGCGATTCATGCATTTCTCTCCCTATCCCATGCCCTACCAATTCTCTAACGATACTATACCCTGCCTTCTCACAATAAGTTTGAATTGCATACCCTAAATCTCCCAACCTTTTCCCATTAACAGCATAATTAATACCGACATATAAAGATTCCTTCGTTATTTGCAGTAATTTCTTTATTTTTGGATCTACTTCTCCAACCTCAAAAGTATAAGCCGAATCACCACAATAACCATTTATTTTCACTCCGCAATCAACCGACACAATATCACCATTTTTTAACGAGTAATTCCCTGGAATACCATGAACTACATTTTCATTCACCGAAACACACAATGCATTAGGGAAACCCTTATACCCTTTAAACAACGGTATTCCCCCATGATCACAAATGAACTCATCTGCTATCTTGTCTAATTGGAGCGTAATCACCCCGGGAGTAATATTTTTAGCTACTTCAGCAAGCACCAGACTTACTAATAGACTAGCCACACGCATTAATTCGATTTCTTCATCTGTTTTTAGACAAACCATACCTCCACCTATTCACAAATAATCCAAGCTATAAAAAATAAATCTCAATAAAACTGACCTGTTCGCCCTTTAACCCTTCCAGAATGTAATAAACCATCGTAATGACGACTTAACAGACGACTTTCCACCTGTTGTAGTGTATCCAAAACTACACCTACCAAAATTAATAAAGAAGTTCCTCCAAAGAAAGAAGCAAATCCCTGCTGTATCCCAAACATTTTTGCAAAAGCAGGCATAATTGCTACCAAGGCAAGAAACAAAGAACCAGGGAAAGTCAATTTTGACATAACACTATCGATATGCTCTGCTGTTTTCTTCCCTGGTTTAATCCCAGGGACAAACCCATTACTACGCTTCAAATCTTCAGCTATTTGTTTAGGATTAATTGTAATAGCCGTATAGAGCCAAGTAAACACAATAATTAACACTACATCAATAAAATTATACCAAAAACCACTAATATTACTCAAAGAAGTAAATATTCTTACCAGCCAATTATTTGTATTTTTATTTGAACCAAACCCTATTAAAGAAATAGGAATAAACATGATAGCTTGAGCAAAAATAATTGGCATCACATTTGCTGCATTTACTTTCAAAGGAATATACTGCCTCACTCCACCATATTGACGATTACCTATCATTTGTCTAGCGTATTGAACAGGTATTTTTCTTGTACCCTGTACTAAAAGAATAGCACCTGCAATAACAACCAATAAAATAACAATCTCAAGTAAAAACACCACTAATCCTCCGGACGCTTCACTTAGTTTTGATATAATTTCTTGAGTTAAAGCCTGTGGCAAACGAGCAACAATACCAATCATAATAATAAAAGAGATACCATTCCCAATTCCTTTATCAGTAATTCGCTCACCTAACCACAATACAAACATAGAACCTGCAGCAAGTATAATAGTAGAAGAAATAGTAAACCACATACCCCCTGGGACAATAGATCCTACAGATCGCATCTGTACATTTAAATTAATAAGATACGTAGGTGCTTGTAATATCAAAACCAATAGTGTCAAATAACGAGTATATTGATTTATCTTCCGTCTTCCACTTTCTCCTTCTCGTTGAAGTTTCTGAAAATAAGGCACTACAATTGCTAGCAATTGTATCACAATTGATGCTGATATATAAGGCATAATTCCCAGTGCCACAATAGAAGCATTAGAAAACGCACCTCCTGAAAACATATCTAATAAGCTCATTAAACCACCTTGTGCCTGAGCTCTTAATCCACCTAAAGAAGTAGATGTAACACCAGGAAGCGTAACAACTGATAGAAAACGATATACCATAACCAAAATAAAAGTCACAAAAATACGAACCTTTAAATCTTCTATTTTCCAAATATTCTTTATTATTTCGACTACTCTCATTGTTTCAAAGTTCGAATAACAGTCCCTCCTACTTTCAGAATCGCTTTCTCTGCCTTTTCAGAAAAGGCATGGGCAGTAACTTCAACCACAGAAGTAATAATCCCACCAGCAAGAATTTTTACCAATCGATTTGCAGAAACAATTCCTGCATCTACCAAATCATCAATACCAATTTTAGCCAAACAACGTGTGTCTATTAATGACTGAATAACACTAAGATTAACTGCTTTATATTCTACACGATTGATACTTTTAAAACCAAATTTCGGCAAACGCCTCTGAATAGGCATTTGCCCACCTTCAAATCCTATCTTTTTAGAATAACCAGACCTCGACTTTTGTCCCTTATGACCTCTTGTAGAAGTTCCACCACAACCAGAACCTTGCCCTCTACCAACTCTCTTACAAGTCTTTGTGGAACCTTTAACTGGTTTCAAACTGGATAAATTCATGATTTTATCGATAACAAAAAAATAAACTCACAATTACAAATCACTAATGCCTATGCCTAAGTAAATACCTAAGTATATAATACAAAAAAACACCATCCTTCTTAGATTCCAATATTATAAAAAAAATCAAACATCTATTCCCTCTCCCTTCGAACATTCAAACATCCAATTCAGCTATCACCGCCTCCATATTCTCCCCATATAATTCTCCTAAATTATCCATTGAATACTCTTCTTACCGATATACCTCTATCTTGAGCAATCATAGCCGGATCTCTTAATTCACTCAAAGCAGCGATAGTTGCTTTTACCATATTATGAGAGTTAGATGAACCCTTAGACTTTGCTAAAACATCAGTTATTCCAGCACTTTCCAATACCGCACGCATCGCTCCTCCTGCTTTCACTCCTGTACCATGAGCAGCTGGCCTAATTAATACCCGAGCACCACCGAACTTAGATAATTGCTCATGTGGAATTGTGCCTTTATAAATAGGTATTCTAATTAAATTCTTCTTTGCTACCATCACACCTTTAGCGATTGCAGCAGTTACTTCACCTGCTTTCCCCAATCCCCAACCAACAATACCATTTTCATCCCCCACTACAACAATAGCTGCAAAACTAAATGTACGCCCTCCTTTAGTAACCTTAGTTACACGCTTAACTGCAACTAATCTCTCTTTTAATTCCAAATCTGAAGTCGTTCTTACCCTGTTACTAGTCATTACTACTCATTTTCTAATTAAAACTTAAGTCCTTCCTCACGGGCAGCATCTGCCAATTCTTTTACTCTACCATGATACAAATACCCATTTCTATCAAAAACTACCGATCGAATACCCACTTCTTTAGCCTTTTGAGCCACCAATACTCCTGTTCTATAGGCAATTTTTTTCTTAGAAACTTTTTCTGTAATTCCAAGAGATGACGCAACTACTAAAGTATTACCCGTTGAATCATCGATCAACTGCGAATAAATCTGCCTGTTGCTTCTAAATACGGTCAAACGCGGACGTTCAGCAGTACCAAAAATATACTTACGAATACGTTTTTTTATTTTAATCCTCCTTAATCCCTTTGCAGTCATAGTATTTCAACTTCTAAAATTTTTACTTGCCAGCTGATTTTCCCGACTTTCTGCGAATTAATTCACCTACAAAACGAATTCCCTTACCCTTATAAGGCTCTACTCTACGAAAAGAACGTATCTTTGCACACACTTGCCCAAGCAATTGCTTGTCCGCCGACTCTAAAATAATGAGCGAGTTTTTATTACGTTCACTTTTAGTTTCAACTTTAATTTCAGGAGGCAATTGCAAATAAATGTTATGTGAGTATCCCAATGCAAAATCTAACAAATTCCCAGTGTTTGTAACACGATACCCTACCCCTACTAGTTCCAACTCTTTTCTATAACCTTTTGAAACACCAATTACCATGTTATTAATTAAAGAACGATACAATCCATGCAAAGCACAATTTTTCTTTTCATTATCTAGCCTATGTACCATTACCTTATCCTCTCCTATTTCAACTCTAATGACCGGATGATTTATCTCTTGATACAATTCTGCTTCTGGACCCTTTACTATGATCGCATTCCCCTTTTGTATTACAGTTACTCTCTCCGGTATCACTATAGGAAGTATTCCTATTCTTGACATACTATCTTCATCAATAAATATAACATAAAACCTCACCGCCGATTTTCAAATCGCGTGCCTCTTTATCTGTCATTACCCCTTTTGAAGTAGATAATATAGCTATACCTAAACCATTCAATACACGAGACATTTTTCTATAACTCGTATACTTACGCAATCCTGGTTTAGATATTCGCTTTAACACTTTAATTGCATTTACTTTATTTATATTACTATACTTCATAGCAATTTTGATTTTACCCTGATGCTTATCTTCTATAAATCTATAATCCCAAATGTAACCCTTGTTACAAAGGATTTTCGTAATCTCTTTTTTCAAATTTGACGCAGGAATTTCTACTATTTTATGTTTGGCTTTAATAGCATTCCGCAATCTTGTTAGATAATCTGCAATCGGATCTGTCATATGAACTTAATCGAAGTTAACTTAACTTTATCAAAAAACATTCAAATATAAAATATATATACAGGGATACCTTTCATTTTTCTTAAAATTCCACAGAAAAAGAAACCACACAACTCCCCCCCCCTTGTTACCAGCTTGCTTTTCTAACGCCCGGCACTAATCCCATAGAAGCCATTTCTCTCAATTGAATGCGAGAGATGCCAAATTGACGAATATACCCTTTAGAACGCCCTGTAATTCTGCAACGATTATGCAAACGTACAGGAGATGCATTTTTAGGTAGAGCTTGTAAAGAATCATAATTACCTTCCTTTTTTAATCGAACTCTCTTATCTACATACTTAGCAACTAATCTTGCCCGTTTCAACTCACGAGCCTTCATTGATTCTTTAGCCATAATATCCCCTTTCTTAAACTTTCTTTATATTCCTAAACGGTAAACTAAATTCCCTCAACAAAGCATAACCTTCCATATTTGTTTTTGCAGAAGTAACAAATGTAATATTCATTCCCATTATTTTAATAATATTATCAATATTTATCTCAGGAAAAATAATTTGTTCACGAATACCAATCGTACAATTACCTCCTCCATCAAATTTACTCTCTATTCCTTTAAAATCACGAATACGAGGCAAAGCTATACGCATCAAACGTTCAAGAAATTCATACATTCGTTCACGGCGCAAAGTAACCTTCACTCCAATAGGCATTCTTCTACGAAGTTTAAAGTTAGATATATCTTTCTTTGAAAGAGTTACCACTGCTTTTTGACCCGTAATAGAAGTCAATTCTTGAATAGAAACATCAATAAGTTTTTTATCAACTACAGCATCTCCTAGTCCCTGATTGACCACTATTTTCTGTAACACAGGCACCTGCATCACAGAAGAGTAATTAAATTCTTTAATTAAAGCCGGTATAATTCTTTCTTGATATTCTTTCTTCAAGTTAGCCATATCAGTATTCATTATTTAATTTCATCCCCTGACTTTTTAGAAAAACGAATTAACATTCCTCTTTCACCTAATTTACGACCAATACGCACAGGTTTTCCAGTTTTAGGATCTAAAACATTCAAATTTGAAATATGAATAGAAGCTTCTTTCTTCTCAAATCCCCCCTGAGGATTTTTTGCACTTGGCTTAATAGTCTTAGAAATAATATTAACCCCCTCTACCAAAGCACGTTGCTTACCAAGAAACACTTTTAATACACACCCTATCTTACCCTTATAGTCACCAGCATTTACATAGACTGTATCGCCTTTTTTAATATGTAATTTGTTCATTTTTATCACACTTTTTGTAAACAAAAATTCTACAACACCTCCGGAGCCAAAGACACAATTTTCATATTTACAGTACGAAGTTCACGAGCGACAGGACCAAAAATACGACTACCTCTTATCTCCCCCGTACTATTCAAAAGCACACAAGCATTGTCATCAAAACGAATATAAGAACCATCTTCACGACGAATTTCCTTTTTTACACGTACAATAATCGCTTTAGATACTATACCCTTTTTTATATCGCTAGACGGAACAACAGTCTTAACTGTTACAACAATTATATCTCCCACAGAAGCATAACGCCTTCGCGTTCCTCCCAACACTCGAATACAAAGTACTTCCTTTGCTCCAGAATTGTCAGTTACTATAAGTCTAGATTCCTGCTGTATCATAATCACTTAGCTCTTGAAACTATTTTTACCAATCTCCATCTTTTGATTTTGCTCAGAGGACGAGTTTCCATAATTTTCACAATATCACCAACACTACATTCACTTTTCTCATCATGAACATGAAACTTTTTTGTTTTATTTATAAACTTTCCATATATAGGATGTTTCTCCTTCCATTTCACAGCAACAGTAACAGACTTGTCCATTTTATTACTAAAAACAACCCCTATCTTCTCTTTCCTTAAATTTCTATTTTTCATTTATCTTGTCATTAATTTCTCTTTGACGCATCTCAGTCTTCATACGTGCAATCTCTCTACGTGACTGAGTAATTACTGCCGAATTACTTAATGGAGAAATACTATGACTAATTTTTCTTTGCTCATATATTTTCGTTTCAACCTTCAATCTCTCCCTTAATTCAGTAGTAGTTAAATCTCTAATTTCTGTAAACTTCATATCTTAACTTCTCTGTAATATCTGTAATATCTTTCATTCTTTCGGTATAAAATCATTTCCCAGCACCTATTATTCTTATCACATCCGACATCATCTATCAGATATCAGAATTCTAAAACAGGTATTCTAATCAAAATACTCACCTATCCAAATATCTGTTAGGAATCTATAACCATACTTAGGAATCTATAACCATACTTAGGAATCTATAACCATACTTCTTCTTACTGCGTACCAAACTCTTTTTTTATATATGGCAAAAAATCACCTAAGTCCCTTCTTATAAGAAACATTACTACCAACAGCAATCTACATGAATTCATTCTTCTGTCATCTTGGATATTTACAAATATAATAACAACAAAGCTATGTATTACTACAATGATTGTTGTTATATCGCTATGTAGACTACATATTTTACTATTTTAAAATATTAAAATCATAATCATGTCTTACAATAAATTTTGTCGTAACTGGAAGCTTTTGAGCAGCCAATCTCAAAGCTTCCTTCGCAACATCAAATACTACCCCTTCAACCTCAAAAAGAATTCTTCCTGGTGTAACCGGCACAACAAATCCCTCAGGAGACCCTTTACCTTTACCCATACGCACTTCAGCTGGCTTTTTAGTAATAGGTTTATCGGGGAAAATTCTAACCCATACTTGACCTTGACGCTGCATACAACGAGTCACAGCAATACGCGCAGCCTCTATTTGCTGTCCTGTAATCCATTTTGCTTGCAATGTTTTTATCCCAAAAGAACCAAAAGATAGCCTATTACCACGCTGTGCATTACCTTTCATTCGCCCCTTTTGTGATCTCCTAAATTTTGTTTTTTTCGGCTGTAACATTTTCTTTTTCGCTACGTAGATTGTGAATCTACTATTTTCTAATGAAAAAAACTATAATCTTATATATTTTATATATTACTCATTCTTTTTTATGCCATTCCTTTTCCTTCTTTTGACACTTTTATCCCCACTACCTTCATACCTATTCATCCCTCTTTGGCTAGCAAATTGAACAACAAAATCCTGTTTACTATACACTTCACCACGACAAATCCAAACTTTCACACCTAACAAACCAACTTTAGTCAAAGCTTCACTCAAAGCATAGTCAATATTCGCACGCAACGTATGCAATGGAATTCTTCCTTCTTTATACATTTCTGAACGAGCTATTTCAACACCATTCAGACGACCAGAAATTTGTACCTTAATTCCCTCTGCTCCCATTCGCATTGCAGCAGCAATAGCTACTTTTATTACATGACGATAAGCTATCTTAGCCTCTAATTGACGAGCAATATTACTCGCCACAATTGCCGCATCTAATTCAGGCTTTTTTATCTCAAAAATATTTATTTGAACCTCTTTAGAAGTAATTCTTTTCAATTCTTCCTTCAATTTATCTACTTCCTGACCACCTTTACCAATAATAACACCTGGACGTGCGGTACACACAACCACAGTAACTAATTTTAATGTACGTTCAATAACAATACGAGATACACTCGCCTTAGCAAGACGAGTATTTAAATATTTACGAATTTTACTATCCTCATATAAAATATCTCCATAATTATCACCTCCACACCAATTAGAATCCCACCCACGAATGATTCCCAAACGATTACTTATCGGATTTATTTTTTGTCCCATTTAAGTCCCTAATTTTGTATTTCATTTTTCGTATTTACAAATATAACTACATGGCTAAAACGCTTACGAACGCGATGCGCCCTCCCCTGAGGAGCAGGACGAATCCTCTTCAGGATAGTAGACACATCAACATTAACCATTGTTATAAACAACTCCCCGTTTTCTGCTTGTCGTCCAGTTTTTTGCTCCCAATTAGAAATGGCCAATTTAAGTAACTTCTCTAAGAATAAAGAAATTTTTTTATTGGAAAATCTCAAAATACCTAAAGCTTTAAACACCTCAATCCCACGAATCATATCTGCCACAAGGCGTACCTTACGAGCAGAGACAGGTATATGCCGCAACCTTGCGAAATACATTGTTCTTCGACTTTCCTTTCTTTTTTCTGCCGATATTCTCTTTCTAACACCCATGAAATTATTTACTTTTTCTTATTACCCGCATGACCACGAAATTGACGTGTAGGAGAAAATTCCCCCAATTTATGTCCAACCATATTTTCCGTAATATAAACAGGAATAAATTTATTCCCATTGTGGACTGCAATAGTACATCCTACAAAATCAGGAGAAATCATTGATGCCCTTGCCCAAGTCTTCACAACAGACTTCTTCTTTGATTCATTCATTAACAGAATCTTCTTCTCTAACTTAACATTAATATAAGGACCTTTTCTCAAAGAACGACTCATAATCCACCGATTTTAAAACTCACTAGGTTACTTTTTCTTACTTTCAATAATATATCTAGAGGAATACTTTTTCAAATTTCTTGTTTTTAATCCCTTTGCATACAAACCTTTACGAGATCTTGGATGCCCTCCAGAAGCACGTCCCTCCCCTCCCCCCATTGGATGATCAACGGGGTTCATTGCTACACCACGAACATGTGGGCAGTGTCCTAGCCATCTTATCCTCCCAGCTTTTCCCGACTTTTCCAAAGCATGTTCAGAATTACTTACACTGCCAATACTCGCTCTACATAAAGCGAGTACTTTCCGTGTTTCTCCCGAAGGCATCCTAACAATTACATAATTACCCTCTCTAGAAACAACCTGAGCAAAAACTCCTGCAGAACGCACCATTTTAGCACCCTGCCCCGGACGCAACTCAATATTGTGGATTATTGTTCCCAAAGGAATATCAGCTAACGGAAGTGAATTCCCAACTTCGGGAGGAGCCTCTTTCCCCGAAACTATTAATTGATTTACTTTCAATCCATTTGGGGCAACAATATACACCTTCTCTCCATCAGCATAGTACAACAAAGCAATACGAGCAGAACGATTAGGATCATATTCTATAGACTTTACTCTTGCAGGAATACCATCTTTATTTCTCTTAAAATCAATTAAACGAAATCTACGTTTATGCCCTCCTCCAATATGTCTAACTGTCCTATGACCCTCAGCATTACGCCCACCTGACTTACATTTACCAAAAACAAGAGACTTTTCAGGTATAGTAGCCGTGATTTCGCTAAACATGCCAACAATTCTGTGCCTTTGCCCCGGTGTTACCGGCTTCAACTTACGAATCCCCATTCCCTATTTAATATTACCACTAAAAAAGTCTATTGTTTCTCCCTTACTCAATATCACAATTGCCTTTTTAAGAGCGACCCTTTTCCCCTTCATAACCTTCAATTTGTTATACCTCGACTTTCTTTTACCGTCATAATTCATCGTATTCACTCTTAAAACTGAAACATCATAAAGCCCGCTCACTGCTGTTCTGATTTCTAACTTATCAGCGCTAGGAGAAACATAGAACCCTACACAATTTGATTTTTTATCTGTAATCTGAGTTTGTTTTTCTGTTATGATAGGTTTAATAATTATTCCCATTACTATCTTCGACTAAAGTTAAAAATTATTAATGGCAACTACAGAACTTTCTAAAATTACCAAACGGTTCACATCCAAAATTTCATAAGTGTTTAAATTGGAAACGGTAGTCACTTTTACTTTTGATATATTTCTCGCTGATAAAAAAATATTATCATCTTTCTCCGGAAGAATAACAAGTAATTTGCTATTAGCTATTTGTATTTTCAAATTCTTAGCCAAATCTAAGAATTCTTTTGTCTTCGGAGTTTCAAAAGAAAAATCTTCAACAACGATAACGCCCCCCTCACGCATTCTACAAGATAAAACAGATCTGCGTGCCATTTTTTTTTCTTTCTTATTTAGTTTAAAACTATAATCCCTCGGTTTAGGACCAAATACCCTAGCTCCTCCCACTAAAACAGGAGAATTGATATCACCACGACGAGCCCCTCCACTACCTTTCTGACGTCCTAATTTACGAGTACTACCTGACATCTCACTCCTCTCCTTGGATTTAGCCGTACCTTGACGTTTATTAGCAAGATACCGCCTTACATCCAGATAAACAATATAATCATTTGGTTCAACTCTAAAAACACTATCTTCCAATATTACTTTTCTTCCTGTTTCCTCACCCTTAATATTAAAAATATTTACCTCCATCACTTCTTAACTATTAAAATTGAACCTTTTGAACCCGGAACTGATCCCTTGACTATCAATAAATTATATTTAGATATTAACTCTATTACTTCAAGATTTTGTATAGTTACTTTTGTATTCCCCATTTGACCTGCCATACGTGTACCCTTAAATACTTTTGCGGGATAAGAACATGCTCCAATAGAACCTGGATGTCTCTGACGATCACTTTGTCCTAAAGTTGCTTCACCCACTCCTCTAAAACCATGCCGCTTTACAACCCCTTGGAACCCTTTCCCCTTCGATATGCCAACTACATCTACATAAATTCCTTTATTAAAAAAGTCAACAGTTATAACATCTCCTTCTTTATATTTCCCTTGTTCTTTAAACTCGGCTAAATATCTTTTAAAAGATACTCCTGCTCTTTTAAAATGTCCCCGTTCTGGCTTTGTAGTATGTTTTTCTTTCTTGTCTTCAAATCCTACCTGTACGGCTTCATAGCCATCCTTATCAACCGTTTTGACTTGAGTAACAACACAAGGACCTACTTCCATAACAGTACATGGAAGATTCTTCCCTTCAACACTAAAAATAGATGTCATCCCAATTTTTTTCCCAATTAATCCAGGCATATCTTTTACTTAAAACTTACATTAATTAATTAATTAATTCTTATTGCTCATCCCCTTTACGCATTTCAAACCAATATTCAAAGCTCACATTTTACAGTTCCACTAATACCTCCAAAACTTAAATTTACACCTTTATTTCAACCTCCACACCACTGGGTAAATCCAGTTTCATTAATGCATCTACCACCTTAGTATTAGAAGCATAAATATCAATCAGTCGTTTATATGAAGCCAATTCAAATTGCTCACGAGATTTTTTATTCACAAAAGTTGCACGATTCACCGTAAAGATCCTCCTATGAGTAGGAAGAGGAATAGGGCCACTTACATCATCAGCTATACTCTTTACAGCTTTCACAATTTTCTCAGCAGACCTATCTATTAAATTATAATCATAAGATTTTAACCTAATCCTAATTTTGTGGCTCGCACTCATCACTTTTTGCTTTCAAATATTAACTTAATAACTAAAGAACTGGTTTTTCTTCTCTCTTTTCTACTACTTTTATCCCTACAAAGATAGAGAATTCTCACCCAATAACCTTAAACTTATCTATCTAATGTCTTTCTTAATACGTACATGCTACATGCGAGACTTGTCTCTTTTCTTTGTTATACCCCATCTATAACAAAGAACATTTCATCATTTTAAATTTGATTTTGCATACAATATCCGCTCAAAACACATTTCATCGTCTAAAATACAAGCTTTATTTCAATAAAGCCAAAAACGAACACATCTCTCCATCTGCCGGAGATAAATAAATTCTAAAACTAGGAACTCTCCAATTCATTTCTATAACCTCTTTTTTTATTACTTTGTTTTCCTCCAATCTATGATATTAACCATACTCCAAAATTTTCTAAAAAATTTCACTTAAAATTTCACTTAATTAAATCCACTCTCCCTTTTATTTTTATCAATATTTCCCTTGCAATGGTAGCAGAAACTTCTTCATAATGCGAAAAAGACAAATTACTTGTAGCACGACCTGAGGTAATAGTACGTAAAGTTGTCACATAACCAAACATTTCCGACAAGGGAGCATGTGCCTTTATAATCCTTATTCCAACACGACTAGTATCCATAGTTTCTACCCGTCCACGTCGTTTATTCAAATCACCAATTACATCACCCATATTTTCTTCTGGAGTAACCACCTCAATCCTCATAATCGGCTCTTTTAAAACCGGACTAGCCTTCTCTACAGCATTCTTAAATGCTTGAATAGCACACACTTCAAAAGACAATTGATCAGAATCCACAGCATGATAGGAACCATCAATAACTGTCACCTTTAATTTATCCACTGCATAGCCTGCTAAAATACCATTCTTCATTGCTCGCAAAAAACCCTTATGAATAGAAGGAATATACTCCTTTGGAATATTTCCACCTTTAACCTCACTTATAAATTGAAAATCGCCCTCAAAATCCGAATCAACTGGCTCAATACGAACGATCATATCAGCAAACTTACCACGACCACCCGTTTGCTTTTTATATACTTCACGCCATTCTACTGACTTAGTAATAGCTTCTTTATAAGACACCTGAGGGGGACCTTGATTGGAGTCAACTTTAAATTCTCGTTTTAATCTATCAATAATTATTTCTAAATGAAGTTCACCCATGCCTGAAATAATTATTTGTCCCGTTTCCTCATTTGTTTTAACAGTAAAAGTTGGATCTTCTTCTGCTAACTTGGCGAGTCCCAATTCCAATTTATCTAAATCTTTTTGTGTTTTAGGCTCAACTGCAATACTAATTACAGGTTCTGGAAAATCCATTTTTTCCAAAATAATCGGATAATTTTCACTACACAAAGTATCTCCTGTGCGAATATCCTTAAAACCCACTCCAGCCCCAATATCACCACATCCAATATACTCCCTCGGATTTTGCTTATTAGAATGCATTTGAAATAATCGAGAAATACGTTCCTTTTTTCCAGAACGAGTATTATAAACATAAGAACCAGCCTCTAATTCTCCTGAATATACACGAAAAAAACAAAGCCGACCTACATAAGGATCTGTCGCAATTTTAAATACTAAAGCACACAAAGGATCCGAAGCACTTGGCTTACGAGCTACTATTTTATCCAAATTATCAGGATGAACACCTTTAATTGCAACCGTATCTACTGGGCTTGGAAGATAGGCACATACTGCATCCAATAAAGCCTGTACACCTTTATTTCTAAAAGAAGATCCACAAATCATTGGATTAATTTGCATAGCCAACGTTCCTTTACGAATAACCCCACGAATTTCATCTTCAGTAATTGCATCCGGATCATCAAAATATTTCTCCATCAAAGCATCATCTACTTCTGCTAAGATCTCAAGCATTTTATTCCTCCCATTTTCAGCTTCTGACATAATCTCTGTAGGAATCTTTTCAATGGAATAAGACGCACCCATAGCTTCATCATACCAATACAAAGCTTTCATTCGTACTAAATCTATGATTCCGCAAAACCTCTCCTCCGCACCAATAGGGATCTGAACAGGACAAGGATTAGCTCCCAAGATCTCTTTCATTTGTCGCATTACTTCAAAAAAATTTGCACCAGAACGGTCCATTTTGTTCACATAACAAATCCTTGGCACACGATACTTATCTGCCTGGTACCACACAGTTTCCGATTGAGGTTCAACTCCCCCTACTGCACAAAAAGTAACAACTGCGCCATCTAAGACACGTAAAGAACGCTCTACTTCCACAGTAAAATCCACATGTCCTGGAGTATCAATCAAATTAATCTTATATATACTATCACTATATTTCCATTTAGCTGTTGTTGCAGCAGAAGTGATTGTAATACCACGCTCCTGCTCTTGTTCCATCCAGTCCATAGTAGCAGCTCCATCATGAACCTCTCCAATCTTATGAGTAATGCCTGTATAAAAAAGTATCCGCTCTGATGTAGTAGTCTTCCCCGCATCAATATGTGCCATAATACCAATGTTGCGAGTATACTTTAGTTGGTCGTCCACACCTCTTGCCATTAAAATCCCTATTTTTTATAATATAAACTGACTATCAAAATCTAAAATATGCAAACGCTCTGTTAGCTTCTGCCATTTTACGCATATCTTCCTTTTTCTTATACGCACCACCTTGACTATTAAAAGCATCCACAATCTCAGCTGATAACTTATCCGCCATTGATTTACCATCTCTTTTCCGAGCAAAAAAAATCATATTTTTCATTGAAATAGTCTCTTTTCTCTCCGGATAAATTTCTGTAGGTACCTGAAAAGTAGCACCACCAACTCGTCTAGACTTCACTTCAACAAGTGGAGTTATATTATTCAATGCATGCTCCCAGATTTCAAGAGAAGATTTTTGTTCATCAGACAGTTTAGCTCTCACTTTTTCCAGAGCAGAATAAAAAATATTAAAAGCCATGCTTTTCTTACCATCATACATTAAATGATTAACAAATTTCGTTACTCTTTGGCTGCCAAATACAGCATCCGAAAGTATTTGTCTTTTTTTAGGCTTTGCCTTTCTCATCTTTCTCAAAAATTTTATCTACAATGATTCTAAACAGTTTAAATATATCTTCAACAAACTTCCTTTTCTAAGTTCATTCAATTTCATTTCTTATTTTTAGTTGGTACTGCCTTAGTTTTTCCTGTTCCCGTTTTCGGGAACTTTGCTCCATATTTAGAGCGCCTCTGCATACGCCCACTCACACCTGCTGTATCTAAGGCTCCACGTACAATATGATAACGCACACCTGGAAGGTCCTTTACTCTTCCTCCTCTTACCAACACAATAGAATGTTCTTGCAAATTATGCCCTTCACCTGGAATATATACATTAACCTCCTTAGAATTAGTCAAACGCACACGTGCAACTTTACGCATAGCAGAATTAGGTTTTTTAGGAGTTGTAGTATACACTCTTACACAAACCCCTCTCTTCTGTGGACATGAATCCAATGCGGGCGCTTTCCCCTTTTTTAAGAAAGTTGCTCTTCCCTTCCTTACTAACTGCTGAATTGTAGGCATAATCAACTATATTTTTCTATTTCTATAACTCTAACTCTCCCAATTCTCCCGAATAATAGATTCCTCAGACCAACTAATTTACACATAAAAAGTATAAAACTAAAATGATTATTAATAAGTCAAAGACTTTTTTTTACAAAAAAACATTCTAAAAACAATTTTGTTAGGTAACAATGAAAATTTTTAAAACTCTTATAGAGATATAATATAAAATGTTGATATATAGATTATTCACTAAATCGATTACCTTATCCTCACTATATTATCTGAATAAATTTTTAAAAAATCACCCTGAATTGTCTATTCTTGTATATTATGTTTTGTACGTTTTTTTTGCGATCTACATCACAAAATGAATATATATATATATATATATATATCCTATATATAAGTGATGATAAAGATTAATCTACTTTCATATTACTTTCATATTACTTTCATAAACTTTCTTCATTAAGCTTGTTATTTACAACGTATCAGATTCTCATACATCTTTTCACCTATAATCTCCTTAACTTCGTTAAAGTCACCACGTTCAAAACGAATTCTCGCCTTTCGTAAACAAATATTCTTCTTGCCTTTTTTCGCATATTACGGCTCATTTTCTCTCAAAGCTATTATATTATTCTAAATAATAGGCAATATCATCCGTTCACTCGCCAAAATCGTATTAGGAAATATTTTTTGAGCTTCTTTTAATAAAAATGTTTCATCAGGATATCTAGCAGAAAAATGACCCAACATAAGTTTTTTTACATTAGCAGCCCTAGCTATCAAAGATGCTTGCTGAGCTGAAGAATGATAAGTTTCTTTGGCACGGGCTAAATCTTTATTACTATAAGTCGCCTCATGATAAAGCAAATCTACACCAGTTATCAACGGAATAATCTCTTCATAATACACTGTATCCGAACAATAAGCATATCTACAAGAAAAACTCGCCAACTTTGACAAACATGAACTAGAAACTGTTTGACTACCAGAAGTAACAAAATTACCTCTCTGCATATTGTTATCAAACAAATAGATAGGTTTTTCTTCAAATAAAAAACCAACAGTAGGCACTCTATGTTTCAGAGGAATCGTAAACACTCTCAACACTTGATCCTCAAAAATCAACCCACTACAAGTAGGATCAAAAGGATGAAACACTACCTGAAATGGCAATTCCTTAAAGAAATATTTTATTAAAGGCTGAAATAAACATTTAGTATCTGGATGAGAATAAATGCATAAATCAACTGTACGCCCTAATAACACAAACATTGATACTAACCCTAGTAATCCAAAACAATGATCACCATGCAAATGAGAAATAAAAATATGATTAAGTCGTTGAAACTTCAAATTCATTGCACGAAATTGCAACTGACTCCCTTCTCCGCAATCGATCATATATAATTCTCCATTCAAATTAACTATTTGAGAGCTTAAAGAATGCCTAGTAGCAGGAAGAGCTGATCCACAACCCAATATATTCACTTCAAACTGTCTCATGATTGCTTTATGTCTATCAACTTATGAAATTGCAAGCTTACAATGCTCAATTTTGGAAAAAATTTGATTTGTTCTACAACAATAATTTATACTAGTTACTGTAGCAACTACACTTCTCATAAAAAAGTTTAGGACTTAATAAAAATAATGTCTGAATAATGTCTAGCTATGGACAAAAATTTTTACTTTTCGAAATAGACAACTGATGGATTTTACATTAACAGCTAAACTCAACCAATGATCCTCAAAACATTACACTTTATTTGATCCAAAAAATTTAATATGTGGAAGAGAAGCCGAAAATAAAAATTGATGAACAAATATAAAATGAATACATCAAAGCTTTACCTTATTATTTTTTTGTCTCATGTAATCTTTGAATTTGACGCTCAATAACCTCATCTTCAATTTTTTCAAACAACAAATCAAAAGGATTAAGCTGATGTCCAGCTTCTAATAAATTCATTTCTCCAAATTGAGACCATTTTAAATTACCCTTGCGAATAAAACGACAAATTTTATCTACTGTAAAAGGTAAAAAAGGTTCAAATACAATAGTAAGATTGACTATCATTTGTAAAGCCACATTCAATACAGTAGCTGTACGAAATATGTCTTTTCTTGCAGTTTTCCATGCTTCAGTATCCGTCAAATACTTATTCCCAATACGGACCAAACTCATAGCTTCCTTCAAAGCATCACGAAAATGATACTGCCCTAAATAATTTTCCAAAATTATTTTTGATCGAAAAAATTTTTCTAAAACATTTCGATCATAATCCCTTAATTCACCGAGCTTAGGAACTTTTCCTTCAAAATATTTGTGAGTAAGCACTAAAACTCTATTAACAAAATTTCCAAGTATAGCAACTAATTCATTGTTATTACGTGCCTGAAAATCCCTCCATGTAAAATCGCCATCTTTAGTTTCAGGTGCATTAGCTATCAAAACATAACGTAAAACATCTTGTTGTCCAGGAAATTCTTCCAAATATTCATGTAGCCAAACTGCCCAATTACGGGAAGTAGATATTTTTTCTCCTTCCAAATTTAAAAATTCATTAGCGGGCACATTATCTGGCAATATATACCCTTCATGAGCTTTCAACATAACCGGAAAGATAATACAATGAAATACAATATTATCTTTCCCAATAAAATGTACAAGCTTAGTACTGGGGTCTTTCCACCATTTCTTCCAATCGTTTGGAGAATATTCTATAGTATTAGAAATATAACCTATAGGGGCATCAAACCAAACATATAATACTTTGCCCTCAGCACCTTTTATTGGAACAGGAATTCCCCAATCAAGGTCTCTGCTTACAGCACGATGGAACAATCCTGTTTCTAACCAAGATTTGCACTGCCCAACAACGTTAGTTTTCCATTCTCTATGTTCTTCCAAAATCCATTTTTTTAGCCATTCTGTATATTCGTCCAAAGGCAAATACCAATGTTTAGTCTCTCTTACCTTGGGTAGGGTATTTGTGATAACAGATTTTGGATCAAGTAAATCCATGGCGTTAATAAAAGCTCCACATGATTCGCATTGATCCCCATATGCCTGTTTATATCCACACAAATAACACGTTCCAGAAATATAACGATCTGCAAGAAATAATTTGGCATGTGTATCATAATATTGTCCTGTAATTTTCTCTACTAATTTTCCCTTATCATATAAATGGCGAAAAAATTCCGATGCTGTCTGATGATGTATTAATGAGGATGTTCGGGAATAAATATCAAAGGTAATCCCAAAATCTTCAAAAGATTTTTTAATAAGATGATGATAACGATCCACAACTTTCTGTGGGGTACTACCTTCTTCTCTAGCTTTCAAGGCAATTGGCACACCGTGTTCATCCGAACCCCCTATAAACAAAACTTCTTCCCCTCGTAGTCGCAAATAACGAGCATAAATATCCGCCGGGATATAAACACCTGCTAAGTGTCCAATATGAACAGGACCATTAGCATATGGCAAAGCAGAAGTGATCAAAAACCTTTTGTAATTTTCCATTTCATACTACATTTAGCTATACTTGTGGTTTCATAAATGTTCTTACATTATGAAACTACGAGTATAATATAAAGAAAAGACTTCTCTGTGCTAATTTAGAAGAAATACTTAATAATTAGATAGCTTCAACAAAACATATTGACCTAGATTTTTATGAGGGACGAATTATTCTCATCTATCCAAATGTAATATTTTGTATATTGCATTGCGGTGTATAAAGTAGTAGAAAAACTCTAATTTTTTTGTATCACTTTACTGAAAAGGATGATATATATGATCCCGATACTTTTAAATCACCCCACCCCCCCTCTATCAGGTCTGGATCCTGCTTCTCCTTTACATAGAGTCATTCGTCTGCCAACAGACCGAAATTATTGTGGTATTTAATCCAGAAAGCATGGATTATAGCATATAATTATAATTTATCTGATTTATAAAATCAAGCCAATAAATATAAAAATGGTAAAATGGTAAAAGAAATAAAGGAGCTTACACCCAAAAGTGTAAGCTCCTCTCGATGGTATAATGACTTAGTTATTAAGGCCGATTTAGCGGAAAATTCTGCCGTACGGGGTTGTATGGTAATTAAGCCATATGGCTACGCCATATGGGAAAAAATTCAGAGGCAATTGGATGAGATGTTTAAGGAAACAGGACATGTAAATGCTTATTTCCCTTTGTTTATTCCCAAGTCTTTTCTAAACAGAGAAGCCAGCCATATAGAAGGTTTTGCCAAAGAATGTGCCATAGTAACTCATTATAGATTAAAAAATGATCCAATAGGGAAAGGAATAATTGTTGATTCGGAAGCTAAACTTGAAGAAGAGTTAATTATACGTCCTACTTCTGAAAGTATTATTTGGAATACTTATAAAAAATGGATTCATTCCTATCGCGATTTACCTATTTTAATAAATCAATGGGCAAATGTAGTCCGTTGGGAGATGCGTACTCGGCTGTTTTTGAGGACAGCAGAATTCCTCTGGCAAGAAGGACATACCGCTCACACTTCTAAAGAAGAAGCTATTGAAGAAACCTTGAAAATACTGGATATATATGCCAATTTTGTAGAACAATACATGGCTATTCCAGTAACTAAAGGAGTTAAAACTCCTTGTGAACGATTTGCAGGAGCAACCGATACATATTGCATTGAAACCTTAATGCAAGATGGGAAAGCACTTCAAGCAGGAACTTCTCATTTTTTAGGACAAAACTTTGCAAAAGCTTTTGATGTTCAATTCCTTAATAAAAAAGGGAAAAGAGAATATGTATGGGCTACCTCTTGGGGTGTTTCAACTCGCTTAATGGGAGCATTAATTATGATGCATTCAGATGACAACGGTTTGGTATTACCTCCAAAACTTGCTCCTTGCCAAATAGTTATTATTCCTGTCTCCAAAGACAGAACAAGTTTAGAAGATATAAATGAAAAAGCAACAAACATTATCAATGATTTTAAAAACTTAGATATTAATGTAAAATATGATAATACTGACAATAAAAAACCTGGATGGAAATTTGCTGAATACGAATTAAAAGGTATTCCCATTCGTTTGACTTTAGGTACTCGCGATTTAGAAAATGGAACAATTGAGGTGTCTCGTAGAGACACATTAACCAAAGAAACTATTTCAATTAATAATATCACCGACTATGCAAATAATCTTTTGAACGATATTCAACAAAATATTTACCAAAAAGCATTAGACTACCGTTCAGCAAATACTGTTTATGTAGATAATTATGATGAATTCAAAGAAAGAATAGAAGAAGGTGGATTTATTATGGCTCATTGGGATGGAACTGCTAAAACTGAAGAACAAATTAAAAAAGAAACTAAGGCAACCATCCGTTGTATTCCTCTAAATGGGGATATTACACCAGGGATAGACATGTTAACCGGAATGCCATCTAAACAACGAGTCATCTTTGCAAGAGCATATTAAAGGTATAGACAAATCATACTTGTTCAATGAGTAAATAATACGAAATATTTATATTTATATATTACTCCTGATTATTAAAATAATTTAAGTCCTTCCCTCATATAAAAACTCTACCGTTAGCAACCGGAACAACAGATCCGATTTCTGTTGATAAAAGTTCCCCTGTATAAACGAAACGCTCAAAAGCTTCATTCAGCAATCATCTGTAGCAACCCTTTCCATACAATTCTACTCAACTGATATCTCGATATCCCACTTCTCCTTCTGGTTTTATTTTGCTCTGACAATAAATCAAAAATGAATAGATCTATTTTTCAAGAAAAAAAATAAAATTAGCACTTTCAATATTTCATTTCCTCATGAGCTTGATTTCGCAAAGAAATTTCCCCATTCCCATATTGAGAAGATAAAAATCAACTTCCCTATCTACTTTCCTATCTTTATCTCTCACAAATATTCTCTCACCATAATTCTCATTTAGGATTCAATACATCTTACAAAGTATTTCATCAGTACCTTCCTCAAATGCTTTACCTACAGTACTCCGATAACTGCCCAAAGAAGCATATGCATGACAAATAAAGTATTGATCATAATCAATATGTCTCATTGACTGTAAGTCAACGCAACGATAGACTTTTACATATATTACTGATAGAGGTTTAATAGTTAAATCACTATCAATCTTTTCACGGGACAATTCTTTGTTATTTATAGATCTTTTCCCTATACCAGTCGACAACATCTCCTCCTCCAACCTAAATCAAACAAGTTACCTGGAGAGAACGGTGACACGTTATAAAAATCCTCTTCGGAAAGTCTGGAAACTATTGTGAAATAATTCTCATCCCTTATTGTGCTTTTCTCAATATCTTTTACCATTTGTAGACTCAATGTCATCTGTCTATTCACTCGTTAAAGGTTTCCACTATTACAAATAACGTTTTGTTATCTCAACGCCGTCCTTCACAATGCCCTACTTCACCCATACAAATCATAATGATGAATGTTCCAGTCAGGCAGCATTGTTCATTCTCTTTCTATAAACCATCAGGTATTCTATTGCCATGTTAGCTCTGTAAGCCATCGGCTTACGATATAATCTGGATCTGCCGATACAATTCTTCACACTACACTCCAACTTTTCTAAAATATTATTATCAATAAACTCACATCCTATTTTCACAAGTATGCAGTGCAGATCAAACGGTATCGAATACCATTCGCTAGAATGAGTCCAACTAATTCGCAGTACAATCCACAGGAGAGGTATTGATAATAAGAAAACCTCCCTTCTTTCGTTATGCAACGAGAGTCTTTCAAAAACTGAACAAAAAAATAAGGGTGTGACTAATAGTTTGGATAAACAGAATAGTCTCTTGAATTGTAACTAAGACAAAAAAGTAAAAGTTAAATGAATTGATCTCTTCTCCTAAATGCTGAAGTATATCCGGAACATCACATAGTACTCTCTCCACATTGAAGAGTTAGAAATTTACCAAAGTGCATGTGGTTCGAATCTTTATCCTGATGATAAAGTACAAAAGAAGAACTCTTTCTCAATAAACTACTTAATCATCTCATGCTATATGATTTCACCAACCTTTTAATTAATACCTCATTATTCCCCATTGTGTCTTTCTTAAATACAAGCCAAATGACAAATGAACTGACATACATTTTTCAGGATCTCTATTCTGAAGAATCGATCCTTTCCCTGTTGAAAGAAGAGATAGATTTGAATCTGTCAATAACGGAACAGGATTTTTCTACTTCCGGGATAGACATGATCTGTTATTCGTCTCCTTGTAATTTAGACAACTAGACTAGATATCACTTCTTAGCCAGGGAGTGAACCTATTTCTTATTTATGGAATAGTCATAGATCAGTCATTCGTTGTGGGATCGAATAACATCACTGTATGATTTTTTACCGATTAGATCAAAAAGAGAAGCTCCACAACAACAGTCCAATTGCAGTAAAGGAACTCACTGTTCTTCATGGTTCAACCATAACAGAGATATAAACCTTTCGCTACAAGAAAAAAGGGAGAGGAACAACCGTGTGTGAAGTTCTTTCATACCAATTAATAGGTAGATAAATAAATGATTTTTTCATCAAACGAGAGATAACCATCGCGAGAGATAACCATCGTGTGAAAACGAAAACCGACTCCATCCATGCTCCTTTTCTTTTTAGGATAGGAGGTCTTGCCGAAGATTAGAGTGGTCTTCCCTTTTTAAATTTCATCTTAATAATGAATAAGGAATTTATCATGTTTAGTTCAACTTTTTTTTGTATATAGAGTCTAATCTAGACGTAAGGATCAATCTAAAATTACATAATTAACTGGTTTATATTAAGTTACATATAATTTTGGGTGAAATAAAAATACATATTTAACGAATTTAGGTAGTGTTTTTTATCTATTTCGTATTTTGTGTAAGATCTTGAAAAAGAGGATTGTACGAATAAAGAATTGTTGAATATATTGGAGCAATGGAGTAAAAGGATTTCTCCAAAAGAAATACATGAATGTGATCATCCGAAAGAAGAGTATTTCATTGAAAGTATTCAGTCGTTTGATACTGGCTTGCGTAAATGTATACGTGTGATTCAGGCTATATCAAAAATGGGAGAAAGAAAAATATCCTTGTTGTACAAGAGAGTACTAGTTGGTTTTGTGAAATGCTTAAAGGACTGGATCGATACAGTTATCTCGTTGATTCCAGATTTTCGTATGCAGGGAATATGAATATCATTTCCCCTTCCTTATCGACTTGCAACTGCAAGTTATGATTTTTCTCACCCGAGATGCTTGTACTTGAATAGATTATAAAATATTTTCGGGGTCAAACAACATGGGGAATAATAAACCAAACAGTCTGATTGACAGAGATTATTTGTTTAGAAATGTGTGGATATCACTACACTCTCTCATCCTTCTTACTGGACAATAAGGATGAGAATTACAAACAGACTAGGTGAGCTCTTTCGTAATTTGCAGAAAGAGACGATTGAATACGAAGATGGGAAAGGGAAATTAGGTGCTAGTATTTATTTTTTCTCACAAGGTCAGAAATAGATAGATATAAACGTACTGTAACTCTTCGGGCAAAATCGGAAATCCTATGGAATTTTTGCTGGATTTTACAGGTATAAAAAGAGCTGTAGCAAGTGGAAAAGTACCGTATTTTTCTATTCTCAAAAATGTGTCTTCCATACATTGGCTTATACTTCTGGCATGGCAGAAGAAACCACCTTTAATATATAAGTAGAAAGTCTTTTAAAGACTTATGCCTAAGTCAGGGACAAGTATAAACATACAAACAGCCGAGAGAATTTTTTATTCGTGTAATTGAGCCGACAAGGAGAGAGCTTGACGAGAAACCTTACACAGTTTTACCTTATAATCCAGCATCTGAGAAGGTGAGAAGGAACGAAAACTTCTTCCCCGAAGAAAACAAAAGAAAGACTATGGGACTCACTTTATTTATTCTAAGTAATCAAAAGTAAGATACTTATATGTATGTTAATCTATGTAATTCAAAGTGTCAATCATTGATGTAGATAGCTTTTTATTCTCCTTTCTAATAAAATTTTAAGTATACTAACTTTATTACATTCTCTTTTTATCTGTTCACTTTTTAATCTTATCCACAATTTCCTTGAATGCTCCAGCGTGATTCATAGCAAGATCAGCGAGTACTTTACGATTAATCTCAATACTATTTCTGTGGAGCCCTCTCATAAATTCGGAGTAAGACAACCCCTCCAAACGAGCTGCAGCATTGATACGTTGGACCCATAAAGAACGAAAAATTCGTTTTTTAGTTCTTCTATCGCGGAAAGCATAAGTTAAACCTTTTTCCCAAGTGTTTTTAGCAACTGTCAACACATTCTTCCTTGCACCATAATAACCTTTTGTTAATTTAAAAATCCTTTTCCTTTTAGCTCTTGAAGCTACATGATTAACTGATCTAGGCATAATAAATCAAAATATTAAAAAATTAGCTATTAATAAACCTTTTGGAAAATTACTTAACTCTTAATAGCCTCTTCACATTATTTACATCAGATCGATCAAGAATAGAAAAATGCGTCAGCCTTCTCTTTTGCTTTTTAGTTTTCTTTGTAAGAATATGACTTTTATAAGCGTGTTTCCTTTTAATTTTTCCTGTTCCCGTGAGAGCGAATCTTTTTTTTGCACCGGAATTAGTTCTCATTTTCGGCATTTGTATTCTATACTTTAAACTTATAAATTTATAATAATTTGAAAATCAAACAAATATATAGAGCAGCAATCTTTAAAAGAAACGAAAAATTTTCTCATTATTTTTCTGATCTATTTTTTGATTCACCTCTTCAATCTCCTAGAGATAATCTCTACTTTTTTGGGAGCAAGTGTGATAATCATCTTTTTCCCCTCTAAAATAGGCAATTGTTCTACCTTACCATAATCTTCCAAATCGTTAGCAAATCGAAGCAACAATATTTCTCCTTGCTCTTTGAAAAGAATTGAACGTCCTCTGAAAAATACATAAGCTTTAACCTTATTCCCTTCTTCAAGAAAACTTTTAGCATGCTTTAGTTTGAAACTGTAATCATGTTCATCAGTTTGCGGACCAAAACGAATTTCTTTTACAACAATTTTTGACAATTTGACTTTCTGCTCTTTCTGATGCTTTTTTTGTTGAAAAATAAATTTTTGATAATCAAATATTTTACAAACAGGAGGAACAGCAGTGGGTGATATCTCAATTAGATCCAACTCTAACTCACCTGCCATTCTCAATGCTTCCGAAATCGGATAAATCCTTTGTTCAACATTATTTCCTACAACACGAACCTCTTCCGACCTAATTTCCTCGTTAATCCTATACTGGTCTTTTAACTTATCTTTTCTCATCAAGATAAATTGTAATATAAATTATAAATTATAAATTATAAATTATCATTGCCACTGACTCATTTGCCTCTCTACTTCCTTCTTAAGAAATTCAGCGAATTCAGTAACTTTCATAATGCCTATATTCTCTTTCCCATGCTTTCTTACAGAAATTTCACTATTTCTTCTTTCTTTTTCCCCTATTATTAATAAATAAGGGATTTTTTTTAATTCATTGTCCCGAATTTTTCTTCCTACTTTTTCATTTCTTTTATCAATAGTAACACGAATATCTCGTTTATGAAATTCTTTTGCAATTTCTTCCGCATACTGATTATAGTTTTCACTAACAGGTAGAATAACCACCTGATCAGAAACTAGCCACAATGGAAATTTACCACCAGTGTGTTCAATCATTACTGCAACAAATCGTTCCATAGAACCAAATGGTGCTCGATGAATCATTACAGGACGATGTTTTTGATTGTCAGCTCCCACATATTCCAATTCAAAACGTTCAGGTAAATTATAATCCACCTGAATAGTCCCCAATTGCCAATTTCTACCCAAAGCATCTTTTACCATAAAGTCAAGCTTTGGACCATAAAAAGCAGCTTCTCCTAATTTTATTTTTGCCTTAATTTTTTTTTCCTGACAAACTTCAATAATTGCCCCTTCTGAATTTTTCCAGTTTTCTTCCGATCCAATATATTTTATCCTATTATTAAGATCTCGCAAAGAAATTTGTACCTCGTAATCGTTAAAATTCAAAGCACAAAAAATAACACGAACGATATCTATCACCTTAATGAGTTCTTCCTTTACTTGCTCAGGAGAACAAAAAATATGTGCATCATCCTGTGTAAATCCTCTTACACGGGTCAATCCTTGTAATTCACCACTTCGCTCATAACGGTAAACCGTTCCAAATTCAGCTAAACGAAGAGGCAATTCTTTATAAGAACGTAGAAAAGCTTTATAAATTTCACAATGATGAGGACAATTCATCGGTTTTAATAAAAATTCTTCTCCCAATTCAGGTGTATGAATTGGCTGAAAAGAATCCTTCCCATACTTAGCATAATGCCCAGAGGCTATATATAACGTTTTATTGCCAATATGGGGAGTTATCACCTGTTGATAACCATATTTTTTTTGTATCCGTTTCAAAAAATCTTCTAACCTCAAACGCAATTGTGTCCCTTTAGGCAACCATAAAGGAAGTCCCCGTCCTACTTTGTGAGAAAACGTAAATAGTTCCATTTCCTTACCTATCCGACGATGATCGCGTTTTTTTGCCTTTTCCATTAGAGCAAGATATTCGCTTAATTCTTCCTTTTTAGGAAAAGAAATGCCATAAATGCGTGTCAGCTGCTTCCGACTTTCGTCTCCTTTCCAATAAGCTCTTGCAACAGAAGTCAATTTAATGGCCTTAATATAAGACGTATTTGGCAAATGTGGCCCTCTACACAAATCAGTAAAATTACCTTGCGTATAAACAGTAATTTTACCGTCTTCCAATTTACTGATTAATTCAATTTTATAAGTTTCCCCTTTTTTACCAAATAGTTCTAATGCATTTTGTTTAGTAACATTTTGACGAGATATGGATAATTTTTTACTTGCAAGCTCTTGCATTTTCTTTTCTATAGTTACCAAATCAACATCCTTAATAACAACCCCGTCTCCTAAATCTACATCATAATAAAAACCATTTTCAATAGCTGGCCCCATACCAAAATGAATATTTGGATAAAGTTCCTGCAAAGATTCTGCTAACAAATGTGCTGATGAATGCCAAAAGGTACGTTTCCCTTCAAAATCTTCCCATTTATATAACTTCACACTGGCGTTTTCATTAATAGGCCGAGATAAATCCCACATCTCACCATTAACGTTCGCAGAAAGAATTTCTTCTGCCAAACGACAACTAATACTTTCAGCTATTTGCATTGGAGTTGTTCCAATAGCATAATTACGTGCAGAAGTGTTAGGAAATGTTATTTTTATCATTATAAAAAGTAATACAATTCTCTTTCCACAAAGATAGTAATTGTTCCGAAACAAAGCTATTTTGGATATTTTTTTACAAAAAAAAAGACATCAACATAATCTAAATAAAGTAAAATTCAAAGTCTGTCCAATTTTTTCATCTAGATCATATAATCAACCAAATACCAAGATTACCCCCTCCCACTCTATCTCCCATATTTCCAACCGCATAGTTGGGTCCAAGCGGACTGAGTAGTGATTGTTGCATCTATTTCCCGAGCAATTTATTATACATCATATTACTTTCTATTATTTCAACAGCTTTTTTTAAAACATTATTCCCATCGTTAATCACCTGATAATATTCATATATATTCCAGAGATCACGTGCTATTAATGCTTTAACCTGAAGTTTTATTAACGATTTTGACTTTTCAAATTGCTTAATATCCTCAGCAGTTAACAACATAGTAGAATCCTTCCTCTTTTTATTCTTTAATCTTCTTTTATAATCTTTATCTCCAAAAAAACCGAGAGAAGAAACCCTTGCATTTAACATATCTGGATTTTCTTTCCTAAACATTTCTAACAAATTATGCAACATAACATCAGATATATAAAATCGTGACTTGTATGCATCAAAATTTTTATACCTATTGTGAAGAAGAATTCGGTTTTTATCCATAAAATTCATAACGAATTTATTGATAACTCCCGAAGCCATTAATGAACGATATATATCCGTATAACAACTTGTATCAATAGGAACAAAATAATCAGGCATGATGCCCCCCTTCCCATAAACTACCCTTCTATTTATTAATGTATTATATTTCGACGAATCAGAAAAATGAATACTATCAGCAATCATCATTTCCCCACGATTATAACGATCAATTAAATCATCTTCATAAGATTCTTTGTCTACTTTCTCATAAGGTTTTTGAATAGAACGCCCTGTTGGGGTGTAATAGCGTGCCGTAGTTAATCTTATCATTGAACCATCAGGGAAAGTGATTGGACATTGTACTAGCCCTTTACCAAAAGACCTTCTACCAATAATAACTGCACGATCCCAATCTTGCAAAGCACCAGAAACAATTTCGCTTGCTGAAGCTGTAAACTCATTGACGAGAACAACAACTCTACCATTCATAAAAGACCCTTTTGCTGTGGCATAAACATCTTCTCGTCTTCGATGAGCTCCTTCAGTATATACAATTAAATTATTTTCCCTCAAGAATTCATTAGTAATATCTATTGCTGCCTGGAGATACCCACCCCCATTATCTTGTAGGTCCAAAATCAAATTTTTCAATCCTTTTACTTTCAATTCTTTTAAGGCCGTTTTAAATTCATTATAAGTGCCAGCACCGAAACAATTTAGTTTAATATAACCAGTTTTCTTATCTACCATATAAGAGGTATCTAAACTGTAAATGGGAATTTTATCACGAACAACTTTACATACAATTGGATTAGAATTACCAGTACGTGTAATTTTCAAACTGACAACCGTTCCCTTAGGTCCACGTAGACATTTCATAATATCCGTATTTTTCATACCTACCCCTGCAATTAAGCTGCCATCTACAGCAATAATACGGTCTCCCGCCATAATACCTGCTTTTTCAGAAGGACCTCCAGAAATAACTTGAACAACATATAAGGTATCAGTCAATATATTGAATTGAATACCTATTCCCTCAAAATTACCTTGTAAAGATTCATCCACTTCTTTAACCTCTTTTGATGTCATATAGTTGGAATGAGGATCAAGTTTTTGTATTAAAGAAATAATAGCATATTCAATTAATCTATCATTATTGATTGTATCTACATATAAACTTTCAATAGCTTTAATGGTCATTTCTATTTTTTGTAGGGACAAATCTTTTTGTTCTTGTCTATAAGAACAGGAAACAAAACAAAAAGAGAAAAAACATAAAAGAATTTTTTTTTTCATTCTAAAATATTTAGAAGGAATCCATCAGCTTGGAATAAATTCAGATACATCCTTTCCATAGGCTAACAACTCTCTTACAATAGTAGAGCTAATATGTGTGTGTTCTGGCTCGGTGAACAAAACAAACGTCTCAATACCAGATATTTTTCTATTAACATCTGCTATATTTTTCTCATATTCAAAGTCATAAATGGAACGAATACCTCTCAGGATAAATTGTGCCCCTACTGATTTAGCAAAATCTACAGTCAGACAATCATAATATTTTGTTTTTATTCTATGATCTTGCCCAAAAAGCTTACTGATAGCTTCAATGCGCTGATTTAAAGAAAAAAAAGTCTTTTTATGTGGATTTATTCCAATGGCTACAATAATTTCGTCCACCAATTGCAATCCACGCTCTACTAAAGACAAATGCCCAATTGTGAATGGATCAAATGTACCAGGGAAAACAGCAGTTTTTTTCATATTGAAAATTTATTCAATATTAGGTTTTATTATTTTCCCATTTTCATAAATATAAAAACCCTTCCCATTGCGTATTCCTAGTTGCTGTGTGCGATACATTCTCCATAAAAGTGGGGAAGGCTTGTATTTTTTATCTCCATATTCATTAAACATACTTTCCATAAGTGGAACTATTTTTTCTATACCAATTGCATCCGCAGTCTTAAAAAGACCAATTCTCATGCCATAAACAATTTCTGTCAAACGATCTATATTCACCATAGAAGAAACATTTTCTAGCACCATTTGACATGCTTCATTTAGCATAACTACCATTAGACGCAAACTAACCAATCCATTACTTTCGCTTACTTCGATCGTTTCATACTGTATTAATTTAGCAAACAAAAGTATTTTGTTATATACCTCTTCAGAGGTATATATCCCCTTTACAACTTCTAATATTCGTGCATCAGTATGAGCAATAGGAAAATGTAAACTCACACAACGTCCCTTATGTATCAATTCCGAAGCAAGCTCACTAATAATAACGGTTATGGCATTAGTAGCAATAATAGCTTCAGGAGAAACAACTCGTTCTATTTCTTTAAAAGCCTCTTTTCGTAATTTTGTACTTCTTTCGCCAGTTTCAGTGTTGTAACGAATACATTCTATAACAAAATCACAATCTCTTAAATCATTATAATTGGTTGAACCTTTGATTCGTCCTAAAATAGCTCGCTTTTCAATTGATGTCAACCCCCAGTTTTCTATTTTGTTATCTAGCCCTTCGCTAATCCTTTCGAAAGCAAAATCAATCCTTTCTTGACAAACTTCTACAAAAATCACTTCTAAGCCAGCAGATGAGGTCAAACGAATAATGTTTCGCCCATCTCTACCAGCCCCTACCACTCCTATTTTAGAAAACAGCGATTTCCGTTTTTCTTTTAACGAAAGACCAAAGGGTTCAATAGGTTCTACTATTATTTTTGACATAAATTTAAGTTTTAGATAACTTTTCAAGATCCGCTTATAAAAGGAATCATTTCATAATAGCTTGGTTAGCACAAATAGCTATCATAGTATATATATCCTCTACCGAGCAACCACGCGAGAGATCATTAACAGGAGCAGCTATTCCTTGCAGAATAGGACCTATAGCTTGAATATTTCCTAATCGTTGCACTAATTTATAAGCAATATTTCCACATTCCAAATTAGGAAATACCAATACATTAGCTTTTCCTGCCACTAAGCTTCCTGGAGCTTTGCTTTGTCCAATGAAGGGTACTAATGCTGCATCCGCTTGTAATTCTCCGTCTATTATCAACTCGGGAGAAATCGATTTAGCAATGCAAACAGCTTCATTTATTTTATCCACTAATTCATGTGAAGCACTTCCCTTCGTAGAAAAACTCAATAAAGCAACAATTGGTTCTATACCTATAAGAGTTTTTGCAGTTATTGCAGTAGAAACTGCTATTTCTGCCAATTCTTTTGCATTGGGATTAGGGACTACGGCACAGTCAGCAAAAATCAATACACCATTAGCTCCATATTCTTCATTCTGTGAAAGCATCAAAAAAGCACCCGAAACAACATTAATACCTGGAGTGGTCTTAATAATTTGTAAAGCTGGACGCAAAACGTCACTGGTAGTATTTTGTGCACCAGCAATTTCTCCATCAGCATCTCCGTTTTTAATCATCAAACAACCTAAGTATAAAGGATTTTCTACTAATTTTTGAGCTTCTACAATAGTCATTCCTCTATTTTTTCTTAATTCCATCAATAAAACAGCATAAGCGTTCTTTCTCTCGTTCTTAATAGGATCTACAATTACTGCTTGAAGCACATTTCTCAATCCATATTTAATAGTAAGAGCTTTAATTTCTGCTATATTTCCAAGCAAAATGATATCAGCTATCTTATCAGCAATGGCTCTATCCGCAGCTCTCAATGTACGCTCTTCCGTACCTTCTGAAAGAACAATCCTCTGCCTCCTATTTCTAGCTTTAGTTATAATTTGATGCATTAAATTCATAATCAATTATATTTAATCAATTATATTGTTTTTGTACACTTTTGACTGGTACATACATTTCACTCTTAATTTTTATTAAAATTCAACAACAATCGGACAATGATCAGAAATTTCTATTTCTTGCAGCAGCGATGCTGATTTCAATTGACTTTGCAAATTTCTAGTAATAATATGATAATCTATACGCCACCCCAAATTCTTGGCTCTTGCATTAGAACGATAGCTCCACCAGCTATATTGGTTCTTATCTTGATTGAACTCACGAAATGAATCAACAAATCCACAACGAATGAAATAATCAAACCATGCTCTTTCTTCCGGTAAAAAGCCAGAAACACCCATATGTCGTTCGGGATAATTAATATCTCTATCTTGCCGACAAATGTTGTAATCTCCACAAACAAGGAGATACGGACGCTCTCTTTGTAGATTTAAAAGATATGTTGTAAACGTATCCAAAAATTCCATTTTAATCGCTTGTCTCACCTTGCCTGTTGTACCTGAAGGAACATATACACAAATAATTGTTAGATTATTAAAATCTGCACGAATAACTCTCCCTTCATTATCAAATGAATACTTATTCATCCCGAATGAATAAGTATTTGGACAAGTTTTACTAAATATCGCAACTCCACTGTAGCCTTTTCTTCGAGCAGAATGAACTAATTGATAATTGTACCCTAGGGATTGGAACGATAATATATCGATTTGTTCTCGCTGTGCTTTAATTTCTTGTACACAAAATATATCAGGGCTTTCTTTATCAAGCCATTCAATCAGTCCTTTATTTATTGCTGACCGTATTCCATTTACATTAAAAGAAATAATTTTCATAATTATTCCAAGTAAGTATAGCCATATAATCCTGAACGATAGTTAGAAAGAAATTCCCTCCCTTCCTCTACTGTTATTTTTCCTTCTTTCATCGATGCAGTGACCCATGTTTCAACGGTACGCACTAACCTTTTTGTATTATATTGCACATATTCTAACACATCAGCAACCCTTTCTCCATCAATAATTTGCTCTATTTGATAATCGTTTTTGTTAACTGACACATGCACAGCATTTGTTTCTCCAAACAAATTATGTAAATCGCCCAATATTTCTTGATAAGCTCCCACTAAAAATACACCAATGTAATAGGAATCTTTTTTACTTATTGGGTGTACTGGTAAATGATAAGTAGATAATTTCATGTTAATGAAATTATCTATTTTCCCATCTGAATCACAAGTCATATCTTGCAAGGTAGCTGTACGACTAGGCTTTTCACCTAACCGATCAATTGGAACAATTGGGAATACTTGATCTATTGCCCACGAATCAGGTAAGGAACGAAATAATGAGAAATTGCAAAAATATTTGTCAGGTAATATTCTAGACACTTTGCGAAGTTCCTCTGGTGCGTGCTTCATATTAAGGGTCATTTGTTGCACTTCGCGTGCAATTGACCAGTAGAGCTTTTCTATCTGTGCACGGGTAGTAAGATCCAGCATTCCCAAGCTGAACAAATTAAGCGATTCTTCCCGTATTTGTTGAGCGTCATGCCAAGTTTCTATTAAACGAGGATGATTCATTTCATCCCATAATTTGTATAATTCCTGCACCAATTCATGAGTATTTTTGGGTAACTTTTCGTCTTCTTTCCATTCAGGGAGTATAGCAGTTTCCAGTACTTGAAATATTAAAACAGAATGATGTGCTGTAAGAGATCTCCCACACTCAGTGATGATATTTGGTTGTGGAATACTATTTTTCATACAAACATCTACCAATGTAGAAATTGAGTCATTAACGTACTCTTGAATAGAATAATTCATTGAACTTTCACTTCGATCATTACGAGTCCCATCATAATCTACTCCTAATCCGCCTCCAATATCCACAAACTCAATTTCATAACCTATACTTCTTAATTGAACATAAAATTGTGAAGCTTCACGCAAGGCATTCTTAATTCGACGGATTTTGGTTACCTGGCTACCAATATGAAAATGTATCAATTTCAGACAATCTTTTAACTTATTTTTGTTCATAAAATCAATAGCTTCCAATAGTTCGCTAGAAGAAAGTCCAAACTTGCTCCCATCGCCTCCCGATTCCTCCCATTTGCCACTTCCGCTACTTGCAAGTTTAATCCGTATCCCGATATTGGGATAAATTTTCACTTTTTTTGCTAACTCAGCAATTAACTTTAATTCGTTTAACTTCTCCACAACTATAAAGATATTCTTGCCCATTTTTTGGGCCAATAAAGCTAATCGAATATAATTTTCATCTTTGTAACCATTACAAACAATTAGAGAATCTGAACAAGTATTAATCGCCAACACAGCATGTAATTCTGGTTTTGAACCTGCCTCCAACCCAATGTTGAATTTCTTGCCGTGATTCACAATTTCCTCTACTACTTGCCTCATTTGATTTACTTTGATAGGATAGATAATAAAATTTTGGGCAGTATAGTTATACTCTTTAGCAGAAGTTTTAAAACACCCAGAAATCTTTTCAATTCGATTGTCTAATATATCCGGAAAGCGCACTAACAAAGGAGCATCTACATCTCGAAGAGTTAATTCGTCTATCAATTCTTTTAAATCAACTACTGCACAATCTTTCTTTGGCGAAACTATGATATGTCCCTTATCATTAACAGAAAAATAACCTAATCCCCAGCCATGTATATTGTACAATTCCATAGAATCTTCTATTCTCCACTTTCTCATTGTCAAATTAAGATTTTTCAAGTCTAGAAATCACACGAAATTAATAAATAAATCAAGAAGGAAAGCAAATGACTTTTGTATTTTTGCAACTTTATTAACTTGAAACAGTAAAAAAATGTTTTTGAAAAAAAACTTTAATGGAAATAGGAATGAAACAAAAATATGTTATTATAGTTGCTGGCGGAAATGGCCTTCGAATGAAGGCAACTATTCCTAAACAGTTTCTTCTATTAAAAGGGAAACCAATACTAATGCATACAATAGAAGCATTTTATCGTTATGATACTGATATACATATTATACTAGTATTATCAGAAAAACAAAAAACATATTGGACTTCTCTCTGCCAACAGTATAATTTTAAGATAGATCACCATACAATTGAAGGAGGTATAACCCGATTTTACTCAGTAAAAAATGGATTGTTTTCAGTGAAAAAAAATTGCCTAGTGGCTGTCCATGATGGAGTGCGTCCTTTAGTTAGGGAAAAATTGATAGATAATGCTTTTAAAATGGCCCAAAAGGCATTAGCCGTTTATCCAGCAATTCCAATAACAGACTCTCTAAGAGAAATTACAAATAGAAACAATAGAACAGTGAATCGTTCCGAATTTTATTTGGTCCAAACACCCCAAGTTTTTTTATCAGATATATTAATCAATGCTTATGAAGCTACGTCTTCTGATAATTTTACAGATGATATTTCTGTAGTAGAATCAGGAAAAATATGCACACCAACGATGATTAAAGGTAGTAAAAGTAATATCAAAATTACTACACCTATCGATTTATCAATTGCAGAAGCATTGATTGATTGATTGATTGATTGATTAAAGATGGATATAAGTAGACAAAGCATAATGCAATTACAGTGCACAAAGCCTGATAAAGTAAAAGTCCTTAAGGAGGAGATTAATGTTTTCTCATGGAAGGACCTACTCTATTATTTTCCATATAGATATACAGACAGAAGTAAAATTCATAAGATTAGTGAAATTGATGGAAGAAGCATGCCTTTTATTCAGTTAAAAGGCAAGATATTTAGATATGAGTATTTAGGAGAAGGTAAATCTCGTAGGCTCAGTGCTGTCTTCGATGATGGAACAGGCGTAATAGAACTAATATGGTTCAGATCCTTAACATGGATCACTAAAATGTATAAACTAGGAAGAGAGTATATCTTATTTGGCAAGCCTAGTACTTTTAGGCTTTCTACTCCTTCTGGTTCTTCTTTAGAACGTATTTCAATTATCCATCCTGAATTAGAAGAAGAAAATAAATTTTATGAAGGAGTGATAGGTATACAGGGAGAATATAGTACAACAGAAAAGATGAAAAAAGTCTCCCTGCATTCACGTACTATAAAACAAATGATAATAGAAATACTGGAAAATATCAAAGAGCCTCTTTCAGAAACGCTAAGCAGAGAAATAATTAATGAATATAAGTTAATCTCACTAGATGAAGCCATACGTAATATTCATTTCCCAAAATCAAATGATCTTCTTCAAGAAGCACAATACCGTCTAAAATTTGAGGAACTCTTCTATTTACAGCTCAGTATCCTTTCTGCTGCTAAACACAGAGAGAAGCATATAGATGGGTTCAGATTTAAAGAGATAGGAGAGAATTTCTACTTTTTAAAAAACAATCTTCCTTTCGAACTAACTACAGCACAAAAAAGGGTAGTCAACGAAATTTGGAAGAATATGAATACAGGAAAACAAATGAATCGTCTGTTGCAGGGAGATGTAGGAAGTGGGAAAACACTGATAGCATTATTATCCATACTCCTTGCAACCGATAATGGTTTTCAAGGAGCGATCATGGTGCCTACAGAGGTCTTGGCAATACAGCATTACGAAACAATTAGTCGGATGCTGAATGGATCAGCTATAAAAGTATCCTTGCTAACCGGGTCGACAAAGAACAAGCTACGGGAAGAGATGCTCCCCAAAGTGAAAAGTGGAGAAATACAGATACTTATTGGCACTCATGCTTTGATTGAAGACAGCGTTGAATTTAATAATCTTGGATTAGTCGTAGTGGATGAACAGCATCGTTTTGGAGTAACACAGCGTGCTAAACTATGGAATAAGAACTCTAATCCTCCTCATGTATTAGTTATGACTGCAACTCCTATTCCTCGTACGCTGGCAATGACAATCTATGGAGATCTGGATGTATCCATTATTGATGAACTACCCCCAGGAAGAAAACCAGTAGATACCTATCACAGGTATGATGAAAAGAGAGATAAAATCTACGAATATGTGCGAAAGGAAATACAAAAAGGCAAGCAGGTTTACATTGTTTATCCTCTAATAGAGGAGAATGAAAAAATAGATCTGACTAATCTACAGGATGGATTTCAAGCAGTAAGCAAGGTATTTCCTGAATATAATATTTGTATGGTTCACGGGCAAATGAAGCCAGAGGAGAAAAAGCAGGAGATGCAAAAATTCCTCTCTGGTGAAGCACAGATAATGGTTGCTACAACGGTCATAGAAGTAGGAATAGATGTCAGGAATGCTTCTGTGATGATTATAAAAAATGCCGAACGTTTTGGGTTGTCTCAACTGCATCAATTACGTGGGAGAGTAGGACGTAGTACAGAACAGGCCGTATGTAT
Source organism: Candidatus Azobacteroides pseudotrichonymphae genomovar. CFP2 (assembly GCF_000010645.1). NCBI lineage: Bacteria > Pseudomonadati > Bacteroidota > Bacteroidia > Bacteroidales > Azobacteroides (SeqCode) > Azobacteroides pseudotrichonymphae (SeqCode). Next base: position 132,904 of record NC_011565.1, read on the forward strand.
TCTAATGACCAATCATGAGCTATCTGAAGATGCACGAAAACGTATTACTATCATGACTAACTTCAACAATGGATTTATTATTGCTGAAGAAGATTTAAAACTGCGTGGGCCGGGAAGTTTAAACGGAATAAAACAAAGTGGATTCGATTCCAATTTAAAAATAGCTAGACTATCACAAGACGGGGATATACTAGATTATACAAGAAATCTAGCCCGTAGAATATTAGATGATGATCCTAATTTGGAAAAACCTCAAAACATCCTGCTGAAACAGCATTTGAATAAATGGAACATAGAAAATAAAGCTGAGTGGCTTAGTATTAGCTGATAATATAATACTTAAAAATGATAATACTTGAAAACATAAAAACATAAACAATATTTAGAAATTAATCTTACCTTTAGCAACTACCTTCGTCCCTCTCAGGTGGGACTGTAACGCAATACAGTAATTTTTATGAAGCAAACATTTCAGCCTTCTAATAGAAAGAGAAAAAATAAACATGGATTTCGCAGTAGAATGAAAACAATCAATGGACGTAGAATACTGGCTTCGCGCAGGGCGAAAGGACGGAAAAAACTGACCGTATCTGACGAATATAACGGTTAACTCCAAAAGGAAAGCAAACTAAATTTAAGGTTGCTTCTTTCTTAACTTTTCGTAAATTCCGAGTATTGGCCAGAGTTCCAGAAGTTCCAGAGTTATTGAAATCATGAGATTTTTTTCAAATACCTATGTAAAACATGGACTGCTAACAATAGCAGCCTTGCTTTTTATTATTTTTTTTCTGACAAAAGGATTAGATAATTATACAAGACATGGTCAACAAGTTGAAATCCCCGATGTGAAAGGGTGGCAAGTAAGAGAAATAGAAGAAATTTTCAAACAAAAAAAATTGCATTATATCATAGCAGATTCTCTTTTTATAAAAGACAATATTCCAGGTAGTGTCTTGAAAACCGTCCCCCCTATAGGGACCAATGTGAAACCTGGCAGAACAATTGCTCTTATAATTAATTCTTATAATGACGTATTGCTATCTGTTCCAACAGTACAAGACATGTCTCGGCGACAAGCTCAATCATTACTCCAATCCGTAGGATATAAATATGTACAAACAAAAATAGTATCAGGTCCATATAAAGATTTGGTTATAGGATTGGAAAACGAAAGAGGAGATAAACTAAATCCGGGCGACTGCATAGCAGCTAATACTCATTTATTCATTTTGGTGAGTTCTGGTACAAAAGAAATACTATCTTTAGATACTACAGTAGTTGTAGATAACGAACCAGAAGAATCTTGGTATTAAGAGAGAAGACCTTAATCTGCATCGTTCAATCTTATGGGAAATAAATTAAATGAACATTTTCGTTTTGTCGCCAACAAAGAACAAGGTTTTTTAAGAGTAGATAAATTTTTAGTCGACAAAATTATAGGTACTTCTCGCAATCGTATTCAACAAGCTGCTAATGTAGGTTCTATTTGTGCCAACAACCACCCAATAAAATCTAATTACAAAGTAAAACCCGGGGATATAATAACCATTGTAATGAATCAGCCTCATAGAGAGGTGGAAATTGCTCCAGAAAATATCCCTCTAAACATTGTTTATGAAGACGATGACGTAATAGTAGTAGATAAGCCTGCCGAATTAGTTGTACATCCAGGTCATGATAATTATACTGGGACATTAGTTAATGCTATTGCTGGATATTATTCATCAACCACTAGTAGTATAATACAATCTACTTTTTATAATGAAGATTTCCGATCAGGACTAGTACATAGAATAGACAAGGGTACTTCTGGCTTATTAGTTTTTGCTAAAAATCTTAATGCTAAAACAAATTTAGATATGCAATTTTTTCGTAAAACTATTCGGAGAAATTATTGGGCGGTAGTGTGGGGCAATGTAAAAAAAGAAGAAGAGACTATAAAGTGTAATATCGGACGCAATTTGCATAATAGAATGTTAATGGATGTTTTTCCAAATAATAACCATGGTAAACCAGCAATTACACATTATAAGGTACTAGAGAGATTTGAATATGTAACTTTGATTGAATGTAGTCTAGAAACTGGACGTACTCACCAAATTCGTGTTCATATGAAATATATTGGTCACGTATTATTTAACGATAGACGTTATGGAGGTAATGAAATACTAAAAGGTAATCATCATACAAAATATAAGCAGTTTGTTCAAAATTGTTTCGCTATATGCCAACGTCAGGCTTTACATGCTCGAGTATTAGGATTCACCCATCCCAAAACAGGTAAAGAAATCCTTTTAGAAAGTCCTTTACCAAAAGACATGATACTATTGATTGAAAGGTGGAGAAACTTTTCTAAAAATTTGAATAAACCATGAAAAATGTAGCAATAGTTTCCGGAGGGTATTCCTCCGAATGTGTGATTTCTTTGAAAAGTGCAGAAGAAGTTTATTTATCCATAGATAAAACAAGATATAATCCATACATCGTTTTGATTACAAGAAATGGATGGACTGTACAAGGAGGAAATAAAACAGAGTTTCCTATTAACAAAAATGATTTCAGCTTTATTTATAAAGGAAAACAAATACGATTCGATTTCGCATATATCATTATTCATGGTACACCCGGAGAAGATGGATTATTACAAGGATATTTAGATATATTGAACATCCCTTATTCATGTTGCGGGGTTCTGTCAGCTTCTATCACGTTCAATAAATATTTTTGCAATAATTATTTAAGAGGATTTGGAGTAGAAACAGCAAAATCCATTCTCCTAAAACAAAGAGAACAAATAATATCACCCGAAAGAATAATTGATAAACTTGGATTGCCTCTTATTGTTAAACCAAACGATGGTGGATCAAGTTTTGGAGTAACGAAAGTAACAAATATTACTCAAATACAGTTAGCCATTCGTAATGCATTCAATGAGGGAGAGGGAGTACTTATCGAAAGTTTTATACCAGGAACAGAAATAACATGTGGTTACTATAAAACAAAAAATAAACAAGTTACTTTGCCAATTACAGAAATAATAAGTAAAAATGATTTTTTCGACTTTGAAGCTAAATATAATCCTGGTATGGTAGAAGAGATTACTCCTGCACGAATATCCAAAAAATTAACTGATGAGATACAAACACTAACGGCACATATCTATGACTGGGTAGGAGCAAAAGGAATTATTCGTATAGATTACATTATCTCTCCAAAAAAAGAAATAAAAATGTTAGAAGTAAATACAATTCCAGGCATGACTGCTACAAGTTTTATTCCTCAGCAAATACGTGCTGCTGGATTAAATCTCAAAGAGATACTGACTGAAATTATAGAATCTATATAATAAAAGAGAAACACATAGTGAATAAATTTGATGATATATGTTCTTATTGTGATGAAGAGGTACCTCTTGCAATTAATCGTTTAGTAAACAATCCACACTTTAGAAAAATCACAAAAGTTATTTTTCCTCAAAAAAGTTGGGAAGAAATAGAAATTTTAATGAGAGGTTGTAGAACAATAAGAGAATTTCAATATAACATCATTATAAAAACCGCTTACGATATAATTAGTAGAACAGCAAAAAATGTAAGTAGTTACGGTATAGAAAATCTACGAAAAGATGAACCTTGTACCTTCATATCCAACCATAGAGATATTGTCTTAGATGCAAGTATTCTTTGCATCCTTCTTATCCAAGGGAACTACGAAACAGTAGAAATAGCTATTGGTGATAATTTGTTAGTACACTCATGGATTGAAGATATAGTACGGTTAAATAAAAGTTTTATTGTTAAACGTACTCCAGATTTTCACCAAGTGATGGAAGTAGTTACTCATCTTTCCCAATATGTTCATTTCGTTATTAAGGAAAAGAAAGAATCCATCTGGATTGCACAGCGAGAAGGCAGAGCTAAAAATGCTGATGATAGAACACAAGAGGCAATTTTAAAGATGCTTATGAAAGATAATACCCTTCCTTTAGAAGAAAGTATTAGAGAATTAAATTTAATCCCACTTTCTCTATCATATGAATATGATCCTTGTGATTTTTTAAAAGCTAAAGAAGCCCAACAAAAACGAGATAATTCTAAGTTTAAAAAAACACAAGAAGATGATTTTATGAACATGGAAACAGGATTGTTTGGATATAAAGGAAATATTCATTTCCAATTGGGAAGGCCGATTAATTCTCTTTTAGAAAAAGCAGATTTTCAAAAATCTAAAGACGAATTGACATCAAAATTAGCTTCTTTAATTGATACAGAAATATTTTTAAATTACAAATTCTTTCCCATCAATTATATTGCTTATGACCGACTTTGGGGTAAAGAGAATCATTTTGTAAAAAAATATACAAACAAAGACATAAAAATTTTTGAAGCGTATTTGGCTCAACAATTAGAAAAAATAGATTTGAAAAACAAAGATGTTCTTTTCTTAAAAGAAAAGATATTAGAAATATACGCTTATCCGGTAAAAAATCATATAACAACGAAACAAAAAAGGAAATGAGGAATTATGGTTTTTTTAGAATTGGGGCAGCTATTCCCCAATTAAAGGTAGCTGATTGCGAGTTTAACGCTCAACAGGTGGCAAAACATATAACTGAAGCCAATGATCAAGAAGTCCAAGTAGTCTGCTTTCCTGAATTATCTATTTCCTCTTATACTTGTGGAGATTTGTTTTTACAAAGGACTCTAATTGAAGGGGCAGAAAAAGTCTTAGTAGAGTTACTGCATAACATGCAGAACTTACCTATTTGCTTCATTGTTGGTACTCCCATAGAATATAATTCTAAATTATATAATTGTGCTGTTGTTTGTCAACATGGGAAAATAAAAGGGATTGTCCCTAAAGTGTATCTTCCTAATTATTCTGAATTTTATGAAAAACGCTGGTTTGAATCTTATTCGAATGATGAATCTACAATCATTACTTATGCTGACAACACTGTCTTGTTTGGAACAAACCTATTGTTTAGCTTAGATTTGGATTTAATAAAATTCTCCATAGAAATTTGTGAAGATCTCTGGTCGGTCATCCCTCCTTCTTCTTATCATGCTATAGCTGGAGCACAGTTAATTTTCAATTTGTCAGCAAGTGATGAATTAATAGGAAAACAACAATATGTAAAATCTTTAATTAGTCAACAATCGGCACGTTGCCATACTGCTTATGTATACACTTCAGCTGGATTTGGAGAGTCCACTACCGATTTAGTATATTCTGGTAATGCTTATGTCTATGAAAACGGTAAATTGTTAATAGAATCCAACCGTTTTCAGTTCCATGAACAATTGATCGTTTGTGAAATTGATTATGATTTATTGAACTCAGAAAGGAGAAAAAATACAAGTTTTATTGGACAACCTACTACCAATAATTACAAACATATAGCTATTCATCAATATCCAACCATAAATTCTCCTAAACTCAAACGAACTATAAATTCAACTCCATTTATTCCTTTATCAAAAAATCACAATGAAAGTTGCAAAGAAATTTTTTCAATTCAAATATCTGGATTGGCCAAGAGAATAATACACACAAATGCTCAATCTTTAATTATTGGAGTATCTGGAGGATTAGATTCTACTCTAGCTTTATTAGTTTGTGTCAAAACAATAGATAAATTAGGGTTATCTCGGAAAATGGTTTGTGGAGTAACTATGCCATGTTTTGGAACATCATCTCGAACATATTTAAATGCTCTGTCTTTAATGACATCCTTAGAAATTAGAATTAGAAAGATCGATATTACTAAAGCTTGTAACCAACATTTCAAAGATATAGGACACGGTGATGATATTCATGATTTAACTTATGAAAATGTACAAGCACGCGAACGTACCCAAATTTTAATGGATTTAGCAAATCAATTGAATGGTATTGTAATAGGAACAAGCGATATGTCGGAATTAGCATTAGGATGGACTACTTATAATGGTGACCACATGTCGATGTATGGAATAAATGCGGGGATTCCAAAGACTTTAGTTTGCTATTTAGTTAAATGGATAGCTGCTACTCAATTGAATGAATCTGATAAAATAGTATTATCAGACATAATCAGTACTCCTATCAGCCCAGAATTGTTACCTATCGATAACAAAAAACAACAGATAGCTCAATCTACTGAAGATATATTAGGACCTTACGAATTGCATGATTTTTTTCTATATCATATATTACGTCACGGATTTACACCTAGTAAAATATATTTTCTTGCAAAACATGCTTTTACCGATACATATTCAGAAGATTTTATTCTAAAGTGGATGAGAGTTTTTTATAAACGATTCTTTAGTAATCAATTCAAACGTAATTGTATACCTGATGGACCCAAAATAGGTTCGGTAAACTTATCACCGCGAGGTGACTGGAGAATGCCAAGTGACGCAACTGTGGATCTCTGGCTAAAGGAAATGGAATAAACATTTTTATTCCATTTTTATTCACTAAATAAGTCTTTTATAAAATCCGGATGGAATCACCAATATGCAACCTGACAGTGGATTTTATTCCATTAACTTCGCAAAGCCTATCGACAGTCGTATTGTATTTTCTAGCAATTGCACTCAACGTATCGCCACTTGAAACTCGATAATAGCGGAGCTTTCCCCCTCCTCTATAACATGCATATCTTGAAATAGATCCATCAATATAATTCTCTCCTGATTTACCTTTTCTATAAACATATATATCATCTTTGAGTGCAAGCTCATCAAAATCGATTATCTCAGCCGGATTAATAGCACTTCCTAGAAGACGAATCTCAAAATGAAGATGAGAACCATAAGAACGTCCCGTATTGCCTCCTAAACCTATTGGTTCTCCGGCTTTTACATTTTGATTCTGTTTTACCAGAAATTGAGAGAGGTGCCCATAAACCGTCTCTAATCCGTTGGGGTGTCTCAATACAAGATAATAACCATAACCTTTTGGATCATATTTTCTTATCCTTACTTCCCCCTCAAATGCTGCACGAACAGTATCCCCTACCTGGAGTTTGACATCAGTCCCGTAATGAAAATATTTTCCACGAAATCCATAAGGAGAAGTCACTTTCCCTTCTACAGGAATTACAAAACTTGAAATATCTATAACAAGTGAATCTGGAACAGGAATATTTTCATATGCTTTCAAAAATTCAGTGTTCCAACTTTCTTCATACAATTCGCCTGCAGGATGCTGTTCTATGCCATCTTCTTGAAAAGATATAAGACCACTACTTAAGACAGGAGTAGCTATTCCTGCACTCAACTTTCTCTCCGAAGAACTTCTTGCATGTATTTCCACTACAGGAAATAAAAACAGGATTATTCCTACTAAATATAAATCGATAACAAATACTTTAGCCAAACTCCCCATCTGCTACATATTATATCTCGACTCTTTACATTTCATCACTAGCATACAAAGTTGATAACAGTACTGGATTATATACATACAGCTCTTTTTCATCAAAAAATCTTTTCAATTCGACATTCGCTACTTCGACAGAATCTGATGCATGAACAACATTTTCCTGCATACTCATGCTATAATCTCCCCGTATTGTACCAGGCAAAGCATCACGGGAATTAGTAACACCGACAATTGTTCTTACAACTTTCACTGCATCGACGCCCTCCCAACAACAAATTACCACAGGGCAAATTTTCATCGAATTTTTCAATCGCTGAAAGAATAATTTCTTCTGTAAATGCATATAATGCTCGCTTAGTATTTTGTCAGTCAACCAAACCATCTTCATACCTATAAGCACTAATCCTTTTTTTTCAAAACGACTAATTACTTCACCTACTAATCCACGCTGTATAGCGCTTGGTTTAAGAATGACAAGTGTTCTCTCCACAGCCATTGTAAATTTTATTGTTCCCCTATGAAGAACAAATAAACTACTTTTTTTTGAAAAAACAAAGTATTTAACATCAACAAAACTAACAGATAAAATAACAAGAAGAAAAAACGAACGATAAATCCAATTACACTATTATTTGGTTTAACAATTTGTACCAAATTCACTCTTAGCCCAATTGGAAATATTATCCATTATCTCAAAAAGTGAAGATACTGTTATTGCCTGAAGCATAGCTATTTTCGTTAATTTAAAATTGGACATTTTCTTAAAAAGTGGACTTGCAACAATGTGTCTCCGACTATTCAAAATACCCTGTCTTTCACCCAATTGAGATACACTTTGCAAAATTTGCTGTTTCAATACAGATAAATAGTATTCAAACGACTTTTTAGGTGCAAGATCATTATATTTCAAATAATATTTTACTTCTTGAAAAATCCAAGGAGCACCAATTGATGCTCTTCCTATCATAACTGCATCTACTCCATAGCGATTAAATGCTTGCTCACACTGTTGAGGAGATACAATGTCACCATTACCACAAATGGGAATGTACATACGGGGATTATTTTTTACTGCTCCAATTAAATTCCAATCAGCTTTACCTGAATACATTTGTGAACCAGTTCGTCCATGAATAGTTAGCAAAGCAATGCCCGTATCCTGCAATCTTTCTGCCAAATCAACAATAATTTTACTATTTTCATCCCACCCCAAACGAGTTTTTACCGTTATAGGAATATTTACAGAATGAACTACTTGTTGTGTTATTTCAATCATTTTTTTTGGAACACGAAGCATTCCTGCACCAGCATTTCTTCTGACTATTTTTTTTACCGGACATCCGAAATTCAAATCTAAAAAATCAGGCTGCATTTCTTCGCAAATGCGTGCAGCCTCAACCATTGTATCTTTGTCTTGCCCATAAATTTGCACTGCAATGGGATGTTCAGAATTAATAATCTTCAATTTCCCTTGAATTTTGTCTACATGACGAATTAAAGCATCTGCCGAAATAAATTCTGTATAGACCATATCTGCCCCGAATGATTTACAAAGAGACCGAAAATAAACATTTGTAACGCCCTCCATAGGAGCAAGAAATACAAGTCTATTAGAAGAAGATTGAAAATCAAAAGGTAAAGAATAATTATATCTTGACATATACTCTTTTAACTCGTTGAGAAATAGATGTTAATATTTCGTAAGGAATGGTTTGGAGCTTTTTAGCTAAAAAATTAATAGTTATATGTTTACCGAAAATCTCAACCTCATCTCCTTCCACAATTTTTTTGTTTGTAATGTCCGTAATATCTATAATGCAACTATCCATACAAATATTTCCGATAATAGGACACAAGTGTCCACCAATGAAAACTTGACAGCAACGGTTTCCTAAATGACGATTTAATCCATCGGCATAACCAACTGGAAGGCAAGCGACGAACGAGTCTCTATCTAATATACCGTTACGATTATATCCTACAGTTTCTCCTTTTTTTATTTCTCGTATTTGCAATATACGAGTTTTAAGTACTGCAACGGGTTTTACACCATATGGCCTATCTTTCCCCATAGTATGCGAAAAAGTACAAACAGAAATTCCATATAATCCGATTCCCAAACGTACCATATCAAATTGGGCATCAGGAAAACGTTCTATACCAGCAGAATTAAGAATATGTCGTTGACATTGATAACCTAACAATTGTTCCAATTGCTTAGACAAATAAATAAATAATTTTATCTGTTGATTAGTAAAATAATCCAGAAAGGGATCTGCAGTTGCAGCAAGATGAGAAAATATAGACTGTACAAAAACATTATTTTGATTTTTAAGAATTTTAGCTACATCCGGAATTTCCTCGGGATTAAACCCAAAACGATGCATCCCAGTGTCTATTTTTAGATGGATTGGATAGTGTAGAATATCTTGCTTTTTTGTTTCAACAATAGTTGCATCGAGTATATTTTGGTTATATATACATGGATGAAGGTTGTATTGGAATATTTTGTTTAATGAATATTTTTCAGTATTCATCACCAATATAGGTAAATGAATCCCCTTTTTTCGAAGATAGACCCCCTCATCTGCCAAGGCGACTGCCAAAATGTCGGCTCCATTATTTTGTAAGGTTTTTGATAATTCGTAGGACCCTATTCCATACCCATTAGCTTTGACCATACAAATGATTTTCGTATCACGTTTCAATAAAGAGCGAAAATAATTGAAATTATCAATTATAGCCTTAAGATTAACTTCAAGTATAGTATAATCATCTATCTTCTCTCTGCAAAGCATAATCTTATTCTACTCTTTTTCTTTCATCGCACTCCAGACAAGTGCAAACGTCGCTACGAGACAAGAAAGATATTAATAACTTTGTTATACTGGTAATGCAAATTTTGATTCATGATTTTCGTACTATCAATCAAAGATAAACCAACCACTAAAAAACTACTTCTTCTGCATAATGTAATGTTTCGATAAAAACAAAGTAAAATAGTAAAATATTACTTTTGTGAACCCGAAAATTATTGAACTAAAGTTTTTTCATTAGCAATAAGCTAATATGTCGATATATCATAGGTGTCTGCTAAATTTTTAGCATTCCTAAAGACAATAATGCACCAACTTTACTACGTTTATCTAGCTCCCAAATAAAGAATTAACAAATTCCCTTTTTCTAAAAATTTGCAAGTCTTCCAATCTTTCTCCAATTCCAATATATTTTACTGGAACTTGCAATTGGTTTGAAATACCTACAACTACGCCCCCTTTTGCTGTTCCATCCAATTTAGTAATTGCTAAGGATGTTATTTCAGTTGCTTTAGAAAATTTTTCTGCCTGATTGTATGCATTTTGTCCAGTTGAACTATCCAATACTAATAATATTTCATGAGGAGCATAAGGAATTATTTTTTTTATAACATTTTTGATCTTAGTTAATTCATTCATCAAACCAATCTTGTTATGAAGGCGTCCAGCCGTATCAATGATAACTATATCAGCATTGTTGGCAATTGCTGATGTTAATGTATCATGAACTACAGAAGCAGGATCAGCACCCATTCTCTGTTTCACAATAGGGACACCAACACGTTCACTCCAAACATTTAATTGTTCCACAGCGGCAGCTCGAAATGTATCAGCAGCTCCCAAAAAAATTCTTTTATCTTTCTTTTTAAAATGATAAGCTAATTTGCCAATAGTAGTCGTTTTCCCCACGCCATTAACACCTACTACCATGATGACATAAGGTTTTTTACTATCGGGAATTACAAAGTCTTCCACTTCCTCCACATCATTGTCCTGTAGCATAGAAACAATTTCTTCTATGAGAATAGGTGTTAATTCATCAATATTAGCATATCTACCTCGTATGGTTCTATTTTCTATCCTCTCAATAATTTGCAATGTTGTCTTGACACCCATATCTGAATCTATTAATATTTCTTCCAGATTATCAAGTAACTCTCTATCTATTTTGGATTTACCAGCAACGGATCTTGCTATCTTTCTAAATAGACTTTCTCTGGTTTTTAATAGACCCTCAGCCAAACTTTTTTTCTTTTCCTTGTCTTTTGGGAAAAAACTTAAAAAACTCATGAATATAATTGCATAATGCTTTGTTAAAGAAGTCATAGAAAATCCATTCACTTCCTTTTCAAATCTAAGATCGAAAAATGACTTTTAACGCAAATTCCAATAATCAAGTATAAAAATATTCTGACCTATAATTCATATTTATTTGAAAAAATCTTTTACAGCTTCGTTCGGAATTATTTCTTCCTTAAAAATATATGCCCCTGTTTTAGAAGATTTAAGCATTTTAATCACTTTCGAATAAGAACGGCCTTCAGTTTTTTCACGATATCCTGCAATAGTTTTTTTTGCCATAATCCTTATTTTTTATTTGATCTCTTTATGAAGAGTCATCTTTTTTAAGATGGGATTGTATTTTTTAAGTTCCAATCTAGTTGTTGTGTTTTTTTTATTCTTCGTAGTAATATAACGAGAAGTACCTGGCAAACCACTTTCTTTATGTTCTGCACACTCCAAAACTACTTGTACTCTGTTCCCCTTTACCTTTTTTGCCATTTCTATTGTATAATTAAATAACCTTTCTTAGACGCCTGTTTAATAGCCGCATCTAACCCAATTTTATTTATCGTTCGTAAACCATTAGCAGAGATATTAAGTTTTATCCAGCAATCCTTTTCTACCCAATAGAATCTTTTAGAAAAAAAATTAACATTAAATTTTCTTCTCGTTTTATGGTTAGAATGGGCAACACTATTCCCCTTCATCGATTTTTTCCTTGTAATTTGACAAATTCTTGACATACATTAATACAATTTTTCAACATAAATTGACTTACACACCACCCCGCGTGCAAAGATACGTATTTTTCTATTCAAAAATTTATTACGCCCAATTCCATAGATCATAAATAATAACAAAAATAATTGTGAGAAATCTTTTTCAACAATTCATCAAGCAATTTGATCCGTATGTAATCGGAATAAGTTTCAATAATTAATCATAACAATACATGGGATGATTTGACACTTTATAATATGTTTCAAATAGCATTTTCATATATAAACACAAATATCTTTCTCTAATTAATTAGTCAATTATCTTTTTCTTTTTAGTGTACTACAAACTAAAAAAGCTTAATTATATTACGATATATGCAACTTTCTCATCTTGATGAATTTAGATGGAATAAATCAATGAAATGGGATTAGCGATAAAGCAATCTTTTCCATCAACCACTTGGGTGTAGAAGTAGCTCCGCAAATACCTACTGATTTGATTCCATTGAACCATTCAGATTGAATATCTTTTTCATCAGAAATAAGATAAGTATTCAAATTAGCTCTTCTGCACTCGTTGAATAATATCGTACCATTAGAACTATTATCCCCTGCTACAAATAGTAGAAGATTGTGTTGTACAGCAAACTTACGAATATGATTTATCCGATTCACCATCTGGTGACAAATTGTATTGAACGAAGAGAATATTATTGGATGAATTATTTTATTTTCTATTTCTTTAACAATCTCTTTAAAATCATCCACAAACATAGTAGTTTGCGAAAACAGATAAATATTTTTAGCAAAATCTATCTGTTGAATGTCATTTTTACTTTCAATTACAATTGCATTCCCATTGGTTTGTCCTACAAGAGCACTCACTTCAGCATGTTTGGACCTACCAAATAGCACAATCTGTGATTTTGTGTTGGCAAACGATTGATATATCTTCTGAATCTTTTTTTGTAGTTGTAATACAACTGGGCAAGTAGCATCTATAATATGAATACTATTTTGATTGGCTACTTCGTAAGTAGAAGGTGGTTCACCATGTGCACGAAATAATACTTTTTTATTGTATATCCTACCTAATTCTTCGTGATTAATAATTTTTAGTCCTTTCTTTTGTAGCCTAACTACTTCCTGACTATTATGAACAATATCACCCAGACAATACAATTCATCATTAGTTATCAATTCTTTTTCAGCTCTTTGAATCGCACTCATTACTCCAAAACAAAATCCAGAATCACAGTCTATCTCAATTGTTTTCATTTTATCAACGATTGTGCTAACAAAATAAGTAGAATATATAGAAACCATTTATATTTGTTTTTTCAATAATAAACACCTGGTTTATTATCATTTGGTTTTATTACATAATTGTGTCTCCCAAGTCACTAATTTCATTTCCTGGATCTTATGAATAATATAGTAGCAATTGTTGGTCGTCCCAATGTAGGTAAATCAACCTTATTTAACCGTTTGACGCAAAGTCACCAAGCTATTGTGGATGAGGAGGAAGGTACAACTCGAGACCGCCAATACAGTAAGGTAGAATGGTGTGGTCAAATTTTTTCTATCATTGACACAGGAGGATGGGTGTTGAATTCCGATGACATTTTTGAAGAAGAAATCAATAAACAAGTTCAAATTGCCATTGAAGAAGCTGATATTATTTTATTTTTAGTAGACGTTATTCATGGAACAACTGATTTAGACCAACAAATAGCTGCTCTACTTCGCAGAGAAAAAAAACTAGTTATTCTTGTCTCCAATAAGGCTGATAACTATAAACTTTATGCTCAATCAGCAGAGTTTTATGCACTTGGATTAGGCGATCCCTACAATGTATCTGCAATTAATGGTTCGGGGACAGGAGAATTATTAGACTACCTTATTTCTAATTTTACTAAAAAAGTCGATAATAAACCAGAAATCACAATTCCGGCTATTGCAATTGTCGGAAAACCTAATGTTGGCAAATCTTCTCTCATTAATGCCCTTACAAATGAAGAACGAAATATTGTTACAAACATTGCAGGAACTACTCGAGATTCAATTTATACACTTTATGATAAATTTGGATTGAAGTTTTATCTAGTAGATACCGCCGGAATCTGCAAGAAAAAAAAGGTAGAAGAAAATTCCGAATACTACTCCATCATACGAGCCATTCGTTCTATTGAAAGTTCGGACATTTGTATCTTGCTAATTGATGCTACACAATGTATTATGGCCCAAGATATCAATATTTTTTCTATAATACAAAAAAATGAGAAAGGCCTAATAATAGTAGTCAATAAATGGGATTTGATTCAAAACAAAAACCCAAAGACTATATACACTTTTGAAAACGCCATTCGTCAACGAACTGCTCCTTTTACAGATGTTCCCATTATTTTTTCTTCAGCACAAACTAAAAAACGAATATATAAAATATTACAGGTTGCCAAAGAAGTCTATGATATTCGTCAAATTAAAATTCCTACATCTCAATTGAATAGGATTTTGCTTCCAATAATAGCAAAAACACCACCTCCCATTAATAAAGGTAAAGTAGTACGAATAAAATATGTTACGCAGCTTACAAATACAATTATTCCAAGCTTTGTTTTCTTTTGCAATCTTCCTAAATGGATAAAAACTCCTTACAAACGATTTCTCGAAAACCAAATGCGAAAAAATTGGAAACTAACTGGAACTCCTATTAATATTTTTATGCGAGAAAAATAGATAGACTGTCTATTGGAATGTCTGCGAGTAGTGACTTAGTTCAAAAAGAGATAGCTCCTCCTCCTTATCATAATTCGAATAAGACCCTACTGCTTAAGATATTAATTTATGCAGGATTTTATGATAACTAATCATTTTTTTGATAAAACAATAATATGAGGCAGGTGTTTAAATAAAAAAATCTATCTAAGGGGATATTAATATAATCTTATCTATTTATTATATTGATTTAGTTTTTATCTACAGAAAAGATTTGCTGAACAATATAGCTTGTTTAGAATTAGACAATAAAAGTGTCATGAATTTTAATTTTCAATGAATAATTCCTCCAGATAACACTTTTATTATATTTATCTTTACTCATTTACTTGTGTGAAAAACAATTCGAAACAGAAATGGTATGTGGTCTGGGAAGGAATTGAACCAGGCATTTATGAAACATGGAATGAGTGTAAAAAACAAATAGATAGATTTAATAGACCATTATATAAATCTTTCTTTTCATGTGAAGAAGCTGAAGAAGCATATAAGTCTGATCCCAAACTTTATATAAGAAGAAAGATATGCAAGAAAAAAGATACACTAAATGAAATTGACTACCATAGTTTGTCTGTAGACGCAGCTTGTAGTGGCAACCCGGGAAATATGGAATATCGAGGTGTTTACACAAAAACAAAAGAAGAAGTGTTTCATTCAGGACCATTCCAAGAAGGGACTAATAATATAGGGGAATTTCTCGCAATTGTACATGGTTTGATATGGCTCAAACAACAAAAATTTTCTATGCCTATTTATTCCGATAGTAAAATCGCTATCATATGGGTTCAAAATAAAAAATGTCGAACTAAATTAGAGCTTTGTAAAAATAATAAACCAATCTTTGATCTGATTGAAAGAGCGGAAAAATGGTTGAAAAATAACAGCTATATAACTCGTATCCTTAAATGGAATACTAAAAAATGGGGCGAGATTTTTGCAGATTTTAATAGGAAAAAATAATACCTTATCACAAATAAGAGTTTGAAAAGATTTGAAAACATATATTTTTGTATATCATACAGTAAAATATTCATTTTTTTACGAATATGGCACCAGATCTAATGTGCTTTGTGCAGATCGGGCTCTATGAGAGAAATAATTATTTTTAATTGTTGTTAAGTTAAGTTAAGTTAAGTTAAGTTAAGTTAAGTTAAGTTAAACCTAAAGCAGAGATTCAATCTTAAGAATTACAAACAAACAGATAGCAATTAAAATTCCTTTTGAGCCTAATTGTAGATTACACTCTGTTTATACCTAGCATTACAGGAGTACGGGATTTTTTCATAACTGCAGATATTTATGTAAATTCAGAAACTGTCTAAGTATTATGGATAATAAACAGGTTTTTAAAAGTTCGAAGATGGATTGAGATATTGATGCGATCATTCAAGGCCTTACCGTTAAACGTTAATTACAATTGGATACTATTCAGTAAAAAATCTTTTGCCTAAGATTCTATTTAATTAAATAAAAGTCATTTTTGTATATAGAAGTTATTTTACCGTTACCTCTAAATGGTACATTCACTTACTTTGTGCCTACTGAAATGGAATCACAAATTATGATTGGCAGCTTAGTGGTGGTTGGCTTTGGAGAGTACAACAAATATCACCGTGGATTAGTTTTATGTATTGAACAAATTCTACCTTCGACTATCAATGTAGAAAAGATAAAGCCAATACTATCAGTGGAAAGTTCTCGACCTGCTATTCGACAATCACAACTACGTTTCTGGCAATGGATTTCGAATTATTATTTATGTACTTTAGGTAATGTTTTTAAAACAGCACTACCTTCATCTTTTCATATGAAAGAAAAACAATCGGAAAGATGCAAAATAATACCACAACCATTCTCTAAATTGAATGAACTGCAGAAAAAGATATTTGACCAAATTGTGGAAAACTTTCAAAAAAAAGATGTATGTCTTTTACATAAAAATATTTCTTTGGGAGAAATAGAAATTTATATTCATCTTATCGAAAGAACTTTGAAACAAAACAGGCAAGTATTGTATCTTTTACCAGAAATTGCTTTAACAAGACAAATCACTAACCATTTAAAACAGTTCTTTGGTGAACAACTAGATGTTTACCATTCAAAAGTAAATTTGAATAAACGAATGGAAATTTGGAATAATCTTTTAAGTGACAAGCAATATCAGATTATATTAGGAGTTCATTCTTCCATATTTTTACCCTTTAAAAATTTAGGACTAATCATTATAGATGAAGAACATGACTCAAGCTATAAACAACAAAAAATTGCTCCTTATTATCATGCTCGCAATGCAGCTATTGTTTTAGCAACTATACACAATTCTAAAGTAATTCTGGGAAGTGCTACTCCTTCAATAGAATCGTTCTATAATGTTCAAATAGATAAATATAGTTATATCAATTCAAATGAATATTTAAAGAAAACCAAACCATTACCTATTATTTCAATAGATGTAAAAGAATTGAAACGGAAAAGGAAAATGAAAACTATCTTTTCTCCCTTGCTCATAGAACACATGAAACAAAAATTAAAAAATGGGGAACAGGTGATTTTATTCCAAAATCGGCGAGGCTTTGCACCATGTATTTTTTGCAAAGCTTGTAATTGGACTCCTAAATGTCATTTTTGCGATATTAATCTTACTTATCATAAAGAGAGTGATCGACTAACTTGCCATTATTGTGGAAGGAACTATTTATTACCTAACAAATGCTTTAGGTGTGGTAATCTTAATTTACAATCAATCGGTTATGGAACAGAAAAGGTAGAAGAAGAAGTCCAGGTACTTTTCCCTGGTGCATCAGTTGCTCGCATGGATCTTGATACGACTAAGGTGAAGAAATCTTTAAAAAAAACTATTTCCAATTTCGAAAGTGGACAAATACAAATTCTAATCGGAACACAAATAATTTATAAAGGATTGAATATAAATAAAGTTGGCTTAATTGGTATACTTGATGTTGATACTTTAATGAATTTTCCGGATTTTAGAGCATATGAACGAACCTACCAACTAATATTGCAAATGGTAGAAAAGGTGAAAAGACAGCGAACTCAAGGCGAACTCATACTCCAAACTTCTCATCCAAATCATCCATTGATTAAAATAGTTTTACAACAAAACTATAAAGGAATGTATGATATGCAAATAGAAGAACGAATACTATTTAAATACCCACCATTTTCTCGATTAATACATATTCTGCTTTATCACAAAAGGGAAGAATTACTTTGCAAAGTATCTGACAAGTATGTTCATTTATTGCAAGAAAAACTAGGAGATAGAGTAGTGGGTCATGACAAACCTATAGTGGGAAAAATAAAAGGTCTTTATATTCGGAAAATACTTTTGAAAATTGAAGTCAACGCTTCATCGATTGCTTTGCGTAAGATACTAGAAGGAATTCACACAAAAATACTTAAGACAGCAGGCCTTAGGCGTGTTATCATCCATTATGATGTGGATCCTATATAAGAAAAGGGGTATCGGATTAAAACTAAAATCATCTATATGGATTAGATAAAAAACCATCTAAATTTAAGATAACTCTTTAAGAAAGAATTGACTATCCATCTATGATGATGGTCAATTCGTCCATTCCGATTCAAGAATCTTACACTTTTAAGAATTTTCAGAAAGTAATGTTTTTCATACAAACAAAAAATGATAATCTGACTCTTAAATAAGAATAAAAATTTATTGCTTTTTAAAGCAAGTAAATAAGGAGAAACCACGAAGTCTAAACTATCTATACTCTTATAACTACTGTTAGTAAAATTTGATTAAATCTTACTCGTATTTTTATTTGTTTATTTATTAAACAAATTCATTGTTATTTCTGATCCAGAAAGACAAAAACTATAGACTATTTCTATTGCCTTCTCAATTCTCTCGGAGAGATGTTTTTTCTCTTCTTTTGTGAAATTATCTAGTACATAATTAATTTGACAACCCGATGGAAAATTATTACCGATACCAAAACGCAAACGATTGTAATACTTTGTTCTCAAAGTATATTGAATATTCTTTAATCCATTGTGTCCGCCATCACTACCTTTAGTTTTGAGACGTAAAGAACCAAATGGCAAAGACAGGTCGTCTACCAGTATAAGTAAATTTTCTGAATATATATTTTCTTTTTGTAGCCAGTAACGAATGGCATTCCCACTTAAATTCATGTAAGTAGAAGGCTTAAGTAAAAAAAGACATTTGTTTTTCAATTTTAATGATGCTATAGCACCATAACACTTGTCTGTAAAAACAACACTGGATGCTTTAGCTAAAGCATCTAATATCATAAAACCAATGTTATGACGACTATTTTCATATTTTTGTCCAACATTACCTAGCCCTGCAACTAAATATTTCATACGCTTACTGGGAAACAGTACTACGAGCGGTACGAGTTAATTTAACAGACGCTACCACATTATCTTTTGCATTTAACAGTTCTAAGTTATCGAAAGACAACTTTCCCACTTGAATAGTTTTACCCAATTCTAAATTTTCCACATTAATTACCAATCTTTCAGGAAAATCTTTATAAAACCCTTTGACTTTCAATTTCCGCATTTCACTACAAAGTTTTCCGCCTGCTTTTATCCCTTCTGCTAAACCTTCCAATACGACTGGTATCTCAATAATCACAGGTTTATTTTTAAATATTCGTAAAAAATCCACATGCAATATTTCATCATTCACCGGATGAAATTGTATCTCCTTCAAAATAGAAAGATACAACTTCTCTTCAATGCACAAATTTACAATAAATACATCGGGAGTGTATACCAACTTACGAAGATTTTCTCTAAAAACATTAAAATGTATTACATTTTCATTACCACCATATAACACACATGGAATCAACGATTCTTTACGATACGCTTTTACCGCTTTTTTACCAAGAAAATCCCTCCTAAATCCTTTTAATTGAAATGTTTTCATTGCCTAATTATTTTGTATTACTAAAAATTGAGACTATATCGTTCCGGACAGAGTGCATCTCAACGTGACAAGGCCATCATATAATATAACTATTTTCTTAACTCATAAGTTAGTACACCTTGAAACTTCTTAAATGCCTCCTTCTATGTAATTTCCTTACTCATTAATAACAAAAAATATTATCGCTGATTTAGGTATATCCCCGCCTTGAAAAAAACAACATGTCCTTAATTCGCTCTTATCTTAGTATGTCTATTCAGACATGGTTTTTTAGAAGATTTGCACAAGAATATAAGATTACCAAAAAGATTAGGTCCAACTTCCATTTTTTTATCTATCTTTGATCAAAGAGTTAATCTTCCTGGCCTTCTTCCATTCTAATTCTATCAGATAATTTGGCACTATGCTCACCCACTTCCCTTCTCATCTCTCTCTACCTTCCCCCCTTCCAAAGAACCCTCTTTCTTTACAGACATATAAAAAATCCGAAATATCCACATCCCACCCATATTTGCCCTTCTCACTTCCCGAAGCACTCTCTCTAGCACTCTCTCTCAAAATATTAGCAATATTACTCAATACAAATTGTTATTATGTCACCTTTCTTCTCAACAAATCCTCCTTCAATATTTACTGATACACTTTCCCCAGATATCTGATAAATTATATACCCTTTGTTCAAAGTAGAAATAATAGGAGCGTGCCTATCAAGGACCGTAAATGCCCCATTTATCCCAGGTAAAGTAACAAGCTCAACTTTCCCTTCATAAAGGATTTTCTCAGGAGACAGAATATTTAATATCATAAAATACTACGTTAATGCAGTTAATTTCTTTCCCTTTTCAATAGCATCCTCAATAGTTCCGACATTAAGAAATGCCTGTTCAGGAAGATAATCTACGTCTCCATTCATAAGCATATTAAATCCTTTGATAGTATCTTCTCTTGAAACCATTACACCTGGAATACCAGAAAATGCCTCTGCCATAAAGAAAGGTTGAGATAAGAAGCGTTGTACACGACGAGCACGATTTACAACAAGCTTATCTTCCTCTGACAATTCCTCCATACCCAAGATAGCAATAATATCCTGTAATTCTTTATAACGTTGAAGCAACTGTTTTACTTTTTGAGCAGTATCATAATGTTCTTGTCCTAAGACATTTGGATCTAAAATACGTGATACGGAATTCAAGGGATCTACTGCTGGATAAATTCCCAATTCGAATATTTTTCTATCCAACACAGTAGTTGCATCAAGAAAAGTAAACGTAGTAGCCGGTGCAGGGTCTGTTAAATCATCTGCTGGCACATACACCGCCTGAATAGAGGTAATCGATCCATTTTTGGTTGAAGTAATACGTTCTTGCATTTTACCCATTTCTGTTGCCAATGTCGGCTGATATCCAACTGCCGAAGGCATGCGCCCCAAAAGAGCTGATACTTCAGAACCAGCTTGTGTAAAACGAAAAATATTATCTATAAAAAACAATACATCATGTCCATCACTTCCTGATTGATCACGAAAAGCCTCAGCAATAGTCAAACCAGATAAAACTACCGAAGAACGAGCACCGGGGGGTTCATTCATTTGACCAAAAACTAAAGTTGCCTGCGATTTCTTCAATTCTTCATAATCTATTTTGGATAAATCCCATTCTCCCAACCTCATCCCTTCTTCGAATTCTTTCCCATAACGAATAACTCCCGACTCTATCATTTCACGAAGTAAATCGTTCCCCTCTCGCGTACGTTCTCCTACTCCAGCAAATACGGAAAATCCGTTGTGTTTTTTAGCAATATTGTTGATTAACTCCATTATCAATACAGTTTTCCCTACTCCAGCACCACCAAACAACCCAATTTTCCCTCCTTTCAAGTAAGGTGCAAGCAAATCTATCACTTTAATCCCAGTGAAAAGGACTTCGACAGAAGTAGAAAGATCTTTAAACTTAGGCGGATCGCAATGAATGGATTTTGTATTTTCATAAGACAGACACTTCATGCCATCAATAGTTTCACCAATGACATTCAGAAGTCGCCCTTTTACTTGATTCCCTATAGGCATCGATATGGGCCTACCTAAATTAACAGCTTTCATCCCACGTGAAATACCATCAGTAGAATCCATAGCTACCGCACGAACCGTATCCTCACCAATATGCTGCTGTACTTCAACAATTAACACCTTACCATTAGAGTGAGTTATTTGCAATGCATCATTAATCTTAGGTAGACCACCACTTGTGTATCGATAAGAAACATCGACAACAGAACCTATTACTTGCGAAATATATCCAAAGTTTTCAGGCATAGTACACAATTAGTACAAGAGTCAGAACAGGCAAAGGTAATGAACATCATGATGAAAATAAAAATAATCTATAAATTTTATAAAGAACTTAAAAAAAAAAGTGCTATCCACAAAATCAACAGAATATACCTCAATTAATAAGTTTATTTTGTACATTTCGACATGATTGCTTTTCCAAATGCTAAAATCAATTTGGGTCTCCATGTAATTGCACGAAGATCAGATGGTTACCACGATATAGAAACAATTTTTTGTCCCATTGATTTGTGCGATATTTTAGAAATTGTTTCTGCAACTCAAACAAAATTCATCCAAAGTGGAATACCAATGGACTGCAAAGTATCAAATAATCTGGTAATGAAAGCATACCAATTATTGAAAAAACATTATAACCTACCAGAAATAACAATTCATCTTCGCAAAAACATTCCTATAGGAGCAGGACTCGGAGGAGGAAGTAGTGATGCGTCTTTTATGCTTTACTTATTAAGTAATCTTGCTAATTTGTGTCTATCTATTGAAGAATTAGAAGCTTACGCAAAACAATTAGGGTCAGATTGTCCATTCTTTATTCGAAATAAACCAGTATTTGCCAAAGGAATAGGAAACATCTTTACCCCAATAGAGTTAGATCTCAAAAAATATAATCTGGCCTTAGTAACTACGAATATTCACATTTCAACATCAGAAGCATATACTAATATAGTAGTATCTCATACACCTAGGGAATCTCTTACGGATATTATTCATTATCCAGTAGATAAATGGAAAAATCGTTTAGTTAATGATTTTGAAGAAGACATATTCCCCCTTTATCCTGAAATAAGAGAAATAAAACAAGAACTATACAATCAAGGTGCCATTTACGCAAGTATGTCTGGATCAGGATCTTCAGTTTATGGGTTATTTAAAAAACCTTACCGTCCGATAGGAACATTCAATTTTTCCATTCATAATTTTATCTAACTTATTGCGGATCATTTGTTTACGAATACCTACAATATAATTGGTAAAAAGAATACCATTCAAATGATCATACTCATGCTGAATAACACGTGCTGGATAATCCACAAAAATATCGTCTTGTAATTGAAGATTTTCATTAAAATATTTTATTCTTATTTTATCATTCCGTATTACTTTTTCGCAAATATTTGGAATTGAAAGACAACCCTCTTGTATAGAAATCTTGTTGCCAATCCTTTCTATTACTTGCGGGTTGATAAAGACCTTTTTAAAATTGTTATAATCGATGCCTCTCCCTGCATAGAGACTCAAATCTACTATGAAGACTCGGTATTCAACCCCAATTTGGGGTGCGGCGATACCGACTCCTTCCGCATTGTACATGGTTTCAAACATATTGTTTAATAAATCTCCTAAACGAGGATAATCCAAAGGAATATCCTGTGTCTTTTTATTCAGCATAGGATGACCGTATAAGTAAATTGGAAGTATCATTTCCTCAAAAATTCCAAATAAGTTTGTAATAAGATAGCTGCACTCAATCTATCTACTAATCCCTTATCTTGTCTTTTTATTTTTTTCACCCCTCCCTCAATCATTATCCGATGAGCTAAAACAGAAGTGAATCGTTCATCTACCATTTGCACATCAATAGATGGGATTACTCTTCGCAAGTTTCTTTTGAATTTTTCTACTCTTGGCATATTTTCTGAAGGAGTATAATCCATTTGTCTAGGTTCCCCTAGTACAAATAATTCTATATCATAATTTTCAGTACAATTTTTAAGATACATAACCGCTTTACGACTCAATACAGTAACAAAAGAACTCACGATCATCTTCAAAGGATCAGAAATTGCAAAACCTGTTCGTTTCTCTCCATAATCAATTGCGACTATTCGACCCATAGTTACCAATAGGACTCCCTTTTCTATAAAAAAAATCAATATTAATACTTCAATAAATAAACAGCATTTGGTAACATACTTAAATAATCGGAATTTTTCGCTTGAAACTCTGACGTAGAGAAATCAATGTTTCTGTAGAGATAACACCTGGAATCTCTTGTATCCGACTGTTTAACAATTCCATAAACTGCTCGTTATCTTTTGCGTACAATTTTATTAACATAGTGTAAGGACCTGTTGTAAAATGACATTCTACTACTTCAGGAATTTTTTCCAACTCAGGAAACACATCTTTATACATAGATCCACGCTCTAATTTTACTCCAATAAAAGCACAAGTACTATAGCCCAAAAGTTGGGGGTCAATTTGATAGCTAGAACTGACAATCAATTTCAATTTCATCATTTTTTGAATATGCTGATGAACAGCCGCTCTAGACACCTCACAGATTTCTGCTACATCTCTGAATGAGATACGTGCATTCTGGGAAATAACTTTCAGAATTTTTTTATCTAATTCCTCAATTTTTCCCATTGCTTTTAGTCTTTTTTACAATCTCACGTAATTCTACTTCAAAAATAAGAGTGGAATATGGAACAATAATATCTCCTTTGTATTGGTCCCCGTAAGCAAGATAATAAGGAATATAGAAAATATATTTAGAACCTACACTCATCAATCGAATGCCTTCTTTCCAACCTTCAATCACTTCTTTATTATTTAATGAAAATTCTACTGGTTCACCACTTTCAATAGAACTATCAAAAACTTCACCTTTAATATTCGTTCCACGATAATCTATCCTCACCACATCATTAATCATCGGCTTCCGCCCTTCTTTTTCTTTTATCACTTTGTATTGTAACCCACTAGACAATACAATAACCCCCTTGTTAGACTTATTTTTCTCAAGAAAATCCAAATTTTCTCTTCTTATATTCCTATACCGTTTCTCAGTACTATTTTTCCTTATACTCTCAATGGTATTCACAGAATATGTTCGAGCTTCTTCTTTAGTAAAAAGAGTACTACTATCATTTTTAACAGTGGAAATATAACCAGCCAACAAATTCTCCCTACTCATGGTTTGCGTAGAGTCATCACCAAATAATCGTTCATTAAAATATGGTATAAACAACGTCCCTATTTGATACCCAATCATTTTACCAACTACAAAAGCATTTTCTTTTTTATTTTTAGAGTTTATTCGAAAACCTTCCTGAAAACCTCTGATAAAATCAGTTCTATTTGTTTCATCTAATTTCAATTGAGTAAATATATCCTTCACTTGATAGGCATACAAGACTCCTTGGGCATAAGAAACCGAATCAATATTAGTCCTCAGATTTACTTTTGTAATTTGCTTTTTACAAAAAAATAATGCAAATGCCAAGATAACCAATAACAAAAAAAATAAAGAACAAAAAATAGCCAGAAGTTTCTTTTTATTATTAACTAAGACAGCCAAATGTCCAATCGTGTAAAAATAGATATTTAATAACTTTCTCATCTTCAAATCACTTTATATAGTTATGTTTATATAGTTATGTAAATTAAGAACAAAATTCCACTTACAAAGAAAACTCCCCTAAAAAAATGTAAACTGTTTACGAAACCAATTAAACAATAACTCAACATTTCACAAAATCTATAATAAAAAGTTATCTGTTGATAACAGTCAAAATATAACTCTGAAAAGATCCTTAAAATAAGATTTAAAAATTTTATCGTATTTGTAATTCGCCATACGAGACATATCTATACAAGGCACAACCCGCCATTCTGATCTGACAACAGGATCCTATCTCAAGACTTGTCATAAATCTTGACAAGTTTTCTAGTCAACACGACGTATAATAAATCTCCTAAAACCACTCTTGAATAAGAAACCTAAATATAATATCAATATGATACATACATCCTTAATATGTCATTAAAGTTTCTTAAATAGAATAATCACCTTTATTTACCATTTATAGATAAAAAAAATTGTAAGTAAAAATAGTTCCTTACTTATTTTTTTGCAAAAAAATGGAAGTATAATTTTCTACATATCCATCCAAGTTTTTTAACTTAAAACAGTGAACTAACTCGGTAAATTACGAAGCTAATAATCCAAGCCAATAAAGTTGTATAGCCCACAGCAAATAATGCCCATTCCCATTTCCCCGACTCGTTCTTAATAGATGCAATAGTTGCAATACAGGGGAAGTATAACAAAACAAAAAATAATAAACTCAATGTTTTCGATGGAGAAAATACTGGATTACCATTTGTATCCAATTCCATTTGCAAACATTGTTTTAATGAAGAATTCCCATTTTTAGCATTAGTATAAAGAATTCCTAAAGTACTTATTATAATTTCTTTAGCTGGTATTCCAGAAATAAGACAAGTAGCGATTTTCCAATCAAATCCCAAGGGTCTAACTAAGGGTTCAATGAAACAACCAATGCAACCAATAAAAGAATTTCGTTTTTGTTCTTCATTTTGTTGCATTCGAATATATGAAATTTGCTCTTCACTCCCAGCTTGCAAAACAAGTTTAGTTATCTTCCTTTCATAATATTGATTCCTTTTTTCATTTTGCGGATAATATTCTAAAAACCAAATCACAATCGCAGCAATCAAAATAATTCCACCCATCTTTCTCAAATACTGAGAAATCCTACTCCATACATGGCGTCGTATTGCATTCCATGTAGGTAAACGATAAGGAGGAAGTTCCATTACAAATGGTAAATTTTCATCCTTTATTAAAAACTTTTTAAACAAGAGAGACATTAATACAACCAAAAGTATCCCAGTAACATATAATAAAAAAAGTATCAATCCACCATAATTACGTGAAAAAGCACCTATTAAAAGAATATAAATTGGCAAACGTGCCGAACAAGATATTAACGGATTAATCAACATAGTGATCAAGCGTGTACTGTAACCTTCTATTACTCTAGTATTCATAATAGCTGGAACATTACATCCAAATCCCATGACAAGTGGAATAAATGATTTACCGTGCAACCCTATTTTATGCATCAATTTATCCATAATAAAGGCAGCACGTGCCATATAACCCGTATCTTCCATGAGAGATATAAAAAGATATAGAATAATAATATTTGGAAGAAATAAAATAACATTACCAACTCCTCCAATAATTCCATTGACGAGCAACTCTTTCAAAGCCCCATCCATCATATAGATCTCAACATATTCATCCATTCTGTTTATTATCCACTCAATCCATTTCATCGGATATCTACCAAAGGAAAAGGTACATTCAAACATAATGAACATTAACATAAAAAATATAGGATAACTCCAAAACTTATGCATAACTATCCTATCTATGAGATGAGTTAGCCTCAGTCGATCATTTTTCCCTTTTTGATACGTTTCCTTTAATGCGCCTCGTATAAATCCATAACGAGCATTTGCAAAAACTGTTTCAGTATTTTCTCTAAAATCATTTTCAATATATTGAGCACGAATATCGCGTTCAGCTAATATCTCATTTATATTAGGGGAATGTTGAATAGTCATTTCTGCAATTTTGTCATATTCCAACAACTGAATACTCAAATAACGACGTGAAATATCTCTACCTAAAATATCTTCTTTACAAATTACATCTTTGATATGCTGAATTTCTGTTTCTATCTCTGTACCATAATTAATATGAATATGCCGAGCAATAGAACTTTTCCCTTCATAGATTTCTATGACTTTATCAAAAAGTTCTTTGATACCTCTCCCTAACCTGGCAACAGTCGGAACAATCGGACACCCTATCATTTCTGCTAGATGTTCGTGATCAAATATATCTCCAGATTTTTTCAATTCATCATACATATTCAAAGCAATAACCATAGAAGCATCTATATCTATCAATTGAGTAGTTAAATAAAGATTTCGTTTCAAATTAGACGCTGCTACTACATTGATAATAACATCCGGAGGAGATTCAAAAATCTGTTTACGAACACATACCTCCTCGGGAGAACAAGTTGATAATGAATACGTTCCTGGCAAATCCACAA
Source organism: Candidatus Azobacteroides pseudotrichonymphae genomovar. CFP2 (assembly GCF_000010645.1). NCBI lineage: Bacteria > Pseudomonadati > Bacteroidota > Bacteroidia > Bacteroidales > Azobacteroides (SeqCode) > Azobacteroides pseudotrichonymphae (SeqCode). Next base: position 161,052 of record NC_011565.1, read on the forward strand.
GATTGAATATATAATCTTTATATTTGATCCTTCCTTCTTTAGCGTTAACTGTAACGCCACTGTAATTACCAACACGCTCGTGCTTCCCTGCTGCTACATTAAACAGCGAAGTTTTACCAGAATTGGGATTGCCAACTAATAGCACATTAATTATATGCCTTTGCTCACTTGCTATTTTCAATAATTTATCAGAATCTGTAACTAAAGAATGGTAGAAGCTCCTTCTGTATCCATCATATACTTTATCAAAATGATGATGTCTTTCTTGCGAATATATATTGATTTCTCCTTCTGTGACTACCTCTATTAATTCAGCTTCACTCTCTCTGAGAGAAACTTCATAATCCATCACTTTGTATTGCGTTGGGTCTTGTAATGGTGCTTTAACAATCGTTTCTACCTCCTGTCCATACACAAACCCCATTTCCATAATTCGTTTCCGGAAATATCCACGCCCACGAACTTTAACGATAATTCCCTTTTGTCCAGGAAGTAAATCTGATAATCTCATATCGATAAATGTAAACAAATCCCATTAAATATAACTATATATGAATAGGTTCTCTTATTAATCATGGTTATCACTTTTGCAGTAATTACTAATTCCCCCACCAGAAATGATAAAATCATTAAAAACACCGAATCTCATTAAAAAACTATATCAACATTCTAAAATTCCATTTTCATGATATTGAAAAATATTAACGATATCAGAGATTCTTATCCTAATATTATACTTAAGCCTGTTGTAAGCGGAAAAGGAACTCAAATTACTATATATTAAGTTCTCCTTTATTAGTTTGAATAAGTCTCTTGAATCATTCTATAGTCTTTTTTGAAGACTAACATACTGATAGTATGTTAATTTATAACACAAAAAAAACTTAGACAAAGCTCTCTTCTATATTTTTATAGAGAAAAATGACATCCACACATTTTGAAAAGGGAATAATTCCTCCAAGTATGCCATCAAAAAAGCAATCATTTTCTTATCTTTTTAGTATTTCTTTTAAGAAAATCTTTCCAACTAACGTATCGAGTTTCCGAAACAGGACAAGGGCCTTGAAAAAAATGACATAATGCTGTAGCTAAACCATCAGTAGCATCCAAAGAGAGATATTCATCTAACTGAGTCCTATCTTTTGAAAGTCTTAAATAATTTCGCAATATACCTGCTACTTGTTCCTTTGAGGCTCGTCCATTACCAGTAACTGCCATTTTTATTTTAAGAGGAGTATATTCATAGACAGAGATACTACGAGACATGGCTGCTGCTATTACCACTCCTTGAACTCGTCCCAATTTAAGCATACTCTGTACATTTTGTCCCAAAAAAGGAGATTCGATTGCTAATTCGTTAGGAAAAAACTCATCTATCAATTCAAGAATTTTATTAAAAATATGAAGAAGACGTTTATAGTGGCTTTCACTTTTATTCAATTTAAAAACTTCCATTTTTAGCAAAAAAGGGTTACCCTCAGATATTCGAATTAAGCCATATCCCATCACAGAAGTACCCGGATCTACACCCAAAATAATCCTCTCTTCTCTCATAGTTTCATTAATTGGTCCCATATTTATACAATCTTGTGCCATATAATACTTTACCAATTATTATATAATTATATTTTCTATCTAATTTTATCAAAACTTTTAATATTAACTTTTAATACTAAAATAAATTCAAAAGTAATTTAGCTTTCAGTAGTATTTATGTACAGAGGCCACACATTCATGCTATCCAACTCCCTTACGGAGCCGTGAAACTGGAATATTTAACTGTTCACGGTACTTGGCCACCGTTCGACGGGCAATATTATAACCTTTCTTTTTCAACAAATTCGCCAAAACATCATCAGTAAATGGATTTTTTTTATCCTCAGTTTTTATAAAAAATTTCAAGATAGCTTTAATTTCACGAGTAGATATTTCCTCTCCCTCCTCATTTATCATAGCTTCAGAAAAGAAAAATCGTAATGGATAAATACCCCAATCACTCTGAATATATTTGTTAATAGTTGCTCTTGAAACAGTAGAAATATCATAACCACACAGTTGGGAAACATCCTTTAATTTCATTGGTTTCAACGCCTGCTCTTCTCCAGTCAAAAAAAAATCTTGCTGCAATTCAATAATAGCAAGCATTGTATTATACAAAGTAGTATTACGCTGTTTGATTGCATCTATGAACCATTGAGCTGAATTTATTTTTTTTTTGACAAAAGCAACCACTTCTCTCTTTTTTAAACTTTTGTTGCCAACATTATTCGATAATATCTCACTATATCCTTCATTTACTTTCAAAGTAGGCATATTTCTTTTTGCCATTGTGAAAATTAATTTTCCATCTATTATTTCTACAATAAAATCAGGTATAATATGTGCCAATTTAGATTCCATGCTGCTTTCACAAATATTCCCGGGTTTAGGATTTAAAAGAGCAACTTCTCTAATCACATCTTTTAAATTCTCCTTGGATATATTGTATATCTTACAAAGACTATCGTAATGCTTTTTCGCAAAAATTGCAAAATGTTTTTCCAAAATATCTATTACTAGACAACGTATTGGTGTTATCTTTTTTCTACGCAACTGCAAAAGCAAACACTCCTGCAAATCCCCCGCACCTATACCTGGTGGATCTAATCCTTGAATAGATTCCAAAACTTTCTTAATCTCGGATATAGATACATCATGCCCATACTGAAAAGATATATCATCGGATAAGGTCTGAAAGCTCTGGCGAATGTATCCATTATCATCCATATTGCCAATTATATATTGGCCTATTTTAATTTCTTCTTCAGATAATTCTTTTAGTTTTAACTGATTAAGAAGATATTCATGAAATGATTCGGGTTCTGCATAAACCATCTCCCACCGATTAAGAGAACCATTTTGTTGAAATTTATAACTATGTACATTATCTTCTCTTAAAGAACCTCCCAAAAATGTATCTGATTTATTCAATCTCTCTATTTGTAAACCATATTCATCAGGTTCTGGAATTTCTTCTAATACTGGATTTTCTTCCAACTCTTCATTAATTCTATTTTCTACCTCTAAAGTAGTAAGTTCCAACAGTTTCGTCTGTTGTATTTGTTGTGGAGAAAATTTTTGTTGCTGTTTATACGAAAGTTGTTGTTTAATCATTCAGTCTCCATATTTCAGTATGTATTTTATCAAAAATACAGCAAGTATCTCTTTTATATAAGGTAAAAATATAAAAAATCCTTTACTTTTGTCTCTTATCCATTTCATCATGATGAATAGCTTCTACGAAATCTTGAAACAGTATTGGGGATACGATTTTTTCCGTCCCCTACAAGAAGAAATTATTACATCCATCTATAAGAAGAATGATACACTTGGTTTGATGCCAACCGCTGGAGGAAAATCATTAACTTTTCAAGTGCCAACCTTAAATGCAGAAGGAATTTGTATCGTTGTTACTCCTCTTATTTCTTTAATGAAAGATCAAGTAGATACTTTGAGACAAAAAGGCATTAAAGCCGCAATGATTCATTCAGGAATGAACCAACAAGAAATAATGGTTATTCTCGAAAACTGCACCTTCAGTAATTATAAGTTTCTCTACGTTTCTCCTGAACGTGTGAATACGAAATTATTTCTAGCCAAATTGCAAAATATAAATATCTATATGATTGCAATAGATGAATCTCATTGTATTTCGCAATGGGGATACGACTTTCGACCCTCATATTTACAAATTGTGAAATTACGGGATTTATTTCCAGATATTCCTGTTTTGGCTTTAACAGCTACAGCTACTCCTGAAGTAATTGATGACATCCAAGAAAAATTACATTTTAAGAAAAAAAATGTCTTTCGTGGCAATCTTGAAAGAAAAAACATCACTTATGTAGTTCGCCGAACAGAAGACAAATTTTTTGAAATTGTCAAAATTCTCAAAAAAATTTCTGGAAGTGGAATTGTCTACGTACGAAGTCGTAAAAAAACTAAAGAAATTACAATAGAATTACAACGACAAGGTATTGTAGCCGATTTTTTTCATTCAGGACTAACTACTGAAGAAAAAATAAGAAAACAAAATAATTGGAAATCTGGACAATGCCAAGTGATCGTTTGTACAAACGCCTTCGGCATGGGTATAGACAAACCGGACGTAAAAATAGTGATTCATTTTGAACTACCTTCTTCTTTGGAAGAATATTTTCAAGAAACTGGAAGGGCAGGTAGAGATGGGAGAAAATCCTATGCAGTGGCCTTATTTTCTAATAAAGATGAATCTTTATTGAAAAAACGAGTTAAAGATGAATTTCCAGAAAAAGAATTTATAAAAGACGTATATGAAAAGCTAGCCTATTTTTACGAAATAGGAATAGGTATGGGTATCAATACAAAGCACAACTTTGTTATAGAACAGTTTTGTAGTGCCTATCATTACAACATAACTCATGTAGATAACGCACTGAAAATTTTAGCCATGTCAAAATATATAGAATACACAAAGGAAACTGACAAACAGTCCAAATTAATCTTTAAAATTGATAGAAACGAATTATATAATATAGAAAAATCAAATAGCACATTAGATAATATAATACGGGTTCTACTTCGTTCCTATACCGGACTTTTTACAAATTATGCCTATATCAATGAAAAATTACTCTCTCAAAGGGCAAATATAACACTTCACGAATTGTATGAAAGTTTAACATTACTTTCTTTACAGAATGTTGTTCATTATGTGCCAATAAAAAAAGTACCAACAATTTATTTTTTACAAGATAGAGAGGAATCAAAATATTTGAAAATTCCTTCATATGCCTATGAAGAACGTTTGGATCGTTTGAAAAAAAAAATAGATGATATAATCACTTATAGTACATCCACAAACATTTGTCGAAGCAAATTCTTGCTCAATTTTTTTGGAGAAAAAGAAGCCACTAATTGCGGGCAGTGTGATGTATGTCTATCCAGAAAACAATAACTTTTTAGAAAGACAATATTTTACTTCCAATCCCTAAAATAAAGCATTTAAACAATCCCTTCATGAAAATGGGAAATAATTCTAATATTTGGAAAATAGCAGCTCATATTAGTACACTCTTCTCAATGCACTAAACTAATATGAATTTTTGCAACTATTATAAAATTGGAAAGCTTCAATTCATCCATTGCTTCTATCAACATCATGTTCGCATTTTCTCACAGAGACTATTGAATCGTTAGATGCAATCGAGAATTCCATTTTCCATTATTTGATAATTATTCATCCATTATTTTCTAAATCTCCCTAATATTTTCTTCTTACATGAGCCTGAGCCATGCACTTCAATTCCCAGTTATATACACTATAAATTCTCAGTCATCACAAATATCGCTTTATTTATTTTTTAATAAAAAAACTGATGATTCTCTTGTTGTTCCTGTAAATTCCGTAAAAGAGTGCTGGAATATTTTTTTATGTACAAGTAGTTCAAAATAGACCTTTAACACGTCTGAAAACCGATTCCTCTTACGCGAATATCCCAACAATAAGCTTAAAAAAAAATTCCATAGTACAAAAACGGAAGCTATTACCTATTAAGAGATAATAGCTTATAGAAATACATAATTAAATGCTATTATAATCCCAACTTACACCTCAGACGGGATTCAGAAAAATATAATATAATATTGAATTCTTACAATGATATTCGCATCATTATAATTTTTCAACATTGTACAGATTTAAAAAAAGTAATAGGGGAACTCCTCGTACAAAGATTTTGTCATACCTTCCATTCTTTCTTTCCTATACATAGATGAAACATCTGTTTTAGATAAAATCAAAGACTAGTTTATTGTACCGATTGCTGAAATCCACGTACTACTACTCTCTCCAATCACTACCCATTCGCTGTATCTCTCCAAAAACACTACATTATTCTTGTAGATTTCCAGCAAATAGAAAGGAAATTTAACTGCTTTGAATTCAAAGTTTTGTATTGCACAACTGCCAACAATAACAAAATTTTTATTCTTAAAATCCTATGAATTTCGATTCTTTCTGAGAATAGAAATAAATTTCATTAGCCGTTTTCCCCTTCGCGCTCATCCTCTTACCCAGTACACTATTAAATACAAGAGGAAGGACATGACCCTATTGTAATTAATACTATCTTTTACAAAAAGAATTTCATTCTTTCACATTCAAATCCTCTAAAAATTCTATTTCCTTTGGATCATAGGGAGTTGCTTGATACACATAGTAATTCAACCAGTTCTTAAATAGAAGATTAGCATGTGCTACCCAACTAACCAAAACATCCTTGGTAGAATCATTATCTTTGTAGTAATTTTTGGGTATTTCAGTTTGAATACCTTTATCTAAATCCCGCTGATATTCGTTGTGCAATGTATTTGGGGCATACTCTGCATGACCTGTCATAAATATTTCACGACCACAACGAGCTGAAACAATATGTACACCTGATTCTTTGGATTCTACAAGCAATTTCAGTCTAGGAACTTTAAGTATATCTTCTTTACGTATCTCTGTATAGCGACTATGTGGAACATAAAATTCAGAATCGAACCCACGAAAAAGCGGAACATTACTTCCATTAGTCGTATGTTGAAATACACCAAACATTTTTTTAGCTAATGAATATTTGGGAATCCCATAAAAATGATACAGTCCAGCTTGTGCTGCCCAACAAATATACAATGTAGATGTAACATGTTTAGACGCCCAGTCAAATATTTTCTGCAACTCTTCCCAATAAGTAACCTCTTCGAAGTTCATCAATTCAAGTGGAGCACCAGTAATAATCATACCGTCGTAATTTTCTTCACAGATATCTTCAAAATTTTTATAGAAAGCCATTAAATGTTCTAAAGAAGTATTTTTGCTTTGATGCTCCTTCATCTTAACAAAAACAACATTTACCTGTAATGGACTATCGGAAAGTAGACGGACAAAATCAGTCTCTGTTGCAATTTTAACGGGCATTAGATTCAAAAGCACAATTTTTAATGGACGAATGTCTTGTGCAGATGCTCTTAAGTCGTCCATTACAAAAATACTTTCTCGTTTAAGAATCTCTATTGCTGGCAAATGGCGAGGGAGATTTAAAGGCATATGTTCTAAATTCTTAAATACTAAACCAATTCTTTGAATAAAGAATTAAGGGAATTTTTATTCTTACTCCAAAGCACTTCAACCAAGATTTTACATCTTCTGTCTTGCTTCACCGAAATTATAAACCAACTTTCTGCTCATTTAGGTTTACTACAAAAACATCTACCACTCACGAAGTCTAAGTTTAGACCACATACAAACTTCAAATTACTACGAAATAAGCTCAATATTACGCTTGATAAACCTATTCAATGCTTCTCCTTTCAACAATCCATTAGACAATAATGCTAAATCTACCAATTGACCAACAATACTTTTAGTATTCTCTTTATCAGCGTCTATCTTTTTTACCAATGGAGAGTCTAAGTTAACAGTCATGGTATAAGAAATAGGCATACCGCCATAAAAATTCATACCTGACTGCATTCCTGCCATCTCTTTCATACGCCGCATAAATTCATTTTGAGTAATCGTTATGGGAGTAGTTTTTTCACCTAAATGCTCAAATCCTATAACAAAATCAGCGTTCTCCACTGAAGGTATGGCCGACTTAAACGTTTCAACTAGTATCTTACGTTCCTCCTCTGTCAATTTGACTTCTTTATTTTCACTTTTCTTAATCAGATTGTCAATTACATCAGCATCAACACGGACAAAACGAGTTTTTTCTAACTTTCGCTCTAATGTATTCATAAAATGATTATCCAATTGTCCATCCATTACCAATACATTATAAGCTTTTTCTTTAGCTACATCAACATAAGCGTATTGTTCTTGCTGATTAGTTGTATAAAGATAAATGATGGTTTTATCTTTATCTGTTTGATTCCCCTCTATCAACGTTTTGTATTCGTCCAAAGTAAAAAATTTTTTATCTGTATTTTCTAATAAAACAAACTTCATTGCTCGTTCACAAAATTTTTCATCCGTAATCATACCATAATGAATGAAAACTCTCAGACTACTCCATTTTTCCTCGAATTGCAGGCGACTATTTTTAAAAATATCATCTAAGCGGTCAGAAACTTTCTTTGTGATATAGGTAGAAATTTTTTTTACATTGCTATCAGACTGTAAATAAGAACGAGATACGTTTAAAGGAATATCTGGAGAATCAATTACACCATGCAATAAAGTTAAAAATTCTGGAACAATACCTTCTACCGAATCAGTTACATATACCTGGTTGCAATATAACTGAATTTTATTTTTTTGCAAATCTATACCGCTTTTTACTTTAGGGAAATATAATATCCCCGTCAAATTGAATGGATAATCAACATTTAGATGAATCCAAAACAGCGGAATTTCCCCAAATGGATAGAGCTCTTGATAAAATTTGGTATAATCTTCATCAGTAAGTTCGGAAGGTTTACGAACCCATAAAGGATTAGTATTATTAATAATATTATCTTCTTCCAATTCTATTGATTTGCCATCTTTCCATTCTATTTTTTTGCCAAATACAATAGGGATGGGCAGAAAACGACAATATTTCTTCAATAACGAATCAATCCGATTTTTTTCAAGAAACTCTTTGCCTTCTTCATCCATATGAAGAATGACATCTGTACCACGTGTTTCCTTTTGAACTTCAATTAAAGTGTATTCTGGCGAACCATCACATTCCCATTTCACCGCTGAAATACCTTCTTTCCATGATTTAGTAATAATTTCCACTTTCTTCGAAACCATAAAAGACGAATAGAAACCCAATCCAAAATGCCCTATAATAGAGTTTATATTATCTTTATATTTACTCAAAAAATCACTGGCTCCAGAAAAAGCAATTTGATTAATATATTTTTCTATTTCGTCGGCAGTTAATCCAACTCCCCTATCAGAAACAGTCAACGTTCCTTCCTTTTCATCTATACTAATCCGGATATTCAAATTACCCAAATCACCCTTCACTTCTTCGACAGATACTAATGTTTTCAATTTTTGGGTCGCATCTACAGCATTAGAAACTAATTCACGCAGAAATATTTCATGGTCACTATAAAGAAATTTTTTAATAATAGGGAAAATATTTTCGGTTGTTACCCCAATATGGCCGGTTTGTTTTTGCGTAATCATAAAATCCTCAATTTTATTTACAATTCATTATTATTTTCTTACTCTCTTCATCAAAACCAACAGCAACAATATCTCCTTCCTTTACTTTGGATTTGATTATCATATCAGCTAATTCATCTTCCAAATATCGTTGAATCGCCCTTTTCAGGGGTCTTGCACCAAGCTGCACATCATACGCCTGCAAAGCAATGAACTCTTTAACTCTATTCCCAATATTTAATTTATATCCCAATGTTTCTACCCGTTTATAAAACTCCTTCAATTCAAGTTCAACAACTTGACAAATGGCCTTTTCGTCCAATGAATCAAATAATATAATATCATCTATACGATTCAGAAATTCAGGAGTAAATGTTTTATTCAAGGCTTTTTGAATCACACTTTGTGAATGTTTTCGATCCCCAATTTCTGTACCAATTGTAAATCCAATACCACGTCCAAAATCTTTTAATTGACGACTTCCTACATTGGAAGTCATTATTAAAACAGTATTTTTAAAATCAATCCGGCGTCCCAAACTATCAGTTAAGCGACCTTCATCCATTACCTGCAACAGCAGGTTAAAAACATCGGCATGTGCCTTTTCTATTTCATCAAAAAGAATAACTGAATAAGGGCGACGTCTTACTTTTTCCGTCAATTGTCCTCCCTCTTCGTATCCGACATAACCTGGAGGAGCTCCGACCAAACGCGAAACTGTGAACTTCTCTCTGAACTCAGACATATCGACTCTAATCAAAGCATCTGTTGAATCAAATAAATATTCTGCTATTTTTTTTGCCAAATACGTTTTCCCTACACCTGTCGGCCCAAGAAACATAAAACTACCAATAGGTTTATTAGGATCCTTCAACCCTATACGATTGCGTTGAATAGCCCTTACTGTTTTTTGAACAGCTTCGTCCTGACCAATAATAACAGATCTAAGGACGGATCCCATTTCCAATAACTTTTGATTTTCTGCTTTTGTAATACTTTGTATCGGAATTCCACTCATCATAGCGACTACTTCAGCTACTTTCTCGCCATCCACTATTTGGCGATTTTCCTGCAACTCTGTCTCCCAATGGGATTTAGCAACTTCTAACTCAAGCGACAAACATCTCTCCTCATCACGAAAACCTGCAGCTACCTCAAAGTTCTGAGATTTTACCGCTTGTAATTTACGTCCTTTAAGTATTTCTATACGTGTTTCCAATTCTTCTATATTCTTCGGGACTACAATATTGGAAATATGCGTTTTCGCCCCGACTTCATCCATAGCATCAATAGCTTTATCAGGAAAATTACGATCATTAATATAACGTTCAGTTAATCTTACACACGTATCTAAAGCTTCATCAGTGTAAATTACACTATGATGATCCTCATATTGATGTTTGATATTTTCCAAGATTCGACGTGTTTCTTGTGCCGTTGTCGGTTCAACCATTATTTTTTGAAAACGTCTTTCCAATGCCCCATCTTTCTCTATATTACGATATTCATCTAAAGTAGTTGCCCCAATACATTGAATTTCACCCCTTGCTAAAGCAGGTTTTAAAATATTAGCAGCATCCATCGTCCCTGCAACACTACCCGTTCCAATAATTGTGTGAATCTCGTCAATAAACAAAATAATATTCGGATTTTTAGAAAGTTCATTCAATATAGCTTTTATTCTTTCTTCAAATTGCCCACGATACTTGGTCCCAGCTACTACAGCGGTCATATCTAAATTGATTACTCGTTTATTAAACAACACACGCGATACCTTCCGTTGTACAATACGTGAAGCCAACCCTTCCACAATTGCAGATTTACCAACACCAGGCTCGCCAATAAGCACTGGATTATTTTTCTTCCTACGGCTCAAAATTTGTGATAATCGCTCAATTTCAACTTCTCTGCCAATGACAATATCCAAACATCCTTCCTCAGATGCTTTAGTCAAATCTATACCAAAACTGTCAATTACAGGAGTATCGTTCGTTTTAGTATCATTGGTTGTATCGCTTCCTCTGAAAGTTTTTTTTCTTATATTCGAAGGATAAGCTTCATCATCATCATCTTCATCATCATCAAACATGGCCCCCATTTGTGGCAATGATTGTTTTTCAATACTCACTTTTTTTTTGCCCCAATTCATGCCATTACAGCTTTTTTTATTGTCTTTCAAAAAAAATTTATTCATAATTCCATTTAAGATTAATATCTTCCAAAAATTTAATTCGGGCAAATAACATGCCATCTACAAAATTATATTCAAAATGACAGTAGTAAATGACAGTAGTACAAGAAATCGTTTAAATCCTTACCAATCTTGAAAAGATTGATTATTTTCGCATTAAAAATATGACTTAACTGTTTAAAATTTCACAATATTAATAAATATGAATTTAAAACTAACATACCTTTCTTTTCCAATTCTAGTATTGTTTGTTCCTTGGAGAGAATACAACAAAATTTTGAAGAACACTGATATAACGCTTAAATATGAAACTGCAAAAAAATACTTTGATGACAAAAAATATAATCAGGCTATCATTTTGCTTGAAGGGGCAGCACCTCTGATGAAACATACTGCATATGAAAAAGAGTCCTTGTATCTTTTAGCTCAATCTTTTTATAAAAAAAAGGATTATGCATCCGCTTCTAGATATTTTCAAAGTTATTATACCTCGTTCCCCAAAGGAGAGTATACTGAATCTGCTCATTTTTATTCCGCATACAGTTTGTATTTGGCATCTCCTTCAGCCCGCTTTGACCAATCAGACACATACAAAGCCATACAGCAACTACAAGATTTTTTAAAATATTACTCACAAAGCAATAAAAAAGAAATAGTAAAATATGCTTTATCCGAATTACAAGAAAAATTAGCACTTAAAGAACTAATGGCTATACGTTTGTACTATGATTTAGGGAATTACCTTTTATATCCTTTCCCAGGGGGTAATTATCTTTCGTGCATCATTACCGCTCAAAATGCTTTAAAATCTTACCCTTTTTCAAAGTATAGAGAAGACTTTATATACTATATTTTTATGGCTAGATACAAAATAGCACTACAAAGTATAAAAAAAGAGGAAAAAGATTTTCAGTATTGTGATATGACCAATGAATATTATTCTTACATTGATGAATATCCATCAGGTAAACATCTGAGAGAAGTCCAACAATTATACCATGATATGGTTAAACATCATGGTATGGTTAACCATTTTAAGTACTAAAACGAATCTTGGATTTATGAGTCATAAAAAAACTAAAGTGCCGAATAATACAGTTATTCGTGACATGCGGATACTTTCAGAGAAAACAGGAAATGTATATAAAAGTATCCGCATTATTGGCAAACGAGCCAATCAAATTACCCTAGAGTTAAAAAAAAAATTAGAAGAAAAATTGCAAGAATTTTCCTCTTATTCTGATATCTCATCAGAGGTATTTGAAAATAAAGAGCGGATAGAAATTTCTCGTTTCTTTGAACGCCGCCCCAAATCGACATTGCTTGCTACCCAGGAATTTTTAGAAAATAAACTCCATTTTCTTCTTCCTAAAGATGAAATAGAAAGGGGGCTATGGAACGACCTTCCAATAGGAACAAAGTATTTTGTACATCTGGCAGATATTGAAAAATGTGAACCATTGATCAAAACAAGTGAAAACGATCCTACCCAAGATAAGATTAAGGAAGTTTGGCAATTAAAAGAAAAAATAAAATGAATAGAATAATTTAATGTAAGTCTATCAAATAGAAATAGTTAAAAATAAAACAGTACAACTACTAAATTGGGAATTGGACGAGATAAGAAAGAGAATAATACTGTAAATGGGGAATATCGCCCAGCAATATCGGCAAGGCCGATGCTAGTCTATTAACTAGAGAAGACTTTTCATTCGCGTCTGCATTTCTTGCTTCTCATACACTCTAATACTTGCATATTAATGTTTTTGACTACCCTATGCGGAATGCTGATCTATCAAAAGGGATAAAATTGTGAATAGATAATAAAGCGAATAAAGCGTTCCGAAAATTAGCCACAACTTACTGTAATTATGTGTATGTGCATTTTTTCCCTTCCTCCTAATAATATTGTACTGTACAGAGCAGTACATAGAGGTGATTCTCAACATAAAAACTAATGGAACTAAATCCATAAATCAACAACGTTTTATGAATAACGATTTAGATAACAATCTAAGAGTATCCATCATATTCTAATAAATGCTACAGTCACTTCGCTAAAAGAAACAAGCTTTGATGACAGTATTTACTGCATAAGTTTATATGCTTTTTCAGAAAGAACAGAACAAAATAAAATAGAACAAAATAAATAGAATAAATAAATGATACAACGAATTCAGACAGTTTGGCTTATTCTGGTTAGTATCCTTTTATCCGTGGCAACATATATTGTGGATGTCCATTCTTCTACATTTACATTATCTAAAATACTACTTATAATTGGGAATGGACTAATAGTAATAATATCCATTGTTGCGATTTTTCTCTACAGGAAAAGATTATTACAGATAAGGATTTGTTATTTTATCCTTATTTCGTTGCTTCTTTCTTTTTTCACTCTTTTACATGATCTATGGTGGGCAACTATATTTCCTACAGTTGCCATTTTAGGAAATATATGTGCTATTCGAGCAATTCAAAAAGATGAAAATTTGACTAGCTCCTCAAACCGGTTAAGGTAACTAGAAAAGTGAAAGGTAAAATAATATATCCGGTAAATCGACATACTGGTTTATTGATTATTGGTATTCTAATAATTGTTTTCCTCTTTTTTTGCAATCTTTTTTGTGGTTCAGTATCTATTCCCATTCCAGCAGTATTAAACATTCTTCTAGGTAAAAAAGAAGAATATTCTGCATGGACAAACATAGTTTTACAATCACGTCTGCCTCAGGCAATAACGGCCTTATTAGCCGGTTCATCATTAGCCGTTGTAGGACTAATGCTTCAAACTTTATTCCGAAACTCGTTAGTTGGTCCCGATATTTTGGGTATAAGCAATGGAGCTGATTTGGGAGTTGCCATAGTCTTGCTGTATTGCAAAAGAATTAGTTCAGATTTTTCGTTGAGATTTAACTTATCTACAGTTGCAGCTGCTTTTATTGGTGCTTTAGGAATACTGACATTGATTCTATACTTTTCAGTTAAAATAAAAGATAATATTATGGTTCTCATTATTGGAATAATGATGAGTTACTTGACTTCTTCTGGAATTTCTATACTGAATTCATTTGCTTCCTCAGAAAGTATTCGCTCGTATATATTATGGGGGCTAGGTAGTTTTTCGGATGTTCCAATTAATGAATTGCCTTTTTTTAGTATTAGTATTTTGATCGGGTTATTATCCGCCATTTTACTAATAAAGTCATTGAACATACTATTATTAGGTGAATACTATGCAATTAATTTAGGGATTAACATAAAAAAAATACGTGTCCTAATTCTCCTTATTACAGGCTTCTTAATTGCCACAATAACTGCTTTTTGTGGTCCGATTAATTTTATAGGATTAATTGTTCCGCATGTCGCCCGAATCACTTTGAAGAAATCCAACCTACAATTGTTGCTCCCTGCAACAATTCTTTTAGGTTCTGCTATGGCACTCTTTTGCAATTTGGTGACTATCATTCCTTTTAATAACAATTTGCTTCCCTTAAATGCAGTTACACCACTACTTGGAGTACCTATCACGATATACGTTATATGTAATAAAAAAATCTATATTCCAAATTGATATTATTTTTGTTTAAATTTGAACGGGATGGAAATATTTACTTCGTACTTCGAGGGTTCCTTGGCCGAGTGGTTAGGCGTCGGTCTGCAAAACCGTTTACGGCGGTTCAAATCCGCCAGGAGCCTCTTCTCGTTCTGTCATAAAGTATTGAATACTAGATAACGTATTGTTAAAAACATCATCAATAGGAATTTATGTTAGGTGAGATTCGATTTTACTGAAAAAGCATAAAGCAACTTGATCTGCCTGCTACCAAAGCCAGTTAATTCATAGATAAAAAACAAGAAGAGTAATATGAAAAAAATATTATTATCGTTTGTACTACTGACAAGTATTGTATTAAATAAATCAATGGCTCAACATAGACCTAATTCTGCACAAGAAAGCGATAATTAACATATTGATTTAGATGTTTAATTGTAATTGGCAAGATAACACCGTAAGTTACGGTGCATTAGGCGATGGAATTGTAAATATTTAAGATGATTTCAGTTTGGGTATTCAAATTGGCAATGATATAGAGAACACAAAGGAGGCTTGCGTAGGTTATATCACAGAGGTATGGGTTGGAGGGGGGCGTATTCCCATTACAAAAACAACTCACTTGAATATTGGTGCTAACGCTAAAATTAAAAAGATACGATAACTCATGATTCCCTTTTTGGACTCTCTTAATAAAGAGAAAAACTGGAGAACATTTCTGCATTAACTAATTAAAGAGAAATGTTCTCCAGTTTTTTCATGTTTCTCCTGTAATAGGAAACCAATACAATTGGATGACTTTCCCTCGTCAGAAGGGAAGTTTAATATTACTAAAAATGATAGAGGTGCAAAATTTTCTGCGAGCACAGCGAACGACTTCAGACTATATTCCAACAAAACATCTGCGAAAATTCAATTGGCAATAAAAGATTGGAGTATATAGGGCCTATACAACAATAATCATATTCAATAGTGATAGTTTTTTTTATTTTCTACAAGTGCAACTACTAAACTCTATAGTAATTCCATCACTGCAAAATATAAGCAAGACGTCAAATTTAAAAAACCGTATAACCTTCATGTGTTAGTATCTGACGAATTTAAAATTACAAAGGCGCTAAAGGCTATGAAATTAAAAACCGAAGTAGGTTACAAAGTCTCGGGACTGATATGCACTCTTGCCATTAATTGTAGTAATACTATCTAAATAGATTCACTACTTGCTATGATTCTTTTAGTAGAAAAGTAATTATTTTGTATCACAATCAGCAAGAAGATCAGGATAATTAATAATTGCATCATTTCATAAAAAAAGATTACATTCATGGTTTATTGAAAAAGATAAGTTTAGAGTTGAATAATATTCAAATGCAAAACAAAGGGCTTGTTAAATTTCTTGTTGTTGCACTCACCCTGATAAGTATATTTTACCTATCGTTTTCGTTTGTAACGAACAAATACTACAAACGAGCAAGAAAATATTCTGGTGGAATTCCAAGTTTGGAAAATCAATATCTTGATTCATTAGCCAATGAAAAAATCTGGCTAGGATACTCTCTCGAAAAATGCCGAGCTATGGAAATAAATCTAGGACTTGACTTAAAAGGAGGTATGAACATAATTATGGAGATAGCTTCAGCTGATATATTAAAATCTCTTTCTGATAATAACCCAGATTTGATTTTTAATCAAGCACTCGACAGAGCTACTGAGTTACAAAGTAAAAAGGGAAAAGATTTTGTATCTGCCTTTGCTCTTGCGTACAAAGAATTAGACCCAAATGCGAAGCTGTCTGTAATTTTTAGCACATATGAATTAAAGGGAAAAATTTGTTTACAGAGTACGAATGAGGAAGTCATAGCCGTTTTAAGAAATGAATTGAGGATCGCCTATGAAAATTCGTTTAATGTTTTGCGTAGCCGTATTGATAAATTCGGAGTAGTCGCACCTAATATTCAACGAATGGCTAAAGAGGGATTAATTTCTATAGAACTTCCAGGTGTAAAAGATCCAAACCGTGTACGTGACTTATTACAAGGAACTGCTAATCTTGAATTTTGGGAAACTTATTCAGAATCGGAAATTCATCAAACTCTTATTTTCGCCAATAATATCATTAGAGACTCCATACAGCTTGCACATCAGTATTTTAACAAAACAGCAGTAAATAATAATTCAGCCACTATGGGGTTTTCACCTCAAACAACTGTAAAAGCCAAATCAAAAGCATCCGAAGATTTACAATATCCCTTATTTACATCATTGAGACTAAATCCAAATCAACCACATCAAACCTGTGTTGTAGCTTCTGTAAAACGAAATGAAAAGCCAAATATTGACGCTTTTTTAGGAAACTCTAAAGTAAAAGCTTTGCTAGATGCCAATCGCATTAGTTTGAAATGGACAATAAAGCCCCGATCGGAAGAAAACGGTGTGTATGATCTAATTGCACTAAAAGTTAGTTATATTGACAATAGGCCTAAACCTATATTAAGTGGAGATGTCATTCAGGATGCTAGCGATCATTTCGGGCAAACTTCCCATTATGCTGAGGTAAGTATGACTATGAAAAGTGAAGCTGCTAAAGTTTGGGCAAGACTAACAAAGGATAATCTTGGTAAAGCAATAGCAATTGTTTTAGACGATGCTGTTTATTCATTCCCAACTGTTAGTAGTGAAATTAACGATGGGACTTCCCGAATCACAGGTAATTTTACTGCTGAACAAGCCAAAGATTTAGCTAATGTACTGAAATCTGGAAAAATGTCTGCTCGTGCTAAAATAGTACAAGAAGAGATTGTTGGACCTTCATTGGGACAACAGGCTATTAAGCTAGGTTTCATTTCGTTTATCATTGCATTAACTATTTTGATACTTTATCTAATACTTATATATGGTTTAGGACCTGGGTTAATTGCTAGTAGTGCATTGGTGATCAATCTGTTTTTCTCTTTGGGAGTCATGGCTTCATTTCATGTTGTATTAACTCTTTCTGGTATTGCTGGTATTGTATTAGCGCTTGCCTTAGCTGTAGATGCGAATGTGTTGATTTATGAACGAATTAAAGAAGAAATGCGGGGAGGTAGTAAAATAAGGAAAGCAGTAGAAGAGGGATATAGGAAAGCCTTTCCTGCTATTTTTGATGCTAATCTTACTTCTCTTATTACCGGTATTATTCTTTTGATTTGTGGCACAGGACCTATCCAGGGTTTCGCCTTTACATTGATTATAGGAATAGGAGTATCATTTTTTACAGCAGTTTTCCTAACTCGTTTGACCTATGAAACTTTCTTATCTAAAGGAAAATTACAAAACTTTACATTTATAACTAAACTGTCCAAAAATTTTCTTGTAAGTCCAAATTTTAATTTTCTGAAAAATTTAAGATTGCTATATATCGTTCTGTCTGTTATTGCTACTATGTCTTTTGTTTCATTTCTGTTTAGGGGACTAAATAAAGGAATTGATTACACTGGTGGTCGTAATTATGTAATTAGATTTAAACAACCGATTAATACTGCTCAAGTACAGGAATTATTAAATCCATATTTTGAAAATCATACACCGAGTGTTATTACAATTGGGACAGCCAATCAAGTGAGAATTTCTACTAATTATATGATCGAATCCAATGACCTTTGTACAGATAGTATTATTCAATATAAACTTTATGAAGGTCTGAAACTTTTGTTGCCTGTAGGAACTACTTATGATCAATTCATAAATAATGGTTATGTCCAAAGTCTACAAAAAGTGGGGCCAAGTATTGCCGATGATCTGAAACAAAAAGCAATTTGGGCTGTTGGACTGGCAGTACTTGCAATCGGATTATACGTTCTATTACGGTTTAGGGATATTTCCTATTCGGTTGGTTCTATTGCTGCTCTAACATTCGATACTCTATTCATCTTAGGTACGTATTCTTTACTATGGGGGATTGTACCATTTTCTCTGGAAGTAGATCAAACGTTTATAGGTGCGATCCTGACGGTAGTTGGATATTCCATCAATGACAAAGTAGTTATCTTCGACCGTGTACGTGAATACATTTTTTTTCATCCGAAAAAGAATAAATTTGAGATTTTCAATGCTTCGCTTAATTCTACTTTAGATAGAACATTCAATACTTCTATGAGTACTTTATTAGTACTATTGATTATTTTCTTCTTTGGGGGGGAATCTATCCGCAGTTTTTCTTTTGCAATGATATTAGGAGTAGTTATTGGAACACTTTCTTCATTGTTTATTGCAGCACCAATAGCGTACGAAATACAAATAAGAAAGAAGAAAAAAAAATAATACCCAACGCCAGATTTTTTATATTTCAATGCTATCTTCTTCGAGAAGAAATTTTGTCCTTTGGATACTCACGAAATATTATTACCCTTGCTATGTTTTCTTGAAAACATGAATAGTTTATTTTTATGGTAAATTGATCTTCTGTCGCTTCATTAAGTGTTCCTTCCCACCAATAATTTAATAGTCTGTTTTGTAAGGGATAAGCCAGATTAGTAGATGAAATAGACACGTTAGGAGTAAGATTGAAAATGGATATTTGTTGCTTAGGATAACTTTCAAGGGTTGTTGTTTTTTCTATAGAGACAAAAATACCATGATCAGTCAATAGCTGTATTTCCATATTTCTTACAAATCTGGTCAATAAGGCAATATTCCCCAAAGTATGGTCTTCCCTTTTTCCAGTAGCACCTACAATTGTAATTTCGTTCCATACTTGTTTTTTACAACAAAAGTCTAATGCTTTAGTCAAATCATTCGTTTCTTGAGAGGAATCTTCGATAATTTGAAGAGAGAAATGCTTTTTTATTTCATCGGAAATGCTATCCATATCTCCAATAATAAAATCCGGTTGTAACCCATATTCTAAAAGATGTTGTGTGGCTCCATCGCAACAAATGATCTTTTCTGCTTTTTTCAAAAAAGATAGAGGAAGCTCGTGCGTAGGGAAATCCCCATTGGCAAGTACCACCCATTTGGGTTTTCGTAAAAGAGGCATCATCATAGTCCTTTAACCGCTTGTTTTCTCCAAAAAATATATCCAAAAATGGCAAAAACAGTATAAACAACATACAAAAAAGCACTTGGATACATCTCTTTGTAAAGATACAATATGACGCTACAAACATCAGAAATTATCCATAATAACCAAGACTCTACAATTTTTCTTACAGTCATCCATATAATAACGACGCTCAATGTAGTAATAAATGTTTCCAATACAGAAAAAAACGATATCCTACCTATTATAAATAGGATAAAGAAAAAGACTATCACCCCACTAGCAATTCCAACTGGAATTAGCTTCAGTAACATTTTTTTTGTTATCAAACAAAATGAGTGATCCTGGTTGTTTTTGGTTTTAATAAATTTCCAACAATACAATCCATAAAACGACATGACAGCATTATAAAAACATAACCCTGCCAAAGCATATAATTCTTTAGTAAAATTGATATAAACATAAAAAAGAGAACTAATGATACTGATAATCCAAACCGTCCATTTACACATAATCCCCAAATAAAGCGTAACGAGTGTAAGAACAACACCCACTAACTCTACCCAATTCTCGATAAACCACAAAACAATACCCCAGTTTATGATTTCATAAATCATAGTTTAAGTTGGCTACAATTATTTATTAATTGAATTGACTAATTAAAGAATCACGAACTCGACAAAAGTATACTTTTTTTGTAAAAATTATGAAATAAAAACAATAAATACCTCCTTTGTTGATATTTACAACTATTGCTAATCACGATTTTTTTGATATTTTTTTTGAAAATATTGTATTTCTATTTACATTCCGGCAAAAAGTTGGCGATCACTACGAATCTAATAATTAATAATTAATTAAAATCAAAAAAGTCATGAAAAAACTTAAATTATTGCTTATATTATTCCTAATTTTGTTCGCTATAAAAGGGGTTAGTCAAAGTGGAAAAGAAAGTGTAAGAGCAGAAATTACTGATAATATCAGTAAGTCTGGAGAATTAAAAATTGGTGAATATCAAAATTGTCCTTGCCAAAAAAGCTTTGACTTTTTTATGGAAACAGCTTATAAAAACTTGAATAAATACGATCCTTACTGGATTGCAAAGCCCGTTGGTATTGAAGATGCTCTTAAAACAATCTTACCAATTTTGCTAGCGAATGCTGACTGGGTTACAAAGCCAGTCGGCATTGAGAGTGTCCTTAAAACAATCTTCATTAAAGGGAGGCTTGACAAGGAAAGTATAGCGGAAAATGACCTCATATGGACATTAAAATACAAAAAATAAAAAATATCCAGATCCCGATTCTAATTAAATTTCTGTTAATTTTATTTTATACTGCGATGGGGTTCCTATCACGGTGTATATATAAGATACATATCTAACAATGGAAGACGACAAAAGAGAAAAATCGCAAGGCGAAGTCAAAAAAGAAGGTGGTAAAGAGAAAGTAATCTTGATTCCTGCAAGACTTTTCGATATCATAAAAGAATTGTGCAAAGATGACAACAAGATGACACAAGCAAAAATTATTCAAATTCTCTATGCCTATTTTGATTTGGGATGGTTCTTTGATATCCTGAAAATTCTTGAAAAAGAAGGGTCTGTATCATTCAACTTCTCACAAAAAGAAATTGCAGAAACATTAGAGAAAGAGTTCATGTTAATAAAAAACTAAGTAAAAAATGGTCCGATAAACGCTATAATGATAAAAATCAAGATGCGAGTAAGTTCCAATTTTTTCAGTCAAGCATTTTTTAAAAAAATGGAAATCCGCGGTATATATATTATTGCGAGGATGTTCGTAACATCAGAAAATTACGATAGTATAAGGTTCTAAATTATTCTGAATCAGGATATTTTGAATAAAATCAATTATATATGTTGCATTTGCTATGTTAAATAAACATAGGTGCTTCATGAGCTGTTCAGTGTTCATGGTGTCAAATAATGCTAAGGTTAGTCAAAAACCTTGCACTCTCCGATGGCTCAATCAAATATGACAAGTTTTTACTTGGCTTTTAAAGCCTTTACTAAAAACTCATAGGGAAGAGGGAAGGAAGAAAGGAATAATGGTATGCCTTCCTCGACCCAATCTGTACATATTTTTCGCATCTCTCGCTCCGCAGTCCCCATGAACAAACGATAACCTCTATGTAGGTGTGTGAAATATCCTTATAGGATTTCTTCTTTTACCGTACGTAATTTAACTCAGGATAATAAATAAATTCAAAACATCTTTGCAAATATTCTAATAACATTACCGTGAATCGTTATTTTATTTATCTTGCTTACAATGGTAGAAATTATTGTGGTTGGCAAATACAACCTAACGGCATAACTGTGCAACAAAGGATTCAACAATGTTTGAGTATTTTGTTGCGTAAATCTGTCACTATTATTGGAGCAGGACGAACAGATGCAGGAGTTCATGCCAATTTAATGACAGCTCATTTTGATTGGGAAGAGATATTGTCTACAACTAGCCTAACTAAACGATTAAACGGAATCCTTCCTTGTGATATTCTTATTTATAAAATTATTCCAGTCAAAAAGAATGCTCATGCTCGTTTTGATGCTATTTCTCGGAAATATAAATATTATATCACTTATCAAAAAAATCCATTTCGTAATGAACAACTTTTCAGATTAAAACAACCATTGAATAAACATTTGATGAATGAAGCATCTAATATTCTATCGGAATATTCCGATTTTACAAGTTTTTGCAAACTACATTCTAATACTAGGACCAATGTTTGTCGAATAAGTAAAGCTGAATGGAACACAGTACAGGGCATAGATATTTTTACAATAAAAGCAGACCGTTTCCTCCGAAATATGGTACGCTCCATCGTAGGAACAATGATTGATATAGGGAAAAATAAGCTATCTATAACGGATTTTAGAAAAATTATTGAAAGTAAAAATCACATTATGCTGAAATCTTCTGTTCCTGCTCATGCATTGTTCCTGACCGATATTGAATACCCTAACTGGATTTTTAAAAATTAAAATTTCAGATGAAAAAAAAATATATTCGGAAAATATTATTGGGAATAATCAGTTTACTAACAACAGTATCCTTGCACTCTGAAACGGTTAAAGATGTTTTTTTATCTATGCCCGAATCTATGCTTTTGTCCCTGAATTCTTCCAATCGGAAGGATTTAGTAGATTTGTACGATGCTCATACACAATCTGTTATATTGAATGCTTTTAAAGATACAGTTATTTTAGAAAATCTAACAAAAAATTATCTTTTGTTGAAGATGAACAATTATTCTTTGCAATTAATTGTTCTTCCAATGATTAATGATTCAAAACTTTATTGTATTATCCATACTATTTGTAATTCAGTGTGTGATAGTCGTATTGAATTTTATTCTATTTCATGGAAACAATTGCAAGCAAGCTTATTCATTACTCCAGTTGCTGAGCCTTATTTCATTGATAGAAATTCAGATAATATTACTCTGGATATTTCTTTTATCCAATTTACATATGATCCTGAAACTTTATTATTACAACAGTTTTACAACACGCCAGAATGTATGAGTGTAGAAAATCGACAAAAAATACAGCCTTTTATTAGAAAAAAAGTTAAAACATATAAATGGAATGGTATCCGATTTGAATAAACACATATCTCTTTGGTGTTGATTACCAATCAGCAAAAATAAAACTTCATTAGGATGAGAAGGTATATCCAACAAATTCTTCTCATTGTAACCTTACTCTTATTGTAACCTTAATAGGTTCGTAATTTGAACCTAATAGCTCTTCTAATCATTAGAAATATTTCTATATCATAAACTCCTTATTCAGAACATTTATTCTTTTGTAATTTTAAGAAAAACAAGTCTTTTATATTTGAAATCTCTTTGTATAAATTTATTCATATTAAACATTATTAGATCTCTTTTGTAATATTTTTGCTACATACTGACTTTATCTGATAAATTTAAAATTCCGATTTTATTCTTCATAAATAAATCGAAGCTTATCCTGTGTTATTTATTTTATATGTTCAGAAGTATGAAATGAATGAATGAATGAATGAATGAAAATCTTGTATTAAGACTTTTCTCCAGTTCTTATAATTTAGTGCCTTTCTTTATAGTTATTTAAACCCCAAATTGGAAATGTAGAATACTCACATTGGCTATTTCATTTTTTTATATAAATAAAATAGTAAGGGATAAAGATTATTAATTATGAGTGAGTCAAATCAATTAATATGTATTTGGTATGCTAGATATAGTGAATGTAAAAGAATTAATGAGGAGAATAAGATTAAAGAACAGGGTTAAACTAGTTAAAAAGAGATTAAGAAGATGAGAAAAAAGACAGGTATTTAATAACGATTAAATATTTGAAGATATAGGATATAATAAACAAAACGAGTGTAATGAAATATTTGAAGTTTACAATGCATTTATAAACGGAAGACTTCAACTAGCATAGTAATCAATTATACAATTTTTTACAAACCAGAAGTTTATCGGTTAATACTATTAATTGATTGTAATTTGATAATTACACTTTTCCTTAAAAGATAAAGAGTAGAAATTTTTATTGCTGTATGGATTAGAAATGGATATCAGAGATATATAATAGTTTATTAGACAATCAGTATTCTAACATAATAGATTATAAAAGAATAATCTATGTCTAATGTATAAAATAATAACTACGTTATACAGTTTATACAAGAGAGAACCTGTTGAGTAAAAACCAATATACAAGCTAATTGTTCTGATATTTTACCAAAACATATCTATATTCTATATTCAAATGTCAAAGTAGAAAAACTTGCTAAAAGCTTATAGTTGTCTTTTTTAATCACTCAAGAAAATAGTTTATTAATCCTAAAAACGTCAGAAATAAGTAAAGAACTGTCAACATGACTCAAAAAATAAAAATCATTTCGTTGCAAGATATAATTATAAATTTTTCGCTACTATCCATTTGTAAAAGCTGAAATAAGTAAAAATAATGTACTGCATGGTTGGTAAAAATTAGTGATAATTTTTCTTAGTATTTCAAATACTACAACTAGGAACACCTAATATTTAAGTAAATCCACTTGAAGTATTTATCTTTTCCTTGCCCGTATATAGTCATACCTTTCTGTAGAAAAACAAGTATTGCATTATAGAACAAAGCATCCATTGATGGATTAAAGATGTTTCTTATAAAATGCATTGGATTTTTTATTAAAATCAGTCATAAAACCAGTCCGGATGTAATGTAGTGACTCAAGTGTACGTACAAGGGACGTATCAACAACAAATACTTGTCCATCTTTTTTAGCAAACACTTAATAGTTTATCGTTTGACAAAAAATATTTTCCATATGCACTTCGTAATCAGCAATTGTTTTGGTCTGATAGGTTTAAAGCACCTGATCCTATGGCGTAAAGTTAATTCGTCCACTATAACATTCTTTTTCCTAAATTATCAAAAGTTATCAGTTGTAAAATGTAAACTGGCAATCGGTCAGCAACTGAACCTTTGACATGAGCATAAAAATTGGTTAGTATGTTTTCCTATCTTGTTCTTTTCCTATCTTCCTTAAAATAAGGAAGCCAAAGTAAATGTCTACAGTATTCCAAAATATCGTTGAAAGTCAGATTTGGATCATTCCATACAAATTTCATTAAATATCCTTTGAATATTTGTTCTATTTTTTGTATTGTTAAAATTGTATCATTGTTTAAATGATTATAATCAATTTGCCATCTTTTCACCGTTTAGCATTTCTTATCAAGCAAATCCAAATGCATAAGTATCTTTGATACTAAAAGCTAAAGTGTAATTTTTTGGAATTTTCGGTTCAGAACAAAAAAATCAATAACTGTATTTGTATTTTTTCAGAATACTAAACTGATTTATATAACTTGCGTATCATTGAAAACAAATAAACCATTAGCTGGAATGGAATAAAATTGATATAACAATTAAAATCATTATATCAACAGTCAACTGAATTGCAAGTTGTCGAAAATCAAAGGAATACTCTTCTTCGAAGAGTATCAAATATAAAATAAGGTTGAAAAAAGTCAAAAAGCACTTTCTTTAATTAAAGGTATATTAAACAGATGAACCCTTTCATCAAACAAGTAGGAATATCTATTTCTTAAAATTAACCTTTCTTCTTTTTTTAATCCTGCCCAACTTCTGTGCCTGAAGAATAATTAAAAATCACGTCAGACTCCCACGTCTAACTTTTCCAGACTTCGAAACATGGACTCTTCTATTACAAACGGAAACTGTGCAAACTCAGGCCTCCTAGGGACGATGCCGATTTAATCTCCATCGGTGTTCCCTTCCTTCTTATAACGAATATTGAACGCTTCTCTTAAGAATACCTCCTCATTTACCCATATTTACCTACTATGCTAGTAGTAGAAACTAACAACCTAATAGTTAAATTTGTTTAATTAAGGCTATTAGTTTCTATATTAAAAAAAGACAACAGTCGGCTTAAATTGTTTCGCTTCTTCAAAATCCATTAAGGCATAAGAAATAACAATAATAATATCACCAGGCTGGCCTTTTCGTGCTGCTGCTCCATTCAAACAAACCATACCCGAACCTCGTTTCCCTTTAATAACATAGGTTTCTAGCCTTTCACCGTTATTATTATTGACAACTTGCACTTTTTCTCCTTCAATAAGATTGGAAGCATCCATTAAATCTTCATCAATAGAAATACTACCTATATAATTTAGATTTGTTTCTGTTATTCTAAGTCTATGTAATTTCGATTTTAGAATCTGAATTAACATACTATTATTGTAAATAATGTAAAATAAGGGTACGAATGTAAGAAAATTTAGATAGAACTTAGAACAGTAATGCAATATCTAAAACTTCTCGTATATCATTTACATAATGAAATACCAGCCCTGTTAGGTAGATATCATTGATCTCTTCCACATGTTTTTGGTTTTCTTTACTCAAAACAATTTCTTTGATGCCAGCACGTTTGGCCGCCAATATTTTTTCCTTTATTCCACCCACAGGGAGAACTTTGCCTCGTAAAGTCATTTCGCCAGTCATTGCTAAATGAGATTTGACCTTTCGTCCAGTAAAAGCTGAAACCAAGGCTGTAGTCATGGTAATTCCTGCACTAGGACCATCTTTAGGAATAGCCCCCTCAGGAATATGGATATGAATATTCCAGTTTTCCAGAGTCTCAGGTATATCCAATTGGGAGGCATGCGTTTTGATGTATTCTAATGCTAGAATAGCTGATTCTTTCATTACATCACCAAGGTTTCCAGTCAATGACAATTTCGCATCTTTCCCTTTGCTCAAACCAGCTTCAATAAATAATATTTCACCTCCAGCAGCTGTCCATGCCAATCCTGTAACTACCCCTGCATACTCATTACTCTCATATTTATCTTTAGAATATTCTACAACTCCAAGATATTCAAACAGGTTTTTTATTGCTAGTTTTCTAGGATAATCGATATTCTCAGCAATTGTTCGAGCAACTTTCCTCAAAATTTTGGCAATTTTTTTGTTTAACTCTCTAACTCCTGATTCGTGTGTGTAAAACTCAATGATAGCTTCCATTGTTTTTCTTGGAATATCGAATAGAAACTTACTAATACCGTGGTTTTCTAACTGCATTGGAAGAAGATGTTTTAAGGCAATTTCTACTTTTTCTTCCATGATATAGCCACTTACATTGATTAATTCCATTCGATCTAACAATGGTGGAGATACAGTAGATAATGAGTTTGCTGTAGCAATGAACAAAACTTTGGATAAATCAAAATCAATACCGAGGTAGTTGTCATGGAAAGCAAAATTTTGTTCCGGATCTAGAACTTCTAACAATGCTGCACTAGGATCGCCTTTGTAATCATTCCCTACTTTATCTATTTCATCTAGAATGATCACTGGATTGGATGACCCTGCTTTCTGAATAGCTTGAATAATTCGCCCAGGCATAGCTCCAATATAAGTTCTACGATGTCCTCTTATCTCTGCTTCATCATGTAATCCCCCCAATGACATACGGAAATATTTTCTACCTAAAGCATTTGCAATAGACTTTCCTAAGGAAGTTTTGCCAACTCCAGGCGGACCATATAAACAAATAATGGGAGATTTCATATCCCCTTTCAGCTTTAAAACTGCTAAATGTTCAATTATACGATCTTTTACTTTTTCTAAACCGAAATGGTCTTTATCTAATATCTTTTTTGCTCGAGCAAGATTGAAATTATCTTTAGTATAGGCATTCCATGGTAAGGATAGAATGTTGTGAACATAATTCATCTGTGTAGAATAATCTGGAGAATTTGGATGCAAAAGCCCTAATTTTTTCAATTCCTTATCAAATACTATACGCTGTTCAGAGGTGAAATGGATTTTTGTAGCCTTTTCTTTAATTTCTTTAATTTCAATATCGTGAATATTTCCACCCAAAGCTTCTTGAATATTTTTCATTTCTTGCTGAAGGAAATATTCTTTCTGCTGCCTGTTAATATCCATCTGTGTTTTTTTACGAATAGACTCCTTTATTTCTACTAATTGTGATTCTTGTTCTAATAAAGAAAGAAGTTTATTATAACGTTCTTTCAGGTCATCACAAGCAAGGATTTCTTGTTTTTTCTTCATGCTTGACTCAACCGTAATGAAAGCTAAATTTGCTAAATAATCATAATCTTTTGATTGTTTCAAAGAATTTACTACAAAATCGGGTATGCCTATTTTAGAAGTTAAAATATGTAACAACTTATTTTTCACAACTTTCTGCTGTTCCCTGAATTCTTTATCTGATTTAGAAGGATAAATAGTTTTTAAAATAGAAAACTTCCCTTTTAAATAAGGATCCTCCATTGTAATTTCTTCTAAATGTACACGATGTACTCCCATCAATAAAATTGTAATACCCTCGCTTACTTCTTTTATCACATTAATGATCTGAACCACCAGTCCTACTGAATACAAATCATTGAATTTCGGATCATCTATATTAGTATCTTTCTGACAAAAAACACCTACTATTCCTTTTGCCTTCTGAACATCTTGTACTAATTTCAACGATTTAGAGCGAGCTACACTAATTGGAGTAGGTACGCCCGGGAAAAATATCATATTCTTTATAGGCAAGATGGGATTTTCCTTTATTAAATCTTCAGGGTCAATAGCTTTTCTCTCAACGATTATGTTCATTGGTGGTGCAATTATCTCTTCCATTTTGCTATTTATCTTTTCGTTGGTACCAATTTACCAAAAGGATTTTTGTATCAAATTACGAATATTGACTCCTCTAACAAGAGAACTTCTCAAAGTTACACAAAACTTTTTGAAGTATGCATTTCGAGGTTAAAATGCTATATGTCTTCAGCAAAACAGTTTATTTTGTATTTTTGATGCACCAAAGAATATAAGCTAATGGCATATTGGGAAGATATTTTTAAAAAGTTAGTTTCTCATTGCAAAGAGTATGGGTTTGTATTTCCTTCATCAGAAATCTATGATGGATTGGGGGCTGTTTATGACTATGGCCAAAATGGAGTCGAATTGAAAAATAACATCAAACAATATTGGTGGGATAGTATGACCTTACTTAATGAAAATGTAGTCGGCATTGATGCTGCTATTTTTATGCATCCTACAATATGGAAAGCTTCTGGACATGTAGATGCTTTCAATGACCTTTTGATAGATAATAAAGATTCTAAAAGAAGGTATAGAGTCGATTTACTGATTGAGGAGCAAATAGCCAAATATGATAATAAAATCAGTAAAGAGATAGAAAGAGCTGCTAAATGTTTTGGAGATGCTTTTGATAAGCAGAAATTTTGCAAAACCAATCCTTTTGTGTTGGAAAATATAGGTAAGAAAGAGGCATTGTGTACTCGTTTTGCCCAAGCCTCAAGTAAGAATAACTTGGAAGAGTTACATCAAATTATTACCGATTATGGAATTGTTTGTCCAATTTCTGGTACTAACAACTGGACAAATGTACGTCGATTCAATCTGATGTTTTCAACGAAAATAGGTTCTACTGCGGATGCAAAAATGGAAATTTATCTACGACCAGAAACGGCCCAAGGTATTTTTGCAAACTTTTTGAATGTTCAAAAAAGTGGACGTATGAAAATCCCTTTTGGTATTGCACAAATCGGTAAAGCATTTCGTAATGAGATTGTTACTAGGCAATTTATTTTCCGTATGCGTGAATTTGAGCAGATGGAAATGCAGTTTTTTGTTCGTCCAGGCGAAGAATTTCAATGGTTTGAAAGGTGGAAACAAATACGCATGAAATGGCACAAAGCATTGGGGTTAGGAAATCATAAATATCGTTTTCATGACCATAATAGGTTGGCACATTACGCAAATGCTGCCACTGATATTGAATTTGAAATGCCATTTGGATTTAAAGAAGTAGAGGGAATACATTCCCGCACTGATTTTGATTTGAATAACCATGAGAAATATTCCGGTAAAAAAATTCGGTTTTTTGATCCTAATATTAATAAATCATATGTACCTTATGTTATAGAAACATCAATCGGTTTAGACCGTATATTTTTGAGTATTTTAGCAGGTTCTTATTGTAAAGAAATTTTGAAAGGGAAAGATTCTCGAGTAGTTTTGAAACTTCCCCCTGCACTTGCACCCGTTA
Source organism: Candidatus Azobacteroides pseudotrichonymphae genomovar. CFP2 (assembly GCF_000010645.1). Lineage (NCBI taxonomy): Bacteria > Pseudomonadati > Bacteroidota > Bacteroidia > Bacteroidales > Azobacteroides (SeqCode) > Azobacteroides pseudotrichonymphae (SeqCode). The sequence goes on from NC_011565.1 coordinate 191,643, forward strand.
AGCTAGCTATTTTACCTTTGGTGAGAAAAGATGGTTTTCCGGAGAAAGCACGAGAAATTATGGATCAACTGAAAGTTAGCTTTCGTTGTCAATATGATGAAAAAGATTCAATAGGGAAACGCTACCGTCGTCAAGACGCTATTGGTACTCCTTATTGTGCTACTATAGACCAGAATACATTAGATCACGATCAACTAACTATTCGTTCTCGTGATACAATGGAACAAGAACATATTTCCATTGACTGGTTACAAAAAGTTATCGCTGACAAGGTAAATATAAAAAGTCTACTAAAACAAATAATGAAATAAATTAATGGGAGAAATGAAAATGGATATAATTAAAAATCTATATGGAAATCTGATAGATATTTTTATAGATCAGATATCCTACTATTTACTACATTCAACTTGCTGAGTTTGACTTTAGAAAGTCAAATGATAACAGATAAAATCAGTTCCTATTATATGAAACTATTCCAATTGTATTTTCCACATTAAATGTTCTTGAACCTTTTATTGGAATCTATTTGGAATTTGGATGTTGGATGTTGAGTAGAAGAGAACCTTGTTTCGAAAACAAACGCTGAATTATCTATGTTAAATGAAATCGTTGTAATATTAAAAGAAAGCAAAACTGGTATCATATACTCATAGTACTTCATCTCGAAAATACTCATCACAAATAAATTGATATACTTCTAAATAAGCAACGAAAATAAAAATCCATTTATTTGAATAAATTTTATTGATTAATGATTATTCAGATGATATTTCAGCTGTAAGAAGAAAAATATTGGAGAAATATCTGTTCAACTGATAAATATTTTGTCGTTACTAGAAAAGCTATTATTTAGCCTTCTCCTATCAACAGTATATATCTATATAGCTATATAGATATATAGTTTCTGAATATTTCATCTCTATAATACTCGTTTTCAAATTAACTTGTATACTCTCTCTGACATAAAAAATAGTGACTTAAAACTAGCAAAAAAATTGATAAGTTTTTAAAGGAAAGTTTTTTGCTAAAAACAATTCATATGAGAAAACACTTGATGATAATAAACATAACCTACTATAGTAGATGTCAAAACCATAAATAACAATTACTCCTAAAGGATGGAATTCAAAATTATAACTTATGAGAAATAAATTGAGCAAAACAAGTGTTAAGAGAAATGTTCCAAGGAACATACTCCACTAGTTTAGATAACTAACAAATTAGATCCCATAGTTTTTGAAGACGCATGACTATATTTAAATACTGTGGGATATAAACAATCGTAGTTTCGCATACATCTGAATCTCATACTTATTTTCAATTTAAATTCAATTTAAAAAATATCCAAAATTCTATCTAAAATAGGTTTAATTAACAAATACAATAAAGCAACAATATAAGTGATATATTTCTAGATTTATATGTGAGATATTGTAGAAATATGCTCTTTTCGAAAAAAAAAGTCTATATATACAAGGTATATCTCTTATGCTCATAAGAGAGAATAGTGTATGAAATTTTGATAAACTATAAAAAAGATTCTTTTACATTCATGATTTTATACGTACATTCTCTTTGAAAGTTATGGAAGTGTGGGTGAGTGGCTGAAACCAACAGTTTGCTAAACTGTCGTACAGGTAACTGTACCACGAGTTCGAATCTCGTCGCTTCCGCTCTGACAAGAATATCAAGGATAGTTTTTTTACTTCTAAGTATAATTGTGGATAAAAAGAATTGTTTTAATGTAAAAAAAATGAAAATATTAGTATTGAATTGCGGGAGTTCGTCTATTAAATACAAATTGTTTGATATGAAAGCTAAATCTATTTTAGCACAAGGAGGTGTTGAAAAGATTGGGTTAACTGGTTCTTTCTTAAAGTTGACACTCCCTAATGGGAAAAAAGTTATTCTTGAAGGAGAAATATTGGAACACCGTACGGGAGTTGAATATATTTTAGGGGTTATTACAAGTGAAAAATATGGATGTATCCGATCGCTTTCTGAAATAGATGCAGTGGGACATCGTGTAGTGCATGGAGGTGAAAAATTCAATTCTAGTGTCTTAATAGATGATGAAGTTATAAGAAAAATTACAGAATGTATTGATTTAGCACCATTACATAACCCACCTAATTTGAACGGCATTTATGCTGTGGTAGAATTAATGCCCTCTACTCCACAAGTAGGAGTTTTTGATACGGCTTTTCACCAAACAATGCCTGATTTTGCCTATATGTATGGTTTACCCTACTCTTTGTACGAAAAATATGCCATTCGGCGCTATGGATTTCATGGGACAAGTCATCGATATGTCTCAAAAAGAGCTTGTGAAATGCTATATATGTCTTACGAAAGACAACGAATTATTTCCTGTCACATAGGAAACGGAGCTTCCGTCACAGCAATAAAAAATGGCATATCTGTTGACACTTCTATGGGTATGACACCAGTAGAAGGTTTATTAATGGGTACTCGTTGTGGAGATATAGATGCAGGAATTCTTACCTATATTATGGAAAAGGAAAATATAGGGACATCAGCTATATCTACAATTATTAATAAATGTAGTGGCGTTTTGGGAACTTCTGGTATATCTTCTGATATGAGAGAAATAGATGATGCTATTGAAATAGGGAATAAAAAAGCTATATTGACTTCGGATATTTACACTTATAAAATTAAAAAATATATTGGGGCTTATACAGTTGCTTTAGAAGGGATAGACATTCTAGTCTTTACAGGAGGCGTAGGCGAAAATCAATTTAGAATTCGTCAAAAAATTTGCGATGGATTGGAATTTATAGGAATAAAAATAGATGAAGCAACGAATCATATACGAGGGAAAGAAACTATCATTAGTACAACCGATTCTAAAGTTAAAGTGGTGGTCGTCCCTACTGACGAGGAATTCATGATTGCTTTAGATACATTGAGTTTGTTGAGTTAATAAAATTAATTTATATATCTATGAATTATTTTGCAAAATTAGTAGAAAAACGAAGGAGTATAAGAGATTATAATACTAAAAAGAGAATATTGTCTCCCGAAGTGAAAAAACAAATTATAAAAGTTGCTTTGATGTCTCCCACGTCAAAAAACAGTCGCCCATGGCAATTTATTTTGGTAGAGAACGAGGAAATGTTGAAAAATTTGTCAGCTTGTAAAGCATCTGGAGCGGCATTCATTGCGAATTGTGCTTTAGCAATTATAGTTTTGAGTGATCCTTCACAAAGTGAAGCATATATCGAAGATGCAGCAATTGCTGCATCTTATATTCAACTTCAAGTAGAAGACTTGAAGTTGGGAAGTTGTTGGATACATGTCAGGGAACGCAAAACGGCAAATGGCCATAGTTCCGAACAATATATTAGAAATTTACTAAATATCCCTTTGCATTTATGTGTAGAATGCATCATTTCTATTGGATATAAAGCCAAAGAAATCAAATCACATGATGAAGAAAAATTGCAGTGGGAAAAGCTCCACATTGGTAATTGGTGAAGTATTTTGTGTGTTTTTATTTTATTAAAAATGTAATGACAATAAATATGCGTTCCCTTTTAAAAAATCAGTCACGGGCATTCTCTTTTTTCCTGCCAGTTGAACGTTTCTCAATCTAATAAAACCATCTTTTGTACGCACATCTATATATACTTTTTTATCCGAGACTATAGTACCAACAGGTAAAGAATAATCATGACAATCGGCTTTTTCAGTTTCAAATATCTTAAAAGGGAATGTCATTCCTTTGACACAAGTTAGCTCTGTCCATGCACCTGGGTAAGGCGATAGTCCTCGTATAAAATTATGTATTTCTCGAGTTGTTTTATTCCAATCAATTTTGCAAACTTCCCTAAAAATTTTGGGAGCTATTTTTAATTTTTGCTTACCTAAATTTGTCTCATCTTGCGAAATTAATTTCACTGTACCACTCAAAATATCATTTGTTGTTTTGACAACGAGCTTTGCTCCAAGGTACATCAACTCATCATGAATAGTTCCAGCATTATCGGTTTCCTTAATAGGAATACACTCTTGAGCAATAATTTTTCCTGTATCAATTTCATAATCGAGAAAAAAAGTTGTAACACCAGTCTCCTTCTCTCCATTAATAATGGCCCAATTAATAGGTGCAGCACCTCGATATTGAGGTAATAAAGATGCATGTAAATTGAATGTCCCTAAACTAGGCATATTCCAAACAACTTCTGGAAGCAAACGAAATGAAACTACAACTTGTAAATCAGTATTCCATGCTTTTAAACTTTTTAAAAAATCTGGATCTTTCAACTTTTTAGGTTGAAGTAATGGTATCTCATGAGATAAAGCATATTGTTTAATTGGAGAAAATTGTGGTATACTTTGATGCTTTCCTATAGATTTATCTGGAATAGTGACCACACCAACTACATTGTATCCTTCCCCAATTAGGGCATCTAAGCTTGCAACAGCGAAATCAGGCGTACCCATGAATACAATTCGTGCTTTACTTGCAGTCATACTTATTATTTATAATAAGTCTTTTAATTTATAGCAAACCATCTTAGGTTTTGCTATACTATAAATAATATCGGTTACTTTCCGAAAAGATCATCTTTTTTTGGGAAAAAAACACAATTCAGACAATCTGCACAACGATTATTTTTTACTTTTTTATTTGAAAAGCTCTTGAATAATTTTTTTAATATACAAAGCACAACTACTATTCCAATTCCTATCACTGTTAATGACTGTATCATACAGTTGAAAAAAATATTTTAATTAAAAAAAGCAGATTTAATGTTTGCTGTGAATTCTAAAAGAGGATATAACAACATTCAGACCAAAAAGAATTAAAAAAAATGGCAGCTACTTACTCTCCCGCAATCGCAGTACCATCAGCACAATCGGGCTTAACTTCTCTGTTCGGAATGGGAAGAGGTGGACCCCCGACGTTTTAACCACCAAGATCTTTAATTGTATATACGATTAACATATGTGATAAAACAAGAATTAAGATAGGACTGAACTTAGTTATTTTTGCATAATCAAAAATAAATCAGATAAGCATTCGGGTAATTAGTACTGCTCGGCTATGATGTTACCATCTTTACACCTACAGCCTATCTACGTCGTAGTCTCCGACGACCCTAATGGAAATCTAATCTTGGAGATGGCTTCGTACTTAGATGCTTTCAGCACTTATCTTATATCCAGACATAGCTACCCAGCGATGCTTCTGGCGAAACAACTGGTATACCAGCGGTCTGTCCGACACGGTCCTCTCGTACTAGTGTCAGCTCTCCTCAAATTTCCCACGCCCACAACAGATAGAGACCGAACTGTCTCACGACGTTCTGAACCCAGCTCGCGTGCCACTTTAATGGGCGAACAGCCCAACCCTTGGGACCTTCTCCAGCCCCAGGATGTGACGAGCCGACATCGAGGTGCCAAACCATTCCGTCGATATGAGCTCTTGGGAATGATCAGCCTGTTATCCCCGGAGTACCTTTTATCCTTTGAGCGATGGCCCTTCCATGCGGAACCACCGGATCACTATGCTCTAGTTTCCTACCTGATCGACCTGTCTGTCTCTCAGTCAAGCGTGCTTATGCCATTACACTCTACGAACGGTTACCAATCGTTCTGAGCACACCTTTAGAAGCCTCCGTTACACTTTTGGAGGCGACCACCCCAGTCAAACTACCCACCATACAATGTCCTTGCTATTGCAAGTTAGGATTCAAACAATCCAAGGGCCGTATTTCAACGTCGACTCCACTGACACTAGCGTGCCTGCTTCACAGTCTCCGGCCTATCCTACACATCAATTATACAAATCCAATGTAAAGCTATAGTAAAGGTTCACGGGGTCTTTTCGTCCCGTTGCGGGTAATCGGCATCTTCACCGATACTACAATTTCACCGAGCTCATGGTTGAGACAGTGAGAAGATCGTTACACCATTCGTGCAGGTCGGAACTTACCCGACAAGGAATTTCGCTACCTTAGGACCGTTATAGTTACGGCCGCCGTTTACCGGGGCTTCAATTCAATGCTTCTCTTCCGATAACATCTCCTTTTAACCTTCCGGCACCGGGCAGGTGTCAGGCTGTATACTTCATCTTTCAATTTCGCACAGCCATGTGTTTTTGCTAAACAGTCGCCTTCTCCTATTCTCTGCAACCTACTTTTCAATAGGCGTCCTTTCTCCCGAAGTTACAGGACCATTTTGCCTAATTCCTTAACCATGAATCACTCGAGCGCCTTAGTATATTCTACTCAATCACCTGTGTCGGTTTACAGTACGAGTACCTAAACAATTAACAGTAGCAGTTTTTCTTGGAAGTATGATTACCTTCTTATCCGTTTGTGCATGCACTCACGGTACTATCAGGTTCGACTCTTACAGCGGATTTGCCTACTGTAATCCACATCTACACCCTTCAACCAGCTATTCCGTCAGCTGGCAGAAGTTTCACTCCTTCGTCTCTGCTTCCCTCATTTAAGCAGTACCGGAATATTAACCGGTTCATCCATCGGTTTCACCTTTCGGCTTACCCTTAGGTCCCGACTTACCCTGATCCGATTAACGTTGATCAGGAAACCTTAATCTTTCGGCGTGCAGGTTTCTCACCTGCATTATCGTTACTTATACCTACATTTGCTTTTCCAATCGCTCCAGCACCAGTCACCCAACACCTTCTACGCAATTGGAATGCTCCCCTACCAATTACAGTTAAAACTGCAATTCCACAACTTCGGTAATATACTTATGCCCGATTATTATCCACGCCCAATCACTCAACTAGTGAGCTGTTACGCACTCTTTAAATGAATGGCTGCTTCCAAGCCAACATCCTAGCTGTCTATGTAATTAGACTTCGTTAAATACAACTAAGCATATATTTAGGGACCTTAGTCGATGGTCTGGATTCTTCTCCTCTCGGACATGGACCTTAGCACCCATGCCCTCACTCCTGATCTATATTTATACGCATTCGGAGTTTATCTAGACTTGATAGGCGATGAAACCCTCGCATCTAATCAGTCGCTCTACCTCATATAAACAATTAATCAAGGCTGCACCTAAATGCATTTCGGGGAGTACGAGCTATCTCCGAGTTTGATTAGCCTTTCACCCCTACCCTTAAGTCATCCGAAAATTTTTCAACATTCACCGGTTCGATCCTCCAATTAGTATTACCTAACCTTCAATCTGCTCAAGGGTAGATCACTCGGTTTCGCGTCTACTCCTGCTGACTAATACGCCCTTATTCAGACTCGCTTTCGCTTCGGCTACATATCTTAAATACTTAACCTTGCCAACAAAAGTAACTCGTAGGTTCATTATGCAAAAGGCACGCCGTCACATAACATAATTATGCTCCGACCGCTTGTAGGCAGACGGTTTCAGAATCTATTTCACTCCTTTATTCAAGGTTCTTTTCACCTTTCCCTCGCGGTACTAGTCCACTATCGGTCTCTCGGGAGTATTTAGCCTTACGGGATGGTCCCCGCCAATTCACACAAGATTTCTCGTGTCCCGTGTTACTCAGGATACTACTAAGCTTCATCGCTAAGTCGTATACAGGATTATCACCTTCTATGATATATCTTTCCAGATATTTCTACTTTAACGACATCTTGCCCCATTATGTAGTCCTATAACCCTGGTCATGCCTAAACACAACCAGTTTGGGCTCTTACGCTTTCGCTCGCCACTACTTACGTAATCACTATTGTTTTCTCTTCCTCCAGGTACTTAGATGTTTCAGTTCCCCGGGTTTGCTTCCCTTTCGAGATGTCAGACAATAACGCCTGACAGGTTGCCCCATTCGGATATCTGAGGTTCAATCAGTTATTTGCACCTAACCCCAGCTTTTCGCAGCTTATCACGTCCTTCTTCGCCTCCGAGAGCCAAGGCATCCACCGCCTGCCCTTATTTACTTATCTTTCTTCTATTTCTTCGCCTAGGTCTTACTGTCAAATTTCATTGTATTTTACAGACATATACACCAATCCCACAATACCTCAAAATCTTCAAACACAATAAAAACTCAAAATAAAGCCCTAACCTTTTCCTCATAATCCTCGCTTTATCAATATGTCAAAGAACTTTCTAAAACAACATTACCCAATGACTCACCATTGCATCGTAATGACGTGGCCAAAGGTAGATAAAATACCTTTTAATAAATCAAAAAAATGATAAAAATTATACTATAATCCAGTGTTTCCTATAGCAACCAACTGATAATTAGCAATTAATTAATGGGAATAAACTAAATACGTAAGAAAATATTCACGATTTACCAAATTTACTATTGCTATATTATAAGCAGAACACTCACTTTAAGGGAAAACTCATTTATCATTTATATTACTATCGTAATTTCTTTGAAAAGAATATGAAAAAACAATAATACAACCTCTAATGGGTATTAAATATTTTTGTATCCTCCAGGTTTTATAAACTATTTATTCTCATTCCATACCATACTCTTTAATTTTTCTATATAACGTTCTCTCTGATATTCCAAGTTCCTGAGCAGCATTACGACGATTTCCCTTATTTCTTTTTAATACTTTTATTATCATTTCTTTTTCAATCTTTTCCAAAGAAAAAGCTTGTTCAGGTTCTTTCTCTTCGGAAATTTCATCAGCATACTGATACCGCAATTCTTTTTGTACGACAGGAATATATTCTTTATTATCTATCACTGGATAAGAAGATATCCCATGCGACTGCTGTGAAGATTGAACTCTGGTACTTACATTGTTTAATAATTCAGAAATATTTCTCTTCAATTCATTAATTTCTCTTCGCATATCAAATAAAATTTGATACAAAATCTCGCGTTCATTAGTGAATGACTTTGAATCAAAACTAGAAGAAATAATTGCAGGCAGCTGCTCCATATCAGAAGAAACAAGATAAGTTTTTAAATGTTCTTCATCTATTTCTCTTTCCCTCTCAAAAATAGACATCCGTTCTGTAATATTTTTCAATTCACGAATATTACCCGTCCAACGATACTCCATCAAAATTTCCTTCGCCTTATCTGTCAAATTTATTACAGGCATCCGATATTTCTCTGCAAAATCACTCGCAAACTTACGAAAAAGCAAATAAATATCATTTTGTCTTTCTCTCAAGGAGGGAATTTTGATGGGAATAGTATTCAAACGATAGTATAAATCTTCCCTGAATCTTCCTTTTTTGATTGCCCTCAACAAATCTACATTCGTAGCAGCAATAATACGAACATCTGTTTTCTGCACTTTAGATGAACCTACTTTGATAAATTCACCATACTCTAATACACGTAATAGACGAACCTGGGTAGCTATTGGCAATTCACCCACTTCATCTAAAAATATTGTTCCTTGGTTGGCCACTTCAAAATATCCTTTTCTCTCAGCTAAAGCTCCTGTAAACGAACCTTTTTCGTGACCGAACAATTCAGAATCAATAGTTCCTTCTGGAATTGCTCCACAATTGACCACAATATATGGTCCATGCTTTCGCATGCTATTTTGATGAATAATTTGTGGAAAAACTTCTTTACCTACTCCACTCTCTCCTGTAATTAATACAGTCAAATCTACAGGAGCAATCAACAAAGCTTTCTCTATTTCACAATTAAATAAAGAACTATTGCCAATAATGCCAAATCGCTGTTTAACCTGCTGAACTTCTGTGATTGCCATTATTAGATGATAATAATAATTTTCTCTTTATTAATTATTCTTCTACGCATGTCTGATAAATATTACAAAAGACAAATTAAAATTCGGACTACAACAATCTTATTCTACACTATTATTTCAATTAGTTTTTGTCTGCTTCATTTTTTTCTACAAAAACCACTAGCTTTTCTTTAACCAAAAGATTATACCATGATAATATTTTCTTTATATGGGATGGATAAACAAGTCTTTTGTCATAATCAGGAAGTATCCTGCTAAAATAACTATTTAATACTTCGTTATCCGAATCAATCATTTTAGAGTCAATCTCATGACCCTCTTCTTTTTCACTAATTTTCGATAAAATAGATGAAAGTGGAACTTCATTGGACTCTGTATATACAGTGATTTTATCCAACGGGGTCACCTTATCTTGCATAAATACAGGCATTTTTTTGTGTGTCAGCAAAGATTCTACAATAAATATATTTTTCCCTTTCGAAACTAATCTGAAAAGTCCAGGCTTACCAGAAACGAACAAAATTTCTTCCAACATAAAGTTGTAGATTATATTTGTTTTCATTACGATAATGAATTAACATCTTTGCAATTTTGCAATCAAATTTTCTATTTGAGACAAAACAGCTTGCTGGTTATCATTGACAATAGTATAATCAGCCTTGTGAATTCTTTCTCTATCAAGGCATTGATTGTTTATTCGATTTAAAATAACTCTCTTATCTAATCCCTCCCTCTTTTGCACTCGCTGGATTCTTAATTCTATAGGTGCAAAAATATTAATGCTCACATCTACCCATTTATCAAAGCCAGATTCAAACAAAACTGCTGTTTCAATTCCTATAAATAACTTTTCTGTATGTTGTTCCTTCCATTTAAGGAAATTAAACAACACTTTAGGATGAATCACTGAATTAACAAATTTCAAGTACTCAGGTTTACTGAAAACTAACAAAGCAAGCATGGTTCTATCTAGTAAACCCTCTTTATAAATCGTTTCTCCAAATTTATCAGACAATTGTTCCCTTACAGTTTGAGATGAATTGCTTATTTCCTTAGAAGCAAGATCAGTATTATAAACAGGAATTCCCATTGTTTCAAATACCCTGGCAACAACTGATTTCCCACTCCCAATACCTCCAGTTATACCCAATATCCTCATAGGATTACCAAAATTCGAGATATGTATACATACTTGTTAAAAACAATCCACATTTTCCCAAAAAAATATGATTGACTGGAAATTATTTATCGTATTAACAGAATTAGAAAAAATTGCATCATCTCTCTTCATCTCTCTTTCGAAGTAGATTCCTCATTCTGAAAGGAATTTTGATTTTTATAGATATAATTTTGATATTACATTGTCATCCATTCTATACAATCTCATTGAGAAATGTATTGGTAAATAGTATTCCTAAGGAATAGGACACTCTCGTACCAAGAATATTTTTCATTAGAAGTTATTATAACAGTTTTTCTTATTTAAATATAAATTCCATCCCATCCGTTTCTTCCATCTCGTTCTGTCCTTTTTTTATCTCTGTATAATTTGTTCGATTTTCATCTTCGTACCCCTGCAATACAAAGAACCAATTCGTCTTCATCTCCGTTTCCCACGACAGTCCTAGCATTATGTGTCCTGAAAAATAAAGCAAGCATTATCACTTTGTGATATCAATTCATTTATGTTATCTTTATCATCGATGATTTTATTATCCCAATAAAATCATCCTTTAGTACATTCCTCTATTATTTATAGAATTTATTTATAGAATTTAGTATTTAGAATAGAATTTACTATTTACTATTTACTATTTACTATTTACTAACCAGTGTAAGATGAGTCAAACTAAGTAACAATTTATTCCAATGCCTTCATAAAATCATAATTTTTTTACACGCAAAATGTATTGGTTTTCTACTAAATAAAATCCACAAGACAAAATTTCTTTTGTTCCCTTATCTGCTCTTACATCTTAAAAAAGCGTTTTAACACTTTTTTAAGATAATGTTTCTTTAATTGCGATTTTTCGACACCTTGAGAAGATTTTCCATACTTCTCCATTTGTCGGAATGGATCTGAAGCTATTTCGTATGAGCCATCTGATTAGCAGGCTTGACAGATGCAACATCATTACAAGCAAATACTGAAAGTTTATCTACTTCAACTTTTACCATTTCAGCAATTTCAATTATACAAGATGTATCATTGACCTTCTTCAATTTACCATGTATCCCTCCCGATATCACTACCTTATCTCCTTCTTTCAATGAGGCTCTTTGTTCTTCGACTCTTTTTCTCTGTTTCTGTTGCGGACGAATCATAAAAAAATACATGATTATAAATATCAAAACAATCATTATTAACCCACTATAACTACTTCCAACCGAAGTCGCTTGCAATAGAATATATATTAACGCCATACCGTTATAATAATAATTTTAAATTTTACCGAAGATAATTATTATTATCGAAATAATGAAAATTAATACATTTGTATAAAATAACTTTTTTATGAAGGCACGGGTTCGTTTCGCCCCTAGTCCTACAGGGCCACTACATATCGGAAGTATTCGGACAGCTTTATACAATTATTTATTTGCTAAAAAGTATCATGGTGATTTCATCCTACGAATTGAGGATACTGACTCTACACGGTTTATCCCTGGTGCAGAAGAGTATATCATTGAAACATTCAAATGGTTAGGAATCACCTTTGATGAAGGTCCGTATCGACAATCAGAACGAAAAGCAATATATAAAGAATATGTGGATGAATTATTAAACAAAAATTTGGCTTACATCGCTTTTGATACGCCCGAAGAATTAGAAGCTAAACGACGCAATATCCCTAATTTTCAATACGATGCTATTACCCGCATGACAATGAATAATTCACTGACTTTGTCTAAAGAAGAAACAAAGAAAAGAATTGCTAATAGCAATCAATACGTAGTACGCATCAAGATTGATCCTAACCAAACAATCATAGTGAATGACTTAATCCGAGGGGAAATGAGTATCAGTTCCTCTACTTTGGACGATAAAGTACTTTATAAATCGTCTGACAACCTTCCAACTTATCATTTGGCAAATATTGTAGATGATCATTTGATGAAAATTACTCATGTTATTCGGGGTGAAGAATGGTTATCCTCCACCCCACTCCATATCATTCTCTATCAATATTTTGGATGGGGAGAAAAAATGCCTGTGTTTGCCCATTTACCCTTATTATTAAAGCCCGATGGGAAAGGGAAATTAAGTAAAAGAGATGGTGAACGTTTTGGATTCCCCATATTCCCTCTGCAATGGACAGATTCCAAAACTGGAAAAAGTATTTCTGGATACCGCGAAGATGGCTATTTACCTGAAGCCCTTATCAATTTTTTAGCCTTGTTAGGCTGGAATCCAGGTAGTGAACAAGAATTTTTTTCTATTGACGAACTATCAGTATTGTTTTCGCTGAAAAAGTGTAGTAAAAATGGAGCGAAGTTTGACTATAAAAAAGTCGAATGGTTCAATCACCAGTATATTCAGAAAAAATCTGATAAAGAAATAGCCGAATTATTTTTCCATTTTTATTCTAAAAAGCTTGAAAAACAAGACTTCAAAAAAATAACAGAAGTAATTGGAATGGTTAAAGGACGTATAAGCTCTATCAGAGACCTTTGGTATGAAACAGCTTTCTTTTTCGTTGCGCCTAACACTTATGATGAAAAGATTGTCCAAAAACGATGGAGAGCAGAAAGTCCTATACAACTGACAGAATTATCTGAATTACTAGCAACCATTACTAATTTTTCTTTACAAATTGTAGAAAAAACTATAAGGGGCTGGATTAATAATAAAGGTTATCATCCAAGCAATATCATGAATGCTTGTAGACTGGCTCTGGTAGGCACTGCAAAGGGACCGGGTATTTTCCATATCATAGAAATATTAGGGAAAGAAGAAGTTATCATAAGGATAAAAAAAGCTATTCAAGTATTACGCTAATGATTTATAATGATCAGATATGCGATGCATTTCTTCATATTAAAATATAGATACATAGAAAGATTTATCGATTTTTTTTGAAAGTATAAAGAGTAGATATACTAGAAAGTTAGGTATAAAAAATGACACGATGAGTACATTCTGAATCGTATTTTTTATTTCTAGGAGTTGATTTACTATTACTTAATTTTTTTATCAATTTTTGTTAAATCACAAAAAAAGAAAAACACCACTACGATAGTATTGATGAATGCTATTTACAGAATAGAGAGTTTCATAGAAAAGTTTATAGCTTTATATATAAAGTATAAAGCGGTAGCTAAGATTGGGCCGCGTAAGCAGGCAATATACGTGGAAGAATAAGAAGAATAAACATCTCTCTAATGTTTTACACGAAAAAATACAAGTTATCCAAACAAAATTTTTAGCTACGAAACATTTTTTAAAAAAAATATTATTATATCTTTGCTCTGTGATGAGATTAATTAGTATTATTTATGTAATAACAACTAAATTTTAAATTAAAAAAATGAAAACGAAATGGATTTGTGTTGTTTGTGGCTATGTTCATGAAGGAGAGGAAGTCCCTGAATTTTGCCCGCAATGTGGGCAGCCCCGAGATAAGTTCGAAAAAATGGAAGAAAAAGATGGGAGACTACAGTTCGTAGATGAACACTGTTTGGGTATTGCAAAAGGCGTGGATGTTGAAATCTTAAAGGGACTGAAAGCTCATTTTACAGGAGAATGTACGGAAGTGGGTATGTATCTAGCAATGAGTCGCCAAGCTGATCGTGAAGGTCTTCCAGAAATCGCAGAAGCATACAAGCGTGTTGCATGGGAAGAGGCTGAACATGCTGCGAAGTTTGCTGAGTTGTTGGGGGAAGTAGTTGTGAATACAAAGGAGAATTTGAAAAAGCGGATGGAGGCCGAAAAAGGAGCTTGTGCAGATAAAAAACGTATTGCTACCTTGGCAAAACAACATAATTTGGATGCTATCCACGATACTGTACATGAAATGGCAAGAGACGAAGCTCGTCATGGACGAGTATTCGAAGGATTGTATCATCGTTATTTCCATTAATGAAGTGTGACGCGATGTTCTTCGAACAGTCTGGGAAATGATCCCAGACTGTTTTGATGGTTTCTATAAAATTCTATAAAATAGGAAGCTAGGATTTCTAAATAAATATGAGAATATATTTACTATTATATGGTGGAAGCCTTATTTTTTTTTATCATCCCCCGGTTTTTTATTAGCCCAAGGCTACAATAAAGATTGTTTAGACTATATAGATAATTATCATAATATGGCAATTGAACTGATGTGCAAATATAAAATCCCAGCAAGTATTGTCTTAGCTCAAGGATTGTTGGAAAGTGGAGCTGGAGGAAGCCAATTGGCTAAAGAAGCTAATAACCATTTTGGCATTAAATGCCACTCAGACTGGATAGGCGAATGTTATTTTCTTTCCGATGAAGAAAATGGATGTTTTAGAAAATATGAAAAAGTTGAAGATTCATTTGAGGACTATTCATCTTTTTTGTACAAAGAACGCTATTCTTCATTGTTCATGTTGGATATACGCGACTATACAGGTTGGGCAAGAAAGCTGCAGAGCTGTGGTTATGCTACAGATAAATTTTATGCTGATAAACTAATCAAACTGATAGTAGATTACAAACTCTATCAATTTGATGAAATTGAGAAAAGTACAGAATAAAACGAAATACAAAAACCTCTTTCCCAATTACAATGAGTTTTCTATGCGTTGTAATCGGAAGATAAATGGATGCTTATAACTTATAAAGAGATATCCATGTGATGGTATGTAAAAAGTACAAATGTTAAAAATGGTTGGATATTACATAATGAAGTCACCTCTCCGTTAATATACAAGATATAAGAGAGAAATATAAATATAAGAGATAACGGATATGTTTTTATTTAGAAAATAAAAAGTGAAAGGCTGTAAACTTCCCTGTTTTAGGTGTTTTTTTCAAAAAGAAAAGCAGTGGACTGCTTGTTAAGTTAACCCCAATATCCAGAAAAATATAACAGGATCTTTAACAAAAGAAAGAGATGTTTTTACTGTATTTCTGTAGAAATGGGAAGGGGTATTTTGCAGTTACGACATACTAAATAAAAGAACGAGTCTTTATAAAAAGAAGATTATTTGATCAAGTTGGAAACAAAGTATATTTTCATCACGGGAGGTGTGATTTCATCCTTAGGCAAAGGAATTGTTGCAGCATCGATAGGTAAACTTTTGCAAGGAAGAGGATATAAAGTTACAATACAAAAATTTGACCCATATATCAATATTGACCCAGGTACACTCAATCCTTATGAACATGGCGAATGTTATGTAACCGGCGATGGCTGTGAGACAGATTTAGATTTGGGACATTATGAGCGCTTTTTGAATATACCAACAAGTAGAGCAAATAATGTTACTGCGGGTTGTGTTTATCAAAATGTAATCAATAGAGAACGAAAAGGCGATTTTTTAGGCAAAACTGTTCAAGTTGTTCCACATATCACAGATGAAATCAAACGTAATGTCATGATATTAGGAAAAACAGGTGAATATAATTTTGTAATTACAGAAATTGGAGGAACAGTGGGTGATATTGAATCATTACCCTTTATAGAAAGTGTACGCCAATTAGTATGGGAATTAGGGAAAAATTGTTTATGTATTCATTTAACCTATGTGCCTTATATTGCTGCATCTAGAGAATTGAAAACAAAACCAACTCAACATTCTGTCAAATCGCTTCAAGAGCAAGGGGTCCAACCGAGTATTCTTATACTTCGCACTGAGAAAAAATTAGCCAACAATATTTGTCGCAAAGTAGCGTTATTTTGTAATGTGGATGAGAATGCTGTTATTCAATCATATGACGTTCCTAGTATTTACGAGGTGCCAATTATGTTAGCTGAACAAAAGCTGGACAAAATTATTCTTCGAAAAGTAAAAATGTCTGATGAAGGGGAACCGGATTTGACATTTTGGAAGCATTTTCTTGAAAATATGAGAATGGTGGAGCAAACTGTAACAATAGGAGTTATAGGTAAATATGCTGAACTGCCTGATGCTTACAAGTCTATTAATGAATCCCTGCTTCAGGCAGCTACTTATCATAAATACAAGTTAAACTTGCTTTTTATCCATTCCGAAAAAATTAATGAATCCAATGTAAGTAAACAATTATTAAATATAAATGGGATAATAATTGCTCCAGGCTTTGGACGACGTGGTATTGAAGGAAAACTTACTGCATTGAAATACGCACGAGAAAACAATAAACCTACTTTTGGAATCTGTTTAGGAATGCAATGTATGATTATTGAATTTGCACGGAATGTATTAGGGTTAGCCGATGCTAATTCTAGTGAAATGGATACGACTACTTCGAACAAAGTAATAGATTTGATGGAAGAACAAAAACAGTTAACAATTATGGGTGGTTCCATGCGATTAGGGACTTACGAATGTAGATTGGAAAAGGGTTCAAAAGTTATAAAAATTTATAAGGCTGACCAAGTAAGAGAACGTCATCGTCATCGTTATGAATTCAATGGTGCATATAAAGAAATTTTTGAAAAAAACGGAATGAAATGTAGTGGGACTAATCCTGACACTAATTTAGTGGAGATAGTAGAAATTCCTCGATTAAAGTGGTATATAGGGACACAATTTCATCCGGAATATAATAGTACAGTGGTAAATCCCAATCCTTTATTTATGAGCTTCATAAGAGCTTCTATTTCTTCAACTCTTTGAGAGTTTTATATACATTTTTATGGAGATATGAATAACAACTCCATATGGTTTTTCTATAAAGGCCTTCATTTTTCGTAATTTAGCCGAATAGGGACTTTGCCCTATATATATTAATACAAATATATTATATGGATAAAAATACTATTATTGGATTTATACTTATCTTTTGGGTGCTCTTTGGATTTGCTTATTTAAACCATAATCGTCCGATTCAAGAGCAACTGGAAAAAAATCCTCCTATGTCGGCAAATAGTGTGAAAAAAGAATTTTCTAATCCTATAAGTGAAATTCAGTCAAGTGATATTTATGGAAATTTTGCCGCCTCAACAAAGGGAACAGAAACATTCGTGACTATACAGAATGCTTTGATGGAAATCAAATTGAGTACTAAAGGTGGCCGTATCTATTCGGTACGACTAAAAAAATATACAAACTACAAGAATGAACCGTTATATTTGTTTGAAGGGGATGAGTCTGCATTTAATATTATTTTCATTTCTTCAAACAATAAAGTACTTAATTCGGAGGATTTTTACTTTGAAATAGTTTCTAATTCCGAATTAGAAACTATTCTACGACTAAACGCAGGAAAGAATAGATACATAGATTTTGTTTATACTCTTCATCCCGATGATTACATGGTGGACTGGAAACTTGTATCACATAATATCCAAACGGAACTTTCACATTCTATGCATACATTGAATATTCAATGGATGCAAAAAATAAGGCAACAGGAAAAAGGTCGAAAATTTGAAGAACGTTACGCCAGATTAACTTATAAATTTTTAACTGATGATATAGAACAATTGCGAGAGACTAAAGATGATGTCAGAAACGTTCCTAACAAATTAAAATGGATAGGATATAAAGATCAATTCTTTTCCTCTGTGTTTATTGTCCATAGTAATTTTGAATCAGCAAAATTGGATTCAAAATATCTAACATATGGAGCATATATAAAAGAATATAGCACTTCGACAAGTATTCCATATAATATTGCAAATATAGAACCAATAAAATTTAACTTTTATTTTGGTCCGAATGACTATTCCCTACTAAAAAGTTATGACAAAACAAAATTGAAGGAACAAAATCTCGAACTAGAGAAACTTGTTCCACTAGGATGGAGTCTCTTTCGCGCGATTAATAAATGCCTTATTATTCCCATATTCAATTGGTTAACAAACGGAGAAAATGTTAATTTGGGATTGGCAATCTTGATTTTAACATTGATTATCAAAATTGCTCTTTTCCCATTAACTTATAAGTCGTTTATATCTTCTGCAAAAATGCGTGTACTTAAACCACAAGTAGAAAATATCAATATTAAATATTCGGGGCAAGAAAAGGCCTTGATCAGACAGCAAAAAACAATGGAATTATATCGCCAAGTAGGTGTCAATCCCATGACAGGTTGTTTCCCAATACTATTGCAAATGCCTTTTCTGATTGCTTTGTTTATGTTCTTCCCCTCAGCTATTGGATTAAGACATCAAAGTTTCCTCTGGGCAAATGATTTATCTACTTATGATACATTGATTCAATGGAGCACAGATATACCTTTTATTCCTCGATTTTTGGGTAATCATATTAGTTTATTTTGCTTGTTAATGTCACTAGCTACAATTTTGAATACAAGATATAATACAATGTATCAACAAAATATTGGACAAGAACAATTCCCGGGAATGAAGTTAACGATGTATTTTATGCCAGTAGTAATGTTTTTCTTTCTCAATTCATATCCTGCAGGATTAAATTATTATTATTTGATTTCTACGTTGATAACCATCATGCAAACAATCATTTTTCGCGGATTAGTTAACGAACTAAATCTACTTGCTAAATTAGAGGCTAACAAAAAAAAATCAAAACTTGTTAAGAAAAAATTTGGTTTTATGGATCGTTTAGAAGAATTTCAACGAAAACAACAAGAATTATTAAAAAAGAAAAGAAAAAGGTGATTTTTCGTTTGTCTCTTTCTAAGAAGATTTTTAACTTTCCTTTCTGTCTCTTACTTCCATTGAGGGATTCGAGAATAATATTTTTCTTTTGATTTGAAGATTCATTGAGTCTCAAGTCTGATATAATAAAAAAACAAATAAGACTAACATTTATCTGTTTCTGTTTGTCATTCGAATAGCTTCTATTTAAGAAATAAATCAAAATAATAAAAAAGATACTATTCAAAGACAAGGTAATTGATTATAAAGTAAATATCAAATGAATCAGTGGAATAAAAATCTATTAAAAAATAAGAACAATACAATCTCTAAAAAGCACTACACTAATGCTAATAAAAAGTTATTAGACCAATAATTCAGAGCTAAGTTAATAACTTTCAATTATGAAAAAACAAGTAGTAAATGCCTCTGCATACCTCGTTCTGATTGGGAAAGAATTAGGGAAAAACAGAATATTAAATTGACTAGACGCTCACTTTGTCTTCACAAGACACAATTTACTTGTGAAAAGATTACATTTACGAAAAAATGTAAAAAAAATTACATCTACAAACTCATGGACAGAAATATCTATTTGCCTTATTTGGTAACTATTGATAAAATCATCCAAGAAGCACCAGGAATAAAAACTTTTCGTTTAAAATTTAACGATGAAAAGGAAAGGAATAAATTTTCTTTCAAGACAGGGCAATTTGCTGAATACTCTGTATTTGGAGAAGGAGAAGTAACTTTTTGCATTGCCTCACCTCATACCAGAAAAGATTACATAGAATGTACTTTCCGACAAGTAGGCAGAGTAACAACAGCATTGGCAAATTTAGAAGAAGGAGCAATTATCGGGACTAGAGGGCCTTATGGAAATGTATTCCCCATAGATGAATGGAAGGGCAAAAATTTAGTATTCATTGCTGGAGGGATTGCTTTACCTCCCATACGTAGTGTCATTTGGACGTGCTTAGACAATCGAGCAGACTATAATGATATCAGCATCTTTTATGGTGCAAAAACAGCGGGTGACTATGTTTATAAATACGAATTGGAAAAATGGAAAAACCGTGTAGATATTCATTTATACTTAACCGTAGATCCAGGAGGAGAAACACTAACATGGCAAGAAAATATTGGATTCATTCCATCTATTGTTGAAAAAATATCCCCTTGTTCCAAAAATACCATTGCCATTGTTTGCGGACCTCCCATTATGATTAAAAATACTTTCTCAGTACTGAAAGAATTAGATTTTTCCAATGATAATATCTTCACAACACTTGAAAATCGCATGAAATGTGGTTTTGGTAAATGTGGGAGGTGTAATGTGGGTAAATTTTATGTCTGTAAAGATGGTCCAGTTTTTACAGCAGCGCAACTGGCAACATTGCCTGATGAGTACTAAATAGCAACACACAAAATTACATGTATGAATAAACAAATGATAAAGATTGGCATCAGTTGTGATAATACTAATGCCAAACAAATAATCCAAACTTTTAGTGAGGTTCGAATATTCGAACTCTGTGTCCCTATTATCTATGATTATTCCACAGTATTATCCTATTATCGTAAAATAAGAAGATTACCTATTCGTACTACTAATATTCATAACGCTAATAAATCAATAAAAAATAGCCTCAATATTATTGATATAAGTAATAAAGCCCTACCTATGACAGTAGGGAAAACAAATATTAAAAGTAATACAGCTATTGGAGAATCCTTCTATAGAGGCTTATCTGATCTAAAAGTAGGAGAAATTGATGTTTTTGTTACTTCCTCAACATCAACTGATTCAATTCAACAAATTGAATCGGAATTACTCGACGAGAAAAAAAGTTTACCAATACTAACCAATGACTATTTTCGCATTGCTGAAATATCCAATTCAACTCCTATTAATATTGATATACTTACAGAAAAAATAAAAAATCTACATTCAACCCTTCTCCACGATTTTATGGTTACTTTCCCGCGGATAGCCATTGTTTCTGAGAACTCTCCAGCAGAAATTATCACCGATGCCACTCAAATCGCTTTCCGAGAAGGAATATTCTGCTTTAGTACTTTTAATCCCGAATCTTTTTTTAATTCAGATATATACAAAAAGTTTGACGCCGCACTCATAATAAATTGTATGTCTACCAATTTTATTTTTCAATCAATTCAACCTGTCAGTGAACAAACAAACGCCATCCTTATAAGCAATATGCCCTATGTTGTAGCTATTGCTAATAGCACATCATTAACTCCGTCTATCTACTTAGCTATAGATGTATATCGCAATCGGAAAAATAAATCAGACGGGGATACAACAAATTCCTTGAAGAAAGTTCGTATCCCATCTACAAAAAAGAAATTTGAATATAAAAAAAAATCATCATTCCCGCTACTTCGACAATCCTAATCTGGCACTTTACAAAAAATGCGAACAACTGAAGATACTTGTGCATTTTATCCAATACTATGCAAAACAGCCTCCATCATTCCTGAAATCTCACCAAGGGCTTTCATTCTACCTAAAAAAGAATAGCCAGGATTATACTCTTTACCTATATCCGTCAACATTAATGGTCCATGATCTACACGCATAGGAAGATTCTGATATTTTTTAAATATCTCTATTACTCTCAAAAGATTTCCTCTTCCTTCCAAAGGAGAGGCTTCTACAAAATCGCCGTTAGGTAAAACATTTGTACTTCGCAAGTGTACAAAATGTGTTCGAGAGGCAAACTTTTTCGCTAAATTCACAACGTCATTGTGACGACCCGCACTCAAACTCCCTGCACAAAAAGTAAGCCCATTATGAAAATTATCTACTGCATTTAAAAACCAAGCAATATCTTCCTCATTAGTAATAATACGAGGTAACCCAAAAACAGGAAAAGGAGGATCATCTGGATGAATACAAAGATTAACTCCATATTCCTCTGCTACAGGGATCACTTGCTGAAGAAAATATTTCAAATTTTCTCTCAATTGATTCTTGCCAATATCCTTGTAATATACTAACAATCGATTGAAAATAGCTACCGGATTTTGGTCTCCCTCCTTAATATTACCATTAACAAATCCTTGTGTTTTAACAATAATATTTTCTATTAACTCTTCTTTTTCTTTTGTGCTAATAATCGTAGCAAGGTGATGTACTTTCTCCAAAGTTTCAGACGAATAATCACGATCAGCCTTTACTCTTTTTAATATATGAATATCAAAATAAGCAAAACGGACAAGATCAAAATATAAAGAATACGTACCATTATCTTGTTTTCGTGCCAAATCAGTACGAATCCAATCAATAACAGGCATAAAGTTGTAACAAACGGTGCGGACACCTGCCTTACCTAAATTCGCCAAACTGACTTTATAATTCTCGATCAATTGATTCCTATTTCTTCCAGCATATTTAATACTTTCAGACACAGGAAGACTCTCTACAACTGACCACCTCAGACCACTATTTTCAATATAGCATTTTAAATCATTAATCGATTTTCCTGACCAAACCTCACCATTAGGGATATGGTGTAAAGCTGTTACAATACCTTCTACACCTATTTGTCTTAAATCAGAAAGCGTAATACTGTCATTTTTCCCAAACCACCTCCACGTTTTTTCAAAGATCATGTTTAAATATACATTTAAATTCAAATAAAAAAAACTTTTCCCATCTTCTTTTACTTCGCAAGTATAAAATCTTCAAAATAATTTACTGTCAAAATAATTTACTGTCAAACTATCAATTTTACCCTGAAATTAAAAACCCCTTATAAATTATGATTTGTTATTTTATATATTTACAAACAAAGAGGTAAATAGGCATGAATTTTGCCAACCTAAAAAAATGTATTGTTTAATACCTTTTTTCTCAAAAAAGGTATTATTAAAAATAGCATACAACCTGATATTCTCAAAATCGTAAGCAAAAGCAATGTAGAATTGCACTATTAAAAAACAAATTCATTTATAAGAATTTATTATGAATCTTTTACACAAAATTTTTTGCCAGTAAATAGTAACTTAAACAATCATTAAGAAAATCAATAAAGCATCTCCGTTTCAGTAGTCAAAAAGAAGTAAGGGTTCGGAAAGCCAACAAAGAAAGTTGTAATGATTAGCCCTTTTCTTAAACTAAAACTCGTAGAATAAAATGTGTTTTAGAAACACAAGGATATATCTTTTAATTAAAAAAATACAGTTTTATGAAAGTTAAATCAAAAAAACATAAACTAATGAAACGTATTATTTTACTTTTTTCGCTCGTGCTCCCTTTTGCAACGATGTGCCAACAAAAAAAGGATACAGAACAAAAAATCGTAAAAGTTGCTGCTGCTGCTAACCTCCGTTATGTATTGGAAAAAATCAAAAAACAATATGAATCAGAATATCCTTCTTCAAGAATCGATATTTCCTTTGGTTCATCAGGAACATTCACACAACAAATTCTAAATGGTGCTGATTATGATTTTTTTATGGCTGCCGACATGAGCTATCCTAAAAAAATAGTTGAAAATGGCCATGCATATGGAGATGTTGAAACATATATCTATGGGAAACTCGCTTTATGGAGTTTAAATTTAGATGTATCTGAATGGTTGAAAAGTATACTGTCCCCACAAGTAAAAAAGATAGCAATAGCCAATCCTAAAGGTGCCCCTTATGGGGAGAGTACGGTAAAATTTTTGGAAACCCAGGGATTGTACAAAAAAATAAGCAATAAAATTGTATGGGGAAACGATATCGGTCAAACAGCACAATTTGCCTTCTCTGGCAATGCCGAATTAGGATTCATCGCTCTATCACTTGTATTTTCCCCTGACTTGCAAGGCAAAGGACATTTCTATGTATTTCCAGAAGATATATGTCCACCACAAGAGCAAGGATGTGTACTCATAAAAAAATCACAAGAGGTGACACAATTTAAAAACTATATTATGAGTCACAAATGTGATAGTTTATGGGTTAAATTCGGGTATGGATTAGTAAAAAAGTAATAGAATTTTTCCAGTAATTTTTTACACTAACATAGATTTATTTTAGATAGATTTATTTTAGAAAAACTCTAATTGTTAATAAGGTACAGAAATCTCTCTCTTTTACCATAGAACAAAGTCATAGATCCAAACTGTGTATCGGAGTGTGTAATACACAAAATTCCTCTATTTTTTCTAGGGTAAAATGTTTTAACCCTATTTAACATGAACATCTATATTTTCACTTCTGGCATAATGACACAAATGAATAGCAAATTGAAACATAGTAAATCCATCTTTATAGTAATTTGCTAAGAAAATCAAAAGCTACTTCTCTTTCTTTTCCCCTATTAGTAAACCAAAAGTACTAGTAATCCAATATAATACAGTATTTACTGAAAAACGCCCCACCTGAAAATAAATTAATGAAAAGAGAGGTAGGATATTTCATGAATTTCTCCAAAACAACACCTTGCAAAAAGTACTATTATTTGACAAACAATAACCTATTGATGAACTAGATTGCCCTTTAAGGATTATACCCAGAATAAGAATAGTTAGTTATTTAGCTTTTATCTCTTTGGATAATTACTGAAAATTAACTTCACTATCAATGATTGCTATTACCAATTTATCCACAAAATGGCGATAATAAGGATCTACAATATCATCTTCCAAACAATAAAATGTTGCGGATCATAACGATCATGATGATGAGTTCACAAAATTTGCAACAATCTCCACTGGCAACCAATGAACAAACAACAACTTACCCCATAAAATAATGTAACCATAATTCAACAAATTACTAGAGAGAATAATTTCTCTCCCTATCTCTCTTAAAACTTTCAATTTCGGGAAATAAACAATCCAGTAATAAACTACAGTTCAATCTTCAAAACTATCACCATCTCCATTTTTTTTTACATCGTCCACCCATTTTTTGAATATTTTTAGATGACGAATCTCACAT
Organism: Candidatus Azobacteroides pseudotrichonymphae genomovar. CFP2; assembly: GCF_000010645.1. NCBI lineage: Bacteria > Pseudomonadati > Bacteroidota > Bacteroidia > Bacteroidales > Azobacteroides (SeqCode) > Azobacteroides pseudotrichonymphae (SeqCode). Next base: position 217,030 of record NC_011565.1, read on the forward strand.
TGTACAAATGTACGCAAACTTAATTAATTATCTTCACATGAAGAGTTCATTGCCATAACCATTTTTTCCCAATGAGAGTGAAGTCTCAATTTATGAGACAAAAAATTTCACTTACACTGTATTATTCATACCCAATAAATAGCAAATATTCTTTATATCCCCAAATGGACATTCAATTGCTACCACACGTGATTAAAGCATAGTTGTTGGTAATAATAAAAAAAGCTTCAATCAACCAAATGTTTGATGAAAAAACCAATATCTTTAATCAGAATCATTTTGATGTATTCCACTTTGAACGAACTATGAAAAGAATCGTTCTTCTCAATTTCGTTCGGGTAAACTTGATAAACAATTTCCAGTTCTTTAGATTAAAAAAAGCTAGATTTTCGAAATAGAAGGTTGTTTTCTTAATCATAATGTTACTTTTTTTTTTGATCCTCCTAATGAAATAATTTGCCTTATACAATTGATACGAACTTTGATAATATTCTCAGTTGAACGAGGAGTCAGAATACGCTTCCATGCAATTTATTTTAGCAGAGAAATTTTCAACCTTTTGTTTCCTGACAAAAGTTGGGACAATTAAAACAATGGTTTTCTGTATTATGAATTAAATAAGTTGATTTTTTTTGGACAAAAACTTGCTTTCCCATCTGGAAATACAAGTATTCATTTTGCTTTATCATAAACAAAAACCTCCAACCTTCCGACTTTCTATAACCCAGTATCAACTATTGGCAACCCAATAGTTCTCCCGATAAACATAGCAATATGATGATTATTGCCAGTACAGACAAAATCAACGGGCTGTTTTTTTCTGTTTTTTGTCCAAAATCTCCAGCCTCTTTCTATCTTTCTTTCCATTCAAAGATTCGAATTTGGAAACTCCCGTAATAATGGATACATGCTTGATCGAAATTCCTTTCTCCATTATTTAACCAAATTGAGGTTTCATCTAAATAAATAGTTTTTTTTACTAAACTACCCTCTCATGTAAATGCTTTCTTTAGATCATTATTTATATCAATAATGCTTTTTGATAAGAAAAATTAGTAACAGTTGCAATCTTAGCAACATCGAATTTTGCATTAACAGATTCTTTCCTTACACCATATTGATTTCGGCTTCTATAAATAGTTCCTTCATGCAATTGTCCAAGTGATGTTTACTATAAATTTTTACTTTGTCTCAAAACTTTTTTGTAACATCGACATTCTGTCAAAACACTTTGTTTTTGGCTTTGATAGAAATCAAAACGTTTTCCAAATGCTTTTTTTGTCTCTAACCTAAATTCTTGTAAAGGAATTGAAAAAACGTACTATCTCATCTTTGCAATATTTTTATTTAATAGAATAGACGTTAGAATTCTTTTTATACTGAGCATTCCTATTGTCAAAATATTGAGTATAAACACATCTCTGGTAAAAGCAACAAGTCAAAGAATCCACTGTATGATGCTCCGATGATAATTTCTTTTCGTCCAGTCATACGCAATTTATCTGTAATAGAAGCAGTTGTTGCTAACAACTTCATAGTAAACTGCCCTCTAATATAATTCTTGTTTTTTTTACAATGATACGGAGTATCACTAATATCCCTTTCAATAAATTAGTAGGAATATTTTTTCCCTTCATTTTAAGATTGCCAAACTTTGATTTTGAGATATTCCCTAATTTAAATAACCTTTCAATTCTTTTAAATTTTTATTAAAACCTTGCACCCAATACCTATTTTCTATGGAATTGCATGCTGTTCAATTCTCTTTTTCGATATTGATACTTCAGAGTTCCAAAGTTTTATTGGGAAAAAAATCATTGAACAATCGTGACTGAGGAATAACATATACTTTATAACAAACTCTTTATTAAAAATTAAAAATGTTTTTAGAGAAATATGAGTATTAGAATACAAGATTTTATAACTAGTATTTTTCAATTCTTCATACAGTTTATAACTGATAATATCCTTCCTCCTAGAGAGGAGGAATATTTATTCCAAATTCATTTTGCAATGTTTCCCTATTACTTCATTCTTACGAGTGATTTATCTAACATTTTCAGTTAATTTTTTCTTGCTCTTTTACAATTTTCTACAACTCTCGGGTAAATTCAATGCAAATTCCATCAAATTTTCCTCATTCATTAATAATAGAATTGAAATACATTGAACCATTTGATTCAAAATCTTTTCAGCGATAGGATTTCACAAACTCTTTTTTAAAAAAATTTCTAATTTACCCTTCAAAATTTTGTTGGCAATTTCTTCTTTTGACTAATGAAATTTTAGAATACTTGTATCCTACATGTTCACATGCTACATCATATTTTTCACTTTCTCCCAGAAAGTAAAAATTTTCGAGTTAAAAATCTAAGATTTCCTATTTATTCCATTTTTTTTTAACATCTTCAATCTTTTCTATTACTTCTCTAGCAGAGAATATGAAAAATTACATTCTTCATATCCGCTCAATTCAACAATCATTTGATAAACTTTAAATAGTTTAAATTGTGTTTTATTTCAATTTAAATCTTTGAAATTCAAATCCCAATCTTTGTACTTCTGCTTAAACAAAACTTTTAATACTTTAAATCCCAACAATTCGTCTTTTATTGACAACTCTGAAAATAGTTTTTCCTTTTATTCCTGCCGTAATTCTACAAGTTTTTTTTCTTTACCATTTTTCTTTGAAATTTTTACATTGTTTAAAATATGCCAAATTTTAAATTCCTGAAATAAAGGTGAAGAAAGAGGAATTATACGATAATCAATAGTTTTAACTTTCTTTCACTACCAATTTCCACCTCAATTGACTTGCCTCAAATTTGAAAAAATTAATTAATCCCTTTGACTTTTTAATTTTTTTTAATAAAAAATAACTTCATCACGGTTTTTTGTTTTTAACTCTTCTGTTAATTCTTTATGAAATTTCGCCTGATTTTTCCAATTCGTATCAAACTCATCCAAATAATCTTCTCTGTAAAACCATAATATTTCTCAGGATACTATACTATTTACATTTAATAGATTCCATTAGGCATTCCCATATTGTTTGCTTTTTATAAAATATAACTCTTTACTTTGATCCCCGATTACCCATAAATATCTGCTGCATCCATTAATTTTCTGAAAAAGAATTGCCAGCTCTCCTAACCCCCTTTTTGCTCAAAATCCGATCTCCTCTCCAAAGAAAACCTTCTTTTTCAATTTCATCACCTTTTATATTCATTTCTACTCCAACAATACCAAACAGTTTTTCACAAACAACCCATGTCTCTTTTTTATTTTTATTTTGAAAGATCCTCTTCAATTCATCTATCAAAATCTTAGAATAAAATTGTTTTTAAAAATTCTAAATTTTATCAAATTCTACTTGCAAATCCGAACAGTAGAAATCGGAAAGAATACTTTTCTCCCTCAACCCGCAAAAGCATGCTACACAACTGTCCAAGAATACAGTTTCCCCATCATAAAGCCTCTTTTGCAACTTCCATCCTACCCAATCAATTGTCCTTTCATCTTGAAATTTTGCCTCCTTACTAGCCCTCGTTTTTTATTAATCATCAGCAACACACAAGTAAATTCCTACAATAAAATTACCTCGACAACAACTTTTGCTCTCAATTGACAACTTTGAAAAGTTGCGTCTTGCTACGTTTAAATAAATTTGATAGTTCTATCAGCATTAGTAGTGACACATTTCCCATTTTTTAAATTTGCTGATTCATCTATAGTCAAGAAATATTAACCTTCACTCCCAATTTAATAATAAAAAATTTCTCATTAATCATTTTTAGATTCTTCCACTAAAACCAACCAATGCTGATTGCATCCAAATCCAAATCTAATATTCTTCTCATAAAGCCAATAGTGTTTAAAACAAGGAATTAAGAATATCTTTGTTTTTCAAAAATTAATTCGTACACCATAGATAATTGATTGCTTTTGAAGCAACTCACAATAAAGATTATTTCGTTGTGAAAACATTCAAAGCAACAGTTATCAGCTGTCGCTTTCTTTATTTAACCTTCCACGCACTTCATTTAAAAACGTTTTCATTGCTTGAACATCCTTATTTTCAATAATTTGAAATAGAAAAGAAAGTTTTTTTTGGATTCGTTCTAACTGCTTAGACGTATGTGGATTAAAAAGAATTTCTGTTAGCAAATAATCGTCTTCTGACAACAGTCTATGTGCAATATCCATATGTTTTCTAAAAGTCGTCCCGGGTGCTTCTTGACGTTTCATCACTGAAGTAAAAATGAGTGTAGAAGCAAAAGGAATAGACAAAGAATAAGCTACTGTTTTATCGTGCTCTTCGAAAGAATATTCACAGATATTCAATTTTAAAGAATTATATAAATTACGAAAAAATACCTTCCCAAGATGACCAGACTCAGAAATAATAATAGCATTTTCGGAAGATAAATTACTTAAATTAGCAAAAGTAGGACCAAACATTGGGTGAGTAGAAACAAAGGGATGCCCTGAATTTTCGTAAAATTCCTTCAACCCTGTTTTTACAGACGCAATATCCGAAATAATGCAACTATCCGTCAAGTAAGGTAAAATCTGTTCGAACGCCCTAACAGTGTATTGAACAGTTGCTGCATTAATTAGAATTTCTGGTTTAAAATGGGCTATTTCTTCTATATGACTTATCCGAATACAATTGTAAGTAAATCGCAAACGTTCAGGATCCACATCAAAAATAGCAACTTCATGGTCGAAACTTAATACATCGGCAAAAAAAGCTCCCATCTTTCCCGCCCCCACAATTTGAATTTTCATACAAAATCTTTAAAGAATTACCTATTGATTTACTATTTCTATCTGTTGACGAACAGATTCTTCGTGAATAGCTTCAAGAATTTTTTTTAAAAAACCGAGTTCCATACCCATTTCTTCAGCTTGGATACTACGCTTTATTAAAATTTCATCGTAACGACTCGTCTGTAAAACGGGCATATTATGTTCTTTTTTGTATTGTCCTATTTCTTTAGAAATACGCATCCGTTTGGCTAAAACAGATAATAACTCAGCATCTATTTCGTCGATTTGCTGACGAAGCTCAGTCAAACTTTCAGTTGTTTGTTTGGTATCTCTAATAACCAATAGATTTAAAATATAAGACAAAACATCGGGTGTAATCTGCTGGTCCTTATCACTCCATGCTTCGTCCGGATTGCAATGTGCTTCTATGATCAAACCATCGCAATTTAAATCCATAGCTTGCTGGGAAAGTGAAGCAATTAGCTCTCGTTTCCCCCCTATATGACTTGGATCTACAATCAATGGAAGGTTAGGGATACGTCTTTTCAATTCAATAGGAATATGCCACTGCGGAAGATTTCTATACAATTTCTTATCATAAGAACTGAAACCTCTATGAATAACCCCAATTTTCCGAACACCAGCATTATAAATTCGTTCGATTGCTCCTATCCACAATTCCAAATCAGGATTTACCGGATTTTTTATTAAAACAGGACCTTCGAAACCTACAAGTTTTAAAGCATTTGCAATTTCCTGTACGGCAAATGGATTGGCAGAAGTTCTTGCTCCTATCCACAAAATGTCTATATCATGTTCTACTGCTTCAACCACATGATTATGATTAGCTACTTCAGTAGTAACATACATTCCAGTTTCTTTTTTTACCCTATTTAACCAAATAAGACCTTCCATACCAACTCCCTCAAATCCTCCCGGTTTAGTCCGCGGTTTCCAAATTCCAGCTCTGAATATTTTGATACCCTTACTCGCCAATCCCCGAGCCGTTATTATTACCTGTTCTTCCGTTTCTGCACTACAAGGACCGGCAATAATTAATGGTCTTCGTCCATTAATACCAGACAATAAAATTGATTGTAAATCCATAAACCTACTTTTTTATCAAAAATTTTCTTACTCGATACAATGCTTCCTCTAACCTTTCTTCTTTGCAACAAAGCGATATACGCATATAACGATTACCATTACTCCCAAAAATAAAACCTGGGGTAATAAAAACATTCATTTGACACAAAACCTTATCCGATAACTCACCACTGTCTTTATATTCATCTGGAATTTTTCCCCAAAGAAACATTCCAGATTGCTGTGAGTCGAAAGTGCAATTCAATGCATCCATAATTCTTTCTGCAATTTTCCGCCTACGCTTATATATTATATTTATATTGGAATACCACTCACTGGTTGCTCGAAGTGATTGTACAGCTGCCAACATCATCGGTTTGAACTGCCCACTATCTACATTACTCTTAACTTTTAAAACCCATTGTACAAACAATGAATTAGAAGCTAACATAGCAATACGCCAACCCGGCATATTATGAGATTTGCTTAAGGAATTCAATTCTATACAAATATCTTTTGCCCCTTCGATTTCCAAAATACTCAAAGGAGATTCATTCAAAATGAAGCTATAGGGATTATCATTACAAATAACAATCCCATATTTTTTACCAAAGCTAACCAGTTTTTGAAATAACTGTCTTGAAGCTGAGACACCCGTAGGCATATTGGGATAGTTTACCCACATTAATTTTACTTTGGATAAATCTATCTTTTCCAAAAAACCAAAATCAGGTTGCCAATTATTTGTTTCCAGCAAATCGTAACTAATTACATCTGCTTCCACTAAATTACCTACTGACCTATAAGCCAAATAGCCCGGATTGGGAACTAACACAGCATCCCCTGGATCAAGAAATGCCAACGAAACATGTAAAATCCCCTCTTTCGAACCAATCAAAGGCTGTATTTCGGTTTTTGGATTCAAATTCACACGATAATGTTGCCTGTACCAAGTAGCAAAGGCTTGACGTAGTTCAAGTATTCCAACATATGGCTGATAACCATGTGAATCTGCCTGCCGTGCGGAATGGCATAAAACATCAATCGTTTCTTTCGATGGAGTCAAGTCTGGATTACCTACCCCCAAATTGATTACATCTTTCCCTCGAGCATTCATATCAGTTATTTCCTTTAACTTTTCGGAAAAATAATATTCACTTACAGTACTCAATCGACGGGCAGGTATTATTTCTTTTCCCATTTCGCAGCTTTTATTCAACCATTTTATTTTCTTTATATTCTCCCAATACCTTAAAGTCATTCGTCAATGGACGAACGGCATCTACACTTTGTTTATAGCTTAAGATATTATCAAAAATGATATCAATATAGAAAAGATATTCCCATTCTTTTCCAATAATTGGTAAAGATTGTATCCGAGTCAAATTCACATCATAAAAAGAAAAAATAGTTAATACTTTAGATAAACTCCCATGTGTATGAGGCAAGGTAAAGACAACAGAGGCCTTATTATTAACTTCTGAAAGTGTCCAATCTTCAGCAAGCCATTTATTGACTAATAACAAAAAGCGTGTAAAATTATGTTTATTAATCTCTATCCCCTCCTCCAATATTTTCAATCCATACAACTCTGCCGCATATTTACTACAAATAGCAGCATGTCCTCTCCAATTATTTTCTGCTATTAATTTAGCACTCAATGCAGTATCTTCATTTTCTAATATCTTTACTCGAGGCATTGTTCTCAAAAAATCACTACACTGCATTAAAGCAATCGGATGAGACTCTATTTCTTTAATACTATCTAACGATTCACTTGAAAGTGCAGCAAGAACATGAGATATATGTATCTTCTGCTCACCGACTACAAAAAGGTCACTTTCCCGTATCAACTCGTGATTCTGCAATAAACTACCAGCAATAGTATTCTCAATAGCCATAATACCAACTATATTTGGATCTTTCTTTACGGCTGCAATAATATCTTCAAACAAAGTACAAGCAAGTATTTCTATTTTTTCTCCTCTCTGCTCCTCAAAGTATTTACGAGCAGCTATTTCATGATATGCACCAGCTATTCCCTGAATGGCAACTGTTTTCATTAATTAGTTTACAACTATATAAAAATCTAATTTATATAAATAAAACAAAAAAGATAGAAATTTATTCCTTTAATAAATTCTTTCTCGAATTACCGATTTTGAATAAAAAAAGAGAAGAACACTTATAAAAAACAGTTTTTTATTTCTTTTTCTAAATCTCCTTTTTACTTGAATTAATTTGGAGTCATTAATGTGTTTAAGGTAATCTTTCTAGATATTCCATCTATATTTTTTCAAATTATGGAACTCTCTCCTTTCTTTTTTCTTTATAAGAATACCTTATTCTTTTCCAATCCAATACGAACAAGCTTATCTACATATACACATTTTAAATTATCCCTACTAATAACAAAAATCCAAGAAGAGTAACCTCTATCCTATATTTTTCAAGTTCTTGTCTAACCAAACAACAATTTTTGAAAAGAAAAAAATCTTTCGTCCTTAAAACCATAATTTTAGATTTACCAGTTTATTGAAATAAAAGAAGTTCCTTCATTTGTATTTCTACCTGAAAATCAAACTCTGAAATGAGAAATAAAACATTATTGAGAGTAATTTTATACACAGCACTTAAGCTCTCCTCCACTAAATTTACCTTCTATTTCCAAAAACACTACCTTCTTAAAATCAATTTCACTTCTGATTCTTTCATCTGAAAAACTAACAAAAACTCCGTTTTGATTTAATTTAATCTTCCAATCAATTGGAACACACAGAGTTACATAACTAAAAACAGATATAATTTTAATACGCACCGTATCTTCTTCAGACAATCTAACTTGTTCAAAATTCAACTCAATATTACTAAAAATAGTTTCTATTTCTATGTTTTTCAAACTGCTGTATGCCCATTTCTCTTTGGAATGAGAAAAAGTATAATTTCGACGAACAAACCATTCTTCACTTGTTACAGTTTCTACAAAAGTTTTCTTATCAGAACATCTATAATATCTACATTTCTTTTTTGCTATAGCATGAATTATTAAACCCATACCAATAATAATCAGTGTTATGGGAAGTATCGTTAAATTTTTGTCAAATACAAAATTCTCCAAAACATTAGGAAGCGAAAAACAAAGACCTATCAGTATTAAAATAACCCCTGATGTTAGTTTTCTATTCGCTATTAAAATAATACCAATAGTAATCAACAAAACTTGCCAAGAAAACACTATATGACGAACGCAAGGGAGTAAAAATCCCATATTGTCTACCAATAAGAAAATCCCCAACGTAACAACAATAATTCCAAATGTCATTATTTTCTTCATAATAATTTTATTTTTTAGCTTATTATTTTCTCAATACCTCTCAAATAAAATTCTCTCCCTTGGGAATAAATCGATCCTGAATCATATGAATTTAAAATTTACATAATTAAATAAAATTATAGAGTTATTATAGAGTTCCTAAAATGTAACTTAACAAGTTGAAGTTGAAGGGAGCAGAACAAATAACCTATCCAAGAGCTCTTGCTCTTATACAGCAAAAAAGCAAACGAACAAAAACACAATTCCAATTCTTCTTTTAATCAGTACCCATAATGGATAATCTAAAGATAGAAAGAAATATAAAGTATAAAATTGTTGGCTTAAATAACTTCATATACTTCACCGATATAAAAAATAGTATTGTCAAACCCCAATTTCATTCTACATACAAAACAAAGCAATAAATTTTTAAGTGAGAGAGATCTGACAACCAAGAAATAATCTTCTCGAAAATAATAAAAATCAATAAAGTATTCACATTTACTCCGTTATCACGAGCAAACAAGTACTACTCTTTATTCAATTTTATCTTTTTTTATTTGATTTCATCTTTTGCATAAAATCTGGCAAATGCTAATGCTAATGAAATATATTTTACTAAAAACAACTTATTGCACAGCAATACCAACAAGTACCGGTAAATAACACACTACAACCTTTTCCGTGTTTGCATTCTCCATAGAATGTCCCTTATCGAGAGCCCTCATATACCAACAAAAAGAAAATCTGCATCGAAAACAGAGGCTGTTCTAAATAAAACATAAAAAAGACTACCTTTCTCCAATAAACTACCATTAAAATTTGTTCGATCAAACAAATCCCACTGTTTTTTTAACTTATAACTTCCATTTCCTACATTTGTTCTTTTAAATCGTAGAATATCAACTCCCATTTGTCTCATTTGTTGGCTTATTTGTTAGTTTATCCGCCAAATTTTTGTCAGACGGTTCATTATTGAATCTTCCATTATTAAAATGTTAATACTCTTCACAACTAATCAATAACTACAACAACTAATCATCACAGCTGTCAACTTTCCTCCGAATCTCCGAAACAACATTCGTTCTACGCATCCCTGATATCTCCGTTTCCCTTCTCAGAGAGAAGGGGAATGACAAACAAAAACGACGACCTACACGGATCCCCCCCCCCGTAGGCCTCCTTCCCAGTTACATTGAGGAAGAAATCCCTTGTGTCACGTGATCATGATACTTATCATTTAAGGAGATAAGGAGAGAGAAATAAGGAGATAAGGAGAGAGAAAGAAAAAGAGATTCATATACAATTATGAAAGATATATGAATTTCTTTTACTGAAAATCAAACTCACACTAATTTCTCCTCTATCTTCTGATTTAGCTACAGTATACTGACTTCATGCTTTTCCCTTTGTAAAAAGCATAAAATCAATCTCCATCTAACCAGATAGTTCTCCTATTCCACACAACACTACAACCTAAAATAGGGGACTCCCCCCACCACCACCAATAGGATTTAAACAAGCCCTTGCTATCTTATTAAACTTGGTATAGGTGCTATAATAACACTATTTCGATACCCAATTCCATTCAGGAATACATTCATTACCAAATTTTTCATGGTTATTTTATCGTATTAAAAAATTCCATATTGTAAAAATATACTCAGAAAAGAAAACCCTACAAAAAGGGAAAGAAAAGTAGGTAAGAAAAATAAAACAAACATAAGAGCAAAACTTCCTTTCGATACACATTTATTATTAAATATCTTGTTCTAATCATATATATGTAAAGTAACATAACCTTTAAGCCTTCCCTGCCGAGCCCAAAACATGCACCACTTTATGTTTATATAATGCCTTCAATAATTCGCGAGCTGGACCTAAATATTGACGAGGGTCAAACCATTCAGGATGCATATTAAGTGTACTACGAATAGCAGCAGTCATTGCTAAACGGCCATCAGAATCTATATTAATTTTACAAACGGCTGATTTAGCAGCACAACGTAATTGTTCTTCAGGAATACCGATAGCATCTTTTAGTTTCCCGCCATTATTATTGATGACAGCTACCTGCTCCTGAGGGACAGAAGACGCTCCATGCAATACTATTGGAAAATCCGGTATGCGTTCTTCTATAGCTTCCAAAATGTCAAAACGTAGAGGAGGTGGGATTAAAACACCTTCAGCACTACGAATACATTGCTCAGGCTTAAATTTATTAGCACCGTGAGAAGTTCCGATAGAAATAGCCAAAGAATCCACACCAGTCTTAGAAACAAAATCTTCAACTTCTTCTGGCTGAGTATAAGTATGGTGCTCAGCCACTACATCATCCTCTATCCCTGCTAAAACACCTAATTCACCTTCTACACTAATATCATATCGATGAGCATATTCTACTACTTTTCGAGTCAATATCACATTCTCATTATAGGAATGATGAGAGCCATCAATCATTACTGATGAAAAACCAAAATCAATACAACTCTTACACAATTCAAATGTATCTCCATGATCCAAATGAAGGACAATAGGGATATTTTTTCCAAGTTCTTTAGCATACCCCACTGCACCTTGTGCCAAATAACGCAAAATAGTTTGATTAGCATACTTCCGAGCGCCGCTTGACACTTGAAGTATCACCGGAGAATTCTCCTCCACACAAGCTTGAATAATTGCTTGCATTTGCTCCATATTATTGAAGTTAAACGCAGGTATTGCATATTTTCCTTTAATTGCTTTTTTAAAAATTTCACGGCTATTTACTAAACCTAACTCTTTGTAACTTACCATAAATCCTACTATACTTTATTAATTACTACTATACTTTTTAATCAAGACAAGGGACTAAAACTACTTCACACTCTAGCGCGAAGGTAAAATACTTTTGTTAAAAAACAAAGGTAAAATAAAAAGCAACACCTGAAAATATCCAAAGTACGAGCTAAAGCTCAAATATTATTATTTGTTTTTAACAAAAACAAACCATTGCTCTCACAAATTAAGGAGAAAAATAGAAACTGAAATCAGTCTACCATTACTACTAGATACGTATTTCAATGATTTTTGGTAAAAAATAAATATAAAGATCAATTGTAATAATTATCCCAATCAACTGTATCGTTTCTAACGCATTTTAAGGTGTCTCTTCATTTTTATAGAATAAAAAAAAGGATCTAAAAAGATTACTCACATGAATAACCATAAAATCTATTCTTCCTCACTTCAAACGAATATCAGATAACCCTTATTTTTTTATTAAGTATCCTTCAATATGGAAAGGATCTCTGTATTATCTGCAATAGATATTTAGTATTCATTTTAATGAAGTATAATTTTTTCCTTCAGCTTCACATAAAAACCGAAATTAAAAAAAAGTTTCAGATATATATTTTCTATAAATAAGAAAGATCTAATAAATTAGGAGAAGTACCGGAGTACAACCTGTTGGGATCAACTTGTCAGCAAAACCAAACATAAAGGGAATATTACACCTCTGCAACTCTCCACAACATCCCAAAAGTCATACTATTAAGTAGTAGTAGTACCATCCCAAATCTACTGGCTCCAATAGTGAAAGAATCTAAAAATGGAATACTTTGAGCAAACTATATCTCACTTCCTGTGAAGTGGACCAAAGAAAATCTTCTATATGTTATTGCATGCTTTTGCATGCAATTAATGTACTTATATACTTACCACCCAAGTAAGTATTGTCTTTTCCAGCCTCCCCTCTCTCCCCAACCTCTGATACTCTCTTCCTATATAGGTCTAGTAAAGGACGACTACTCTATCATAGTAAGATATTGCCATTTAAAGATACGAATCACTCTACTCAGTATCCCCCCCCCCTTCTCACAATGTTCCATCATCCATTGACTGAAGTTGCCTAGATTTAGTATACCTAAAAGTATACTAATCTCATACATCTCACAGTTAGTATGTCCCCCTCCAACAGATACAGGATCCCCAAAATCGAAAAGCTTAAGATGATTCCTCCCCTCCATCGTACATATGGGAAAATCCCAATAACAAAAATAAATTCTCCAAAACAACTAGGTTAAAACAAGTGATACATATTCTTTCTTACAGAAAGAATATGTATGACAAGCTTATTACAGTATGTCTGAAAACATAAAACTTTACACCCCCAACTCATTTAAAATAACCGATGACACCAATTTGGGAACCGTAAAATACGGATACTTGTAATCCTGATGCCGGTTCTAATTTTTTAGTATTAAATTGAGTCAAATAACAAATTCTGAGACTAGTGATATTGAAATTTATGCTCATTCTTCAGAATGGCATAAACATATCGACATGAAACGAATAAAACCTGCAATTACTTGCAATTAATAGAATTTGTAGATATATCCGAAATCAAAGATAAATCTGATAAAATTTCCCCAATGGAAAATTTAAATTTAAATTAAGGAAAACTTTCCTCACTTATTAAATAATGACTATCTCATCCTTTCCTTGACAAGAATAATGGGAAAACTCCCATTGTTTGAACAAGCTGTTTTACTTCAAAAAAAGACAACACAAAAATGAGTCCTTTAAAATTAAGGGATGTCAAAAATATCATTTTTTATTAACAAAGTTTATAATTATGATTTCTTTCCTCTACTAAGAAAGATGTTCCCTCTTTTTCGCTTCGGATTTTTTTCAATTATTTCCATTGCATCATCATAGGAGATTATTTCAGGCACAATTCCCCTGGGAATTTTATAATTATTTTTCTTGTATGCGATATATGCCCCAAAACGGCCATTTAATACTTTTAAATCATTATTTTCAGAAAAAAATTTAATTATCTTGTTCGCATCCCGCTCTTTTTTCTCCTTGATTAGTTTTTCGGCTTCTTCGATGGTAATATGATACGGATCATATTCTTTTGGTATAGAAATAAATGCATTATCAAATTTCATATAAGGACCAAAACGTCCAATTGTAACTATTACAGGTTTGTTTGCTACTATCCCTACCGTACGAGGTAAATCAAATAAGGCCAGTGCTTCTTCTAATGTAATACTTTCTATAGATTGCCCTTGAACGAGTGAAGCAAATTGAGGTTTTTCTTCATCTTCTGCTGAACCAATTTGTACAAAAGAACCAAAACGTCCAATTTTAACTGAAATAAGCTTTCCATTTTTATCTGTACCTAATATTCGCTCACCTACTTTGCATCCTATTTGAGTAAAAGATACTTTTTCTACTATAGGATGGAACAAATTATAGAATTTGTGTAATAATTCTATCCATCCAATTTGTCCTTCCGCTATTTTGTCAAATTCTTTTTCCAAATCAGCAGTAAAATTGTATTCTAAAACAATTGGGAAATGTTCAATAAGAAAATCATTAACTATAATTCCAGAGTCAGAGGGAATCAATTTATTTTTATCTGCACCTACTATTTCTGTTTTTGTTTGCTTGGAAACAATTTTATTTTTTAATGTGAGTGTAGTGAATAGCTTCTGTTTTCCTTCTTTCGCCCCTTTAATTACATAACCTCGTTGCTGAATAGTTGAAATGATTGGAGCATAAGTAGAAGGGCGACCAATACCTAATTTTTCCAATTTACGCACCAAACTTGCCTCTGTATATCTAAGAGGTTGTCGAGTAAGGTGTTCAGAAGCCGTTGCTTCAGTTAAATTTAATATTTCATTCAATTGCATAGGAGGAAGGACAGCTTCTGCATTTTTACTATCGATACTTTCTGTATGTGCTCTAAAAAAACCATCAAATTTGACAACTTCACCTTGCAAATGAAATTTATCTATTGCATTATTACTAATTCCTATGGTTACCATTGTCTTCTCCAACTCAGCATCTGCCATTTGGGAAGCAATAGTTCTCTCCCAAATTAATTGATACAATCGTTGTTCTTGTACTGTCCCTGCAACCATCCGATTACTTATATAAGTAGGACGAATAGCTTCGTGTGCTTCTTGTGCTCCTTTGATTTTTGTTTGATATTGACGAATTTTTACATATCTATCCCCAAATTTATCAATTATCTCTTTCTGGACATCATTTAATGCCAAAGAGGAAAGATTCAACGAATCGGTTCGCATATAAGTGATTAATCCAGAGTCATACAATTTCTGAGCAATAGACATTGTTTGTGATATACTAAATCCTGCTTTGTTAGCAGCTTCTTGTTGCAAAGTAGAAGTAATGAAAGGGGGAGTTGGTGATTTTTTACTAGAACGAATATTGATATCATCTATAGTGAAAATTGCATCTTTGAGAGTCTCCAAAAACGCTTTAGCACCTTCTTCTGTTTTAAAATGTTTATTTAACTCCGACTGAACAATTATTTTGTTATTAGGTAAATAAAATAAAGCTCGGATACGAAAAAATGACTCCGTGATAAAATTGTTAATCTCCCTCTCCCTTTCAACAATCAATCTCACAGCAACTGATTGAACACGCCCAGCCGATAACGAAGGCATAATCTTTTTCCATAAAATGGGAGATAATTCAAATCCTACAATTCTATCTAAGACACGCCGGGCCTGTTGAGCATTTACCAAACGTAAATCAATATGACGAGGATGCTCTATAGCATTCAAAATTGCATTTTTAGTAATCTCATGAAAAACAATCCGTCTCGAATTACTTTCCTGTAATCCCAACACAATATACAAATGCCATGCTATTGCTTCTCCTTCCCTATCTTCATCCGAAGCAAGCCACACAGTTTCTACTGCTTTCGTTGCTTTTCTCAACTGCTTAACCACTTCGACTTTATCAGGAGAAATAACATATTCAGGTTTGAAATCATTGTTTATATCTATACTTAACCCTTTATTTTTCAAATCACGGATATGTCCATAACTTGGCAAAACTTTATAGTCACTACCTAAAAACTTCTCAATAGTTTTAGCTTTAGCTGGGGATTCTACGATCACAAGGTTTTTTTGCATTTTTTTATTTTCATTCTCTCAACAGGCGAATTTAGAAAACTTCTATACAAAATTACAGACTACACGACTGATAGTTGTATTAAGAAGCTTTTTTATACAATTCTGCTTTACTAAAAAAACGCTGTAAAAATCAATTACAGCGTTTTTTGCTACAACTCAAGTTTTCAAAATCAATCTTTCTAGGAAATAGAAATTGATTTCGTTTCTTCGGCAACCTGTCTTACTCTTCTAGGAATTTCGATAGCCAAAATACCATTTTCATACGAAGCAGCAATGGATTCCTTATCTATATCATCAGGCAAAGTAAGAGTTTTTACAAATTGAGTATAACCAAATTCTTTACGTAAATAACGTTCTTGCTTTTCTTCAGATTCATTCTTCTTTTCGACTGAAATGACCAATTGATTTTCTTTGCTTATATCAACTTTGATATCTTCTTTTGCTATTCCAGGTGCAGCTAATTCTACACGAAACCCATTCCCTCTTTCCAAAATATTCAATGCTGGAGAAGTTATCGTCCGCTGACTATACAAACTATCATTAAACCAATCGTTTAACAAAATTTCAGGTAACCACGCTTGCGTTCTTCTAATTGGTAACATCGTTTTGCCCTCCTATTTTTTTTAGTTAAACATATACGCTTCTATCCGATGGATGTACAATTTTTGTGCCGTTTTAGAAATGTAGAAAATGTATGACAAACAGACATATAGTCTAACTTATTTCTATAATAAATACGTAATTGATTATTATGTCAATAATAATCAATTATTTTTAATATAATACAAAACACTTATCAGTATCAAAAACAGTAAAAAAGATTTTTTTGAATACAAAAACTAAAAACTTTTTTTTGTAAGACGCAATAGTTGTATTCGCACTGCTACCCATTGCAAAAAATGAAGATCTAAACATAAATTGATCAAGCTTACTATCTATTGAATTGATTTAGCACTTATGAAAAGGATAGGTAATATTTATTACCCGCCAAACAAATAATTGAAACTCCAGGCAATATCTATTTCTTATTCAAGAAATAAAAATAACTATTAGAACAAATCTCATACATTTCAAAAAAATAATTTATGCAATACATTGTCCAGAAGTACTAGATCAAACATAAAAAGAAACTTTCTTATAAAAAAATTACTCCACTTTGTATAAACAAAATATAAGTTGCCTGATCATTTAAAACTACTTGCGTAGATACCCCCCTGTCCTTCTTCTACTTACGTAGAGAATTTCCTGAATTATGAAAAAATATCAGTATAGTAGAGATATAAAATGCAAATAATTACGAAAAAAACAGCTGAACATATCGTGAAAGATA
Source organism: Candidatus Azobacteroides pseudotrichonymphae genomovar. CFP2 (assembly GCF_000010645.1). NCBI lineage: Bacteria > Pseudomonadati > Bacteroidota > Bacteroidia > Bacteroidales > Azobacteroides (SeqCode) > Azobacteroides pseudotrichonymphae (SeqCode). The sequence goes on from NC_011565.1 coordinate 234,470, forward strand.
TTGCCGGAATTTGTCATAAAAAACTTATTGCAAGTGAGTTGACGTATGAAATAAATATTTGTTTACAACAAGTCCTAGTTTTGAAAAACAATTTATCCATAGCAATTGACTTTAGTATATGGATTAGATAGAATCTATCTGTCAAAACATCCACAATATCTATGTATAAGTGATAAGTAAATAGGGGAGATGGATTGGAAAAACACCTGTGCATCGTAAAATTTTTGTAGACCTTATTTTAGAAGAACAATCGTTAGTCACTTGACTTTCAATAGTCAAGTAATAAACAAGTGAATTTGATAGCGACAAAACATACCAATTCCAACGGGAAGTTATTATCTCTCCTATTTGATTCAAAAATAAATGAAATCATACGAAGGACACCAGATGGTATATAGGACATTATTTATTTTTTTGTCCAGAAGTTTACAACCTTTACAGGTTGTTAGTACTAGATTAGTGTTATCTTTTTTACTTTTTTATAAAATCTCGTAACAAAACAATTAATAAATTAAACCTAAGTGGTTGTTGTTTGATTATTAAAGAGGTCATATTGGTTGTCAGGAATTCTTTTAGTTCTTTGTTCTTTTATTTCGAAGCTCACAATGCTGAGAAGTGTCACACGGATCCATCCTCCAGCCGATAATACTAGATAATACTAATAATACTATCGTAACACAATGGCATTTCGTTTTTAACAATTTCTAATATACCTAATATCGATTTGCCAACGCCAACATTCAGCTTTTGAAAGTCACATCAAGGGAATATGGATAATGAACTGGGAGAAGTCCATAGCTAAATTTAATGAAATATTTACATAACGAATAAACTAACTCTACAATCGGGATATCCACCATAGTCGGATTGTGACACACTAATTACAACATTGCGTATTCCTAGCAAACGAGCAATAATTACCGAGAAGGTTAAGAAAAACATATTCCTCCTAGAACAAACGTATTGGGACAAGAATCGGCAGTCTTTCCTTTTCCCCATACATTAACTGTACTACAAAATTTTCAACTAATCTATCAATAATAGTCGAGTCCAGAGTTTGAAATAGAACATTGAATTTTTATCGCAATTTTTCGAGCAACTTCTATTTTCTAACGAATGTCATTGTCTATATTTAATACATAAAGCACCTAACTTCCTTGAAAACATTTAATGCAAAAAAAAGACAGGTAGCTGAATCTTGCCCTCCTGAATGGAGAACAAGCAATGTTTCGTTTTTTTACCATTCATTTTCGAACTCGAGTATTATCTGTATAGCCATAGCTCTGGATTAAGTTTGGTCTGTTCTTTCCAAAGCTCAAAGTGTAGGATCGTTAAATTACCATTTTCTTTATCTGTATATATTTTCCCAATACATTGTCCAATTTTTAGTTTGTCTCCTTGTTTAACAAAAACTTGTTCCAGATAAGAATAAAGGGTCAAATAATTCCCATGCCTCACAATGACAGATACTTGATATCCAGGAAGAATAAAGATTCGTGTAACTATTCCATCAAAAACGGCTCTAGCACTATTCTCTTGAGTAGTTTTAATATCTATTCCATTGCTATTGTAATGAATATTTTCCATATTACCATATCGGTGCTGTCCAAATCGGCTAACAATACAATAACTCCCTTTAAGAGGGAAAGGGAGTTTCCCCTTGTTTTTGGCAAAATCAGTAGATAAAGTTTGTTCTTCTTTTGTCATTGCATAGCCATCTGCAGTTTCACTTTTTCGTTTAACACTGCCCCTAGCTGCTGCTTTTTTTGTAGCAGCTAGCTCTTCTTTGATAATCCTTGCAATCTCTCTTTCCAATACTTCAGCTTGTCTTTTCTTTTTGTCTATTTCAGCTTGAAGTTTCTTTGTATTCTTCTTTAAGTTTTCTATTTCAGCCCCTTTTATTCTTTCTTGTATTCGTAATTTTTCTTCTTCATTCTTTTTAATATTTACCAAATTGGTTTTTGTTTGTACATCATACTTCAGAACTTGTTTTTCGGCAATTACCTTATTTTGTTGTATGATGATTTCTTCTCCTTGTGCTCTTCTCCATTTACCATATTCTTTCATATATAATGCTCGATGGAAAGATTGAACAATATTACTTGCAGACAGAATAAAAAATAATTGATCTTGATTATTTTTTTCTTGATACACTATTTGAATAGCAATTGCATAGTTTCTTTTTTTCAAATGGAGATTTCTTTCTAATTGAGCAATTTGTATTTCTTTGTCTTGAATTTTTTTATTAAAAACACCTATTTCATTCCCCAAAATTTTTACTAATTGTTCCCTTGTATTCACTTGCTTAACCAGCAGATCAACTCTACGTTGAACATCCCCTATTGATTTATGATTTTCATTCAAAAACTTATTTGTATTCTTTATCTCTATCAAAAGCATTTTGCGTTGTTTTTCCAATTCTTTGACCTTACTTGCAGAGTGAACTGAAAAGACACAACCAAACAACAATAAAAACAATAAAATAGTAACCCATTGAACTTGAACTTTCATAACAAATTCCCAATTAGCCGAAGGATTTGCTGTAATTCAGCTTGCCTGTAATTGTTGGGTATATTGCAATCAATAGTAAAATTTTTATCAAACTCGACTGATTTGAAAAACAAATTCAACTTATAATTTCCATTGAATATCAATTGAATAGACATCGGAAAAAATCTTCTATCTCTTCTATCAGAATCAATTTCCCAATCAGCATATCTACATTGTAATTGATTTTCCCCCTTATTTATAGTAGTGGATTGAATACGATTTGTATAATCTATAACAAATTTGTATACCTCGTTAAATTTGTCTACATGAACTATTTCCACTGAAAATTGTTCTCTTTTTATCTCGAAATCAGGATAATCCTGCACTAAAATTTCTTTTTTACCAGGCATAAATAATCTATTGCTTAATAAAGATTCTAACACTTTGTAGTAATCAAAGAAACCCTCAATTTTTATAATATCTTGCATACTCTCTCGAAAACACTGCTTATGCAAGCGGTCAAGAATTAGTATTTCATTCGAAGTAACTAATATTCTATAAGACTCGCCTCCAAATAAAGGAACGCGTAAAGATAGTTGTATTGCCTTATCTTTTACAATTCTTAGTTGTGCATTCGCTGATATTTCTTTTCCCTCACCTAATTGAACAATAAATTTTAAATTGGCAGAGAATGTATCATATTGAGGTTCGAATTGTATAATATTATCTAACTGCTCTTTATTAGTTACTTGTGACAAAACAATTAAGGTAGTATCTTTTTCGCTTAAACAAAAATCTTTTCCAATAAAGACTAATAATAGGATTAGGATAATGCGTTGAAATTCATTTTGTACCTTCATAGTAATAGGTCTTATCCGTAATTTTCTTTTTGAGAATACTTGTATCTCCATTACTTGCTTCTTTCAAACAAAGAGCTTCCTGCCATTTGGAAACAGCTTCATCAATATCTCCAGTCTTGTAAAGAATATCTCCATAATGTTCCAAGATTTCACTATTTACCACAGTATCTTTGGAAATAGCATTTTTAATATAAAATTTTGCCAAAGAATAATCCCCTGCTTGAAAAAATATCCAAGCATAAGTGTCTATGTAAGTTATATTGTCAGGTTGCAATTGAACAACTACAGCTGCCATTTCTTTAGCTTTATCCAAATTTTCTTTTGTCAATGAAAGACGGTAAGCATAATTATTCAATACTACAATATTTTTATCATTATACTTAATGGCCTGTTCATAAAAAACAAAGGATTTTTCTTTATTCCCCAATTGATAATACAAGTCCCCTATTTGCCCCAAAAAAGTAGATAATAGTATATCATCTGTTGAAATTATTTTCAATCCTTCCAAATAAATATCTAAAGCATTTTGATAAGCTTTTTTAATAGAGTAAGCTATTCCTTCATATAAATAAAATTCAGGAACATCAGGGAAATGGATTAAAGCATTTTCGCAAATAGAAATAATTTCATCAGAATTTTCCTCTTGCAGAGCAATATTCAATAGTTGAATCCATGCTTCAAAATCCTCTGGCATGGCTTCAATGACAGCTTGAAACTGAAATTTAGCTTCTTTTTTTTTGCCTTGCAGAAACAAAAATTTTCCGTACATACGGTTTAATTCCTTATCCTGTGGATATTGTTCCATTAAAGTTTCAAAAAGAACATTGGCTGCTTCTTTATCTTGTTTATTTTCACACAGATTTTCAATATACTTTCCAAGAATGTTTAATTTAGTCCCTAAGTCTAATGTTGGAGCCTCTAATGCCCTTTCTATTTTATGTATAGCGGATCCTACTTTTCCTTTAGTTGCATAATAATTAGACATCGCAACAAAATAATAAAGATTATTAGGATCCATTATTTTAGACCTTTCATAATATAACAATGCCTCCTCTATTTCATTTTCATCCAGATAAAAGTCACCTATAAATATCTGATATTTAGCTTCTGTAGGAAATTTTTCTGCTAAATATTTTAAAGCCCTCAATGCCTGCTTTTTTTTGCCAATTAATTTATAGAGTTGACTTTTTTTTAAAGCAATATCTTCATTTATCCCTATACTATTTTCAATCTTGTTTAGTACTCTAATAGCTTTATTTACATTTTGTTGTTTGACATATAAATCGCTTAAACAATAGTATAATTCTAGATTTTGAGGATTTCCTTTTATCAACTCTTCATATAAAATAATTGCCAAATTGTTGTTTCCTAATTCCCGACTCAAATTAGCCAAAGCTAATTTATACTCAAAATTATTAGGAGTGTAAAAAGTTGCTTTTCGTAAGGCATTTAAAGCGAGTTGTTCTTTGTTTAAAAACAAATAGTATTTAGATAATTCATACAAAACAACAGAAGATGTAGAATCAATCCTCAAAAGATATTGAAAAGAATTAAAAGCTTGATTATGTTCACTTTTTTGTTTAAAACGGATAGCATTCAAAAAGAAATAATCAAACTTAAAACGATTTTCATATGGCAACTCTCCCGCAAAAAGACAAGTACAAAATAGCAATGGCATTAACATATAAAATATATGGTATACAGAGACTACTGCTTTTCTCCTCATACTTTCTTTTTGCAAAAAAAACTATACCCCTGTATGTCCAAATCCACCATTCCCACGAATTGTTTGATCCAATTTTTTCACTTCATCCCACTCTACTTGCTCGTATTTAGATACTATCATTTGACAAATACGTTCTCCATCTATTATTTTGAAAGACTTTTTAGAGTGATTAATAACTATTATCCTTATTTCCCCCCGATAATCAGAATCGATCGTCCCTGGCGAATTAACTAAAGAGATGCCATATTTAATGGCAAGACCACTTCTTGGACGAATTTGGGCTTCATAACCTACAGGCAATTCAATAAATAACCCTGTAGGTACTAATGTCCTTTCTCCTCTTTCTAATATAATTGGCTCGTCAATATTGGCCCTTATGTCCAATCCTGCTGAATGTGGAGTCTCATATTCGGGGAGAGGATATTTTGATTTATTGACAATTTTTATTTTCATTTTTTATAATTTTTTCACCACAAAATTAAAAAATTAGTAACACAATTACTCCCCTCAATATAGATTACAACTTTTTCTTTTGTATTTTTATTTGGGTTATTTTACTGCTTTTTATAAGCATACAATGTATTTAATCTCCCTCACTATAGGGTATCATAGAACGATAATATACGGACACTATAATCTTCCAATACTAAAATACAATCCAAACTATATACATTATTAGAAATAATAAAAACGATCGACAAAAATAATTAGTTATAGAACATTAATCTGTATTACAATACATTCCTTATAGGATTAGGAATAATAGGAATAAAATATGTATTCATCAAACTTTAAACGAACTTTTGTTAAAACTGAAAGACTTTCTCTACAAAAAGAAGTAAACTATCTGTTTGAACAAGGCCTATCTTTTAACATTTATCCTTTGCGTATTGTCTATTTAGAAAAGCAGACAAAGGGGAAAATTCCTGTATCCATCTTGATTAGTGTCTCGAAAAAACGTTTAAGACATTCCTTTAAACGAAACCGCATAAAAAGGTTAATACGTGAATCTTATAGATTAACCAAAAATAGACTTTGGGAATACCTTTTTATAAAAAATAAAGGGTTATCACTTGCTTTTATTTATACAGGGGATGAATTGCATAGCTATGCTCAAATAAAAACAGTAATGGATAAGATTTTGGATACTTTAATAGAAAAAATGCTATGAAAAAAACACTAAAAGGAATAAGTGTTTTCACAACACTTTTACTCATTCAATTTTATCGTTTGTGTATTTCTCCCCTGTTGCTTTCTTCTTGCAGATATATTCCCACTTGTTCCGAATATGCTACGATCGCTATGAAAAAATATGGAATTCTCAAAGGAGGTTGGCTAACATTAAAAAGAATTTGTCGCTGTCACCCTTGGGGAAAACATGGACATGACCCTGTTCAATGATCAAATATATAGAGTAAATCTCAGACGTTCAGTTATAGCCCTCTACAAATCAAAATAACAATCACTAATATTCATGAAATCAATAATAATCAAATAATACAACCGTTCTCTATACTTAAAAACTTTTCACTATTAAAGATTATTGCTATATAAATATAAAATTGTACCTTGTGCGGAGTTTGTTGTTGTGTTAACAACACATTCAAATTTTGATTAGATCAAAAAAATGGTCTTCAGAATAACGAAAAATCAATTTTAATGTGCGGGGTATTTTTCTGTAATTTCATCTCCCGTCTATATCATAGCCGTTTTACGAAAAATGGCAGTGAGGAGAGATCCATAGATAGAAAAAAAATTAAGTCCTCAGAAAGAAAATTTAGAAACACCTAAACTGAGAGGGATCCAACCGTAATTAATTTTTACTTTAAAAATTGGGCTATTTATGGACGACGTGCCGGGTTATATAAAACAAGTATATTAATTGCTCCGTAAGGATTTGTATCTCCTTACAGAGCTTGAATTTGCAAGGAGAGATTTTACATGGAAGAGTTTAAATTACATTTTCTTGAGTTAATCAAACTCAAGGATTGGAAGACCTTAAAACAAGAACTTAATAAGTTTGAACCACTTCAAATAGCTGAGATAATAGAAAACTTGGAGAAAAATGATGGAATAGTTCTTTTCCGTCTTCTACCAAGAGAATTAGCTAAAGAAGCTTTTCAGCATCTTTCTCACGAAGAGCAAGAAGACATTATCGAAGGTCTTATTGCGAATACCGATCAAATTACTAATTTGCTCAATGACCTTGATCCAGATGATCGCACGGCATTTTTTGAAGAATTACCTGGCGAAATAAGTTGGAGATTGGTTCAAATGTTATCATTGAAAGAATGTGCTATTACAACTCGCCTTTTGGGTTATCCTGAGGAAAGTATTGGAAGATTGATGACTCCCGAATATGTAGCTATTAAGCCTCACTATACTGTTCAACAAGCTTTAGATCATATTCGTCGTTTTGGTAAAGATTCTGAAACACTCAACGTTATTTACATTATTGACGACCATCGCCGTCTCATAGATGACATACGAATAAAAGAACTAATATTAGCACAACCTACTGAGACGGTAGAAAACCTGACTGATAACCGTTTCATTGCTTTAAATGCTTATGATGACCAGGAAGTGGCTATTCAAATATTTCAAGATTACGACCGTGTAGCTTTACCAGTGACAGATACCAATGGCACATTGCTCGGAATCGTTACGATAGACGATGTCATGGATGTTGCTGAAAAAGAAAATACAGAGGATTTTCAAAAATTTGGAGGGACACAGGAACTTGATTTGTCTTATACCAAAACTTCTCTTTTCGAATTAGTCAAAAAACGTGCAAGATGGCTCGTCTTCCTTTTTTTTAGCGAAATGTTAACAACAAGTGCTATGAGTTATTTCAATGTAGAAATATCAAAAGCTGTCGTATTAGCACTATTTGTACCTTTAATTATTTCAAGCGGAGGGAATTCAGGTTCACAAGCTGCCAGTCTTATTATACGATCGTTAGCTCTAGAAGAGTTAGGCTTGAAAAATTGGTGGTATGTAATGAAAAAGGAAATATTATCTGGATTACTTTTGGGTTCTTTATTAGGACTAATTGGCTTTTCTCGCGTATTTCTTTGGCAAGAAATAGGCATTTACAATTATGGAAAATATTGGGTTTGGATAGGATTATCTGTTGCGATATCATTAATTTTTGTTGTCTTATGGGGGACGTTGTCCGGTTCCATGATTCCATTTATATTAAAACGTTGCGGCTTCGATCCTGCTACAGCTAGTGCCCCTTTCGTAGCAACATTAGTGGATGTAACTGGCTTAATTATTTACTTTTCAGTAGCTGTGATATTGCTGACAGGCAAACTTCTTTAAGAGTTCCAAAAAACTTTTTACCAGGTTAATTTCGTTCTAAAACAAACAAAGCAAGTAATCTTTCATAAAATTTTACGTAATTTCTTGATGTAATTTTCTAAAGCAGTGACCATTGAAGGAGCCTCTGGAGTAGGTGCTTCTATAGCTAAACGCAAACCCGCTTGCTCAACCGCTTGAGCAGTTGCCGATCCAAAAGCTCCTATGGCAACATCATTTCGCTTAAAGTCAGGAAAATTTTTTAGCAGTGAATTAATTCCTGCAGGAGCAAAGAACAATAATAAATCATAATCAAATTTTTCATCTTGGTTGAAATCATTACTTACTGTTCGATACATAACTGCTGTGCTACATTTAATATTTTTTTTATTTAACAGGCTTGACAATCCATTCCCGTGTACATTCGATACAGGAATTAAAAAATTTTCTTTATCATATTTGCAAATCGCAATTATCAAATCTTCTAATGTAGCCAATTCTGAAAAAAATATTTTTCGTTTACGATATACAATGTATTTTTGCAAATAAACCGCTATAGTTTCACTCAAACAGAAATATTTTAATGATTCTGGTATTTGAAATCGTAGTTCCCTACATAAGCGAAAGTAATGATCTATAGCTATTTTAGCTGTAAAAACAATAGCCGTATAATCCTGAATATTTATTTTTTGTCTTCTAAATTCTCTCAAAGATATAGGTTCTATTTTAATAAAAGGTTTGAAATCAATTTGTAAATCATACTTTTTTGCTATTTCATAATAAGGAGATTTCCCTGTCGCAGGCTTAGGCTGAGAAACTAAAACCTTCTTTATCTTTAAAGACATAACAATACCTTTCTATACACTCGTAAAGTGTATTACTATTTTATAAAAAAAACATAAAGGAGTCACCACCTGGACGTAAAGGTACAAAATAAAGTAATGTAAAACACTTTTTTTATGAAAAAATACTACATAAGACTTATTTAGTATTAATATTTCTGTGACAAACAAACACCATAGAGTAAAATAAAAACAAAAATAATAAACACTTTCTAAAAAAAACATCAATAAAACAGGAACAAATAAACATAATCCACATAATGAAAAGGCAGAAAAAAAATAATTACTCCATAGGAGTACATCTTTTTTTTGAAAAAAGATATGACCCATCAAAATATTGAGTAGGAACTTATATAGAATGTAAGTAGTAGTACATAAAGAAATAACTCCTAAATCTATAAATAATTGAATATTGGTTTCGAATTTTAAACTAGAAAAGTGAAGGAGTGTACAATAAATAGCAATTGAAAAAAGAATAATTGTTGGTATGAACCAAAATATTTTACGGACTATTTCATCACCAATTCCTTCATAAAATATATTTTGCTTACCCTTTGCGAGGGAAAAATCATTCAACATCGCAAAAAATAGCCTACTCCTTGTTAATAATTTCACATAAACAAAAAAGCAGGATAAGAAAAGTATAAATATCCAATTTTGGGCTTTAGGAAGCTCAGAGATTAATTCTTCCTTCATTAATTCTTCCTTTTCATTGTAACATCTTTTTGACTGTTAGAAACAACCATTCTGCAAAAAAAATCAAGACTTTGTATGCTTCTAGGTAAAGCACGATCATAACAATAATAGATAAACCCTTAGCCGAACATTTCCACTTTTCACAAGTTTATACTCAATATCACAATCTTTTTCTAACATACTTTAATTTCTCCTTTACCTATACACAATAGATACCAAAAGAGTATTCCTATACCACTGTACATATACATAGGAGAACAATAAATAGAATATGACGCCCCACCTCAGCCATTTTTAATGCGCAATACTTCTAAAAAACTGTCTTTCACTTTTGCATAGTAAGACCTCTAATTTGTTCTTTTTCTTTTTCACTTTTATAGGTTCGCAATTAGAAAAACATATGTAGAGTACAAATGACTATATATGTCTATATAGCTTGTAGAATAAACTTTTGTCACAATATTGTAATCTTCTCTTACACATGCCTGTCTTATACAACAAGGTTAAGGTCCACCGGGTCTCTACCGTTACTAAGAGATAAAATAGCAAAACTGTTAATAAGTATCTTCATTATTCGAGATTATGATCTCTCTTACTCTTTCCGAATTCAGATTTCACTGCTTTCTCTTCCTCAAAAAACCATTTTATATTTGGCGATTTCAATTGACCGGAAAGTAGAATGATAAAATTGATAGGAACATTATTATGCATAAAATCCGAAATAGAATAGGATGCTTTAACATCTAAGTCTGCTGTTAGAGGATTGCCAAAAAAGGACACAGAACTACCCTTTACAATTTCGAAATTTCTGCTAATTATTGGGTAAAAATCGAGATTAAATTTACCTCTTTCGATTGTATACTTTCCAAATACCTCCAACAGTTTCTTTGTACTATATCGAATTTGCAAATTACCATTTCCAATTGAACTTATTTCGTTACTCAACAAAGGGTTAGTTATTATTTTCAAAACAGCATCACTGTCTATCTTAGCTATTAGATCAAGATAGATTCCAGTTTTTAAAAAATTAATTGTACCTTCTTTTAGATTGTTTTCAACTTTCTTCCCTTGCTTTTTTTTAGAATCACAATCAGCAATATCAGATGTTTTTGCAAGGTCAAATGCAAGAGTTGTATTTTTGTTGTTGCACAACAAAGCTTCTATAGATAGAAATTTCCCATTACTACTCAGTGTAGCCGTTCCAGTGACAAATGCTTTGCCATAAAATAAAGGATTAATATCAGAAGTAGCATCAAAAACCAATAGATTCTTACATGAGAAATCACTTGCAAATCGGAAATTGCTAAACGCGTTGTACTTAATAACAACATTAACAATCGCTTTATTCCCAAATTTATCATAAACCATTGCATTCCCAATAGATATTTCATTGGGAGTACATTTTATCCAATCACCAAAAGTATAATAAGTATTAAGACATTTAATTCCAAAAATTCCATTATCCACCAATACATCACCTTCAAGCTTCAGATTACTTAAATCACCAAACAAACGTAATTTCCCAGTTAATCGTCCAGAAAAATCAGATAATACATTACTTAAATACTTATACAGAAAAGCAATTTCTGTATTGTGGACATCAAAAAGAATGGAATTTTCTTTCTTCATCGGATGAATAAATCCATCTATATCAATAAAACTATTGTCTCCATTGACAATTTTTCCATTCAATTCTATACCTTGCTTATTTCTATCCCATTTCCCATGCAATGTCAAATCTCCCATGGGGACATTATTGAAAACAAATTGATGAACATCTATGTTAGTAAATAATTGCCAAGTATGGAAAACATCTTTTACTGTAATATATCCAGTAGCAATACCTCCAAAATCAATTGCTCTAATGAATAATGATTTGAAAGCATGACCTATATCTACTTTTGTAAAGGAGACATGTAATACATCGCCTTTATTTTTAGACATGCTTCCACCTATAGAATACATACCCTTTATTTCTCCATTGAGAATATTCGAATGTAGCAACAGTTGTTTCTTATTTTCTCCCAACGCTATGGCATCGACAGAAATATAATCTACAGAATAAACACATCTGTCAGTAGAAAATTTCAATCTGTGCAATGCTATATTTCCAGTAAAATTATCTATACAATTACCTATTAAATTAGCATCAAGTACAAATGAAAGTTTTGAATTTTTATAATTTGTATTTGAATACAAATTATAAAATGATATATTTGAAACACTCGTCGAAAAATTCAATTTAGAATTCTTCCCTTTCAATAAAAAAAAACCATTGGTAACGATTTGTCCACCATAGCTATCAGCTTTCAACGAACCCCTAAAACTATTAGAAGTAAAATTGCCTGATAAACAAACATTCTCCAAACAAAAGGATTTATAATTAAATTCTTTGATTGACGCTTCAATATTTCCTTTCCAATCTTTCCAATAATTATTGAAAGTACTATTTAAATTCATGGATAATCGAACTGAGCCAAAATTGTTGTTATTGATTAGCCTGCATATGTTAAGCCTAAAAGTAGAAACTTTACCAAATAAAAAACTAGTTGTCCCTTTTTTCCAAAATTGAATTCTGGCTTGTAAATTTCCCACTTCAGAATTAATATCAACATTTGTATTTAATCTGTTTATATTGCCTGATATCTTTCCATTGAAAGAAATCTTTCCCAATCTTTCCACTAATAGAGAGGAATTGGCTCTTTTGGAATTAAAGTAACTCGCTATTTTTTGAATTTTCAATGGAGTAATAAAGGAATTTTTAACATTAGCATATATGCTTGCCTGACAAGGATCATTCAAATGGAAGATTTCCATATCAGCATTGACGACCATGTTATCTTCTTTAACCGCTAACCCCGTTAGTTTAAAATTATTTAGATTGCCTACAAATTTACCCATTATTTCTAATTGACTTTGAAAATAAGAAGATACTGGAATAAAAGAACAAACATCTTTCAAATTAATTTGTGAAGGTTCTAATTGAAAATTGAAATGTGTTTTAGCTGTAAAAATTCTCGAATGCGAATGGTTATAATCAGTTATAATTTTTTTTAATACAAGATGAGATTCAGGGAGTCTTAAATCAAATTGATTAACCCGCATGTTATTACTATCTATTACCAGATCAAAACTCAGTCGTTTTACCCGAAATCCAGACTTCTCTGTAAAACTCAATCTCTCTATGTCTGCTTTCAATATCATATCATTAAATTCATATAATTGAATGGCTGCTACTATACCACTCAAATGTATATCATTCGAATTAAACTTGCCTGGAGTAGACTCTTTATCTTTCACTCTATAATAAAAATTTCCTCTTTTTAAAGAAAAATTTCGCATACTTAATTCAATTTTTCTCATTCTTTTCACAAAAGCATCGATGATATATTGAACATTTAAAGGTGAATCAACAGATTCTCTTGTTAAATTGAAAGTAAAAGCATCTATTTGAGTAGAATTGATACGAATCTGATGTTGAAAGAGAGAAAAAAAATCAAAACCTGAGACTATTTTTTTAGCAGAAAAAAAAATATTACCAGATTCATCTTCCAAATACACATCTTTTAAAATTAATTTATCAAAAAACTGGAATTCAACTTTGTCAATATTGACCTTTGTCCCTATTTGTTCTTCCAAATATTTGGATAATACGTTGGATGTTGTTTTTTGAAAACAAGGAATTTGAAACAAAACAACGGGCAAGATATAAAATATTCCTACTGGGAGTAAAACAAACCAAATAGCATACTTAATTGCTTTCATAATAAAGGCTACCATAAAGATAGGAGAAATTCATTTTGACAAATCAGAATATCTGATTCACTTGTGCTTTTTTATATAAAAGCATTACTTTTACCACTTGTAAGGCACTTGGTAGTTTAAGTGTTACTAACAACATATCACTATATAACTCAAAATAATTTTTGAACTCTATAAAGGTAAATATTTTCATTAATCATTAATCCTAGTATTTTGGATCCATGAAAACAAAAAAATTGGACGGTTTGAAGAAAGAAGATTTTGAAAAAATAGTAGATGATAAATCTGTGCAATTATTCATTTTGACAAGTAGAAATGGCATTGAGATGTCCGTAACTAATTACGGTGCAAGAATTGTATCTCTCAATGTACCTGACAAAAAAAGTAAATGGATAGATATAGTATTAGGGAAAAAAAACATAAATGATTATTTGAATGACCAAGAACCTTATTTTGGGGCAACTTGTGGAAGAACAGCTAATCGTATAGCCAATGGGAATTTTATTCTAAATGATAAAAAATATAATTTAGCAGTAAATAACGGGATCAACAACTTACATGGTGGAATAAAAGGATTTCACGCTGTAGTGTGGGATGCTTATCAACAAGATGCACAAACACTTGAATTAACATACCTTTCCAAAGACGGAGAAGAAGGTTTTCCCGGGAACTTAAAGGTAAAAGTTATCTATAAGTTAATAAACACAAATACGGTTGAAATAACTTATGAAGCCATAACAGACAAAACAACAATTCTTAATCTAACTAATCATTCGTATTTCAACCTCTCTGGAGAAGGGAATCCATCAATTGATAACCATAAGCTACATATTAATGCAGATACTTTTCTGCCAATAAATGATGTTTCTATTCCACTAGGGAAACCAGAAAAAGTCAGTGATACACCCTTTGATTTTCGTCTCATGAATACAATAGGGAAACATATAGAAGAGAACCACATCCAGTTGATTTATGGCAATGGATATGATCATAATTTTATTATTAACAGAGTAGATAATGATAACAATCTAGTCTATGCAGCAAAAGTTTTATCTCCCGATACTGGAATTACAATGGAAGTTTATACTACAGAGCCTGGTATTCAATTCTATACAGGAAATTATCTAGATGGCAGTTTTATTGGGAAAAATGGTCATATCTATCCCAAACGTTCTGCATTTTGTTTGGAAACACAGCATTATCCCGATAGCATTCATTTCCCAGAATATCCACCTGTGATATTGCTTCCTAATGAAGTATTCCTATCTAAAACTGAATATCGGTTTACTATATAAAAGAAGACTTAAGTATATAATTATAGAATATGCTTGATTGCAAAATAATTGACAAAATCTTTGCATTTTTGGAAAAAATTAATACCGCTGAATGTGAAATGCTAGAATTAATAGATCCTCGTACTAAATATAGAAAGGAAAAATTGCTGAAAGGAGTTCGTACTACGGGTTCATTGTATCTGACTGTTTAAACGGCAGTTTTGATAGTTCGATAAAAGGTCCTGACTAAATTAGGAACTAATATTCATTGGATGGGCTGTAATATTTTTCAACACGAAACCGTGTTGTTGAGATAATTACTAACAAAAGAATTCCAGTTTTTGAATGGAAAGGAGAAACAGTGGGTGAATGTAGTGTTGGTGTGTGTGTTGATCAGTCTTTGCGTCTTTCAAAAAAAAGGTCCCCAATCTAATTGGGGATGATGATAGAAATGCATATTGTTTGTCCATTGGAGATAATTAGAAGGAATATGATTTATCTTTCCCTAAAACAAAAAAAACAATCACGAAAAACAGATTATATTGAATACACCTCATACATTGAAAGAAAATAGTAGCATTGGAATCGTACAATTGCTTCCCTAAAAAGCGTTTCTTCAGAAGCACCAACTGACACAATTATCAATTGTATCAAAAAATACAAAGGAAAATTACTCGTTCCAACCGTCAATGATTCAATAACAAAATTTAAATTTGACAATGTGTATGATTCCCATGAGGCATTAGTCACTAGTTATAGTTAATAGTCCTAAATATCCTAAATGTCCTACAGATATATAATGATTGCAAGAAAAATTACAACTATTTTGTATTACAGAACTTTGGGAAAGTTATGCCTCTCTATGTATGCCTATACGTATAAGTAACAATGATAGGAAAAGCTGTAAAAAAAGACAATATTTTATCACAGATGCAGATAATTAGACTGGATGGTCAATACACAGCATTTAGAAATGATGAAAGATCGAATCTATTATTTGTAATAAATAACATTCTGTCTGATAACGAAATACAAACAAAATGGTGGACTTCCCTGGGTCAAACATATCAATATTAGACCACAAATAGGTAAATATACTTTTCCAGACGGAATTCAATCTTCCTTTTGACAAAAGGATGTTGGACCAGTTTTGGTGCACTACATGGCATTATTCTCTTGTAATGAGTAATTCGTTTACCAATCAAGTATCCGCACAAATAGACCTTTGGAAAAACAATCACTAACGAATTATTCATCGTTTCCCTAATCATTTGAATGGAGGAAAGTAGCCCCGCGTTTATTTTTGACCAATGTTGGTTGTAGAATTAACCAAATTTAACCCCAAAATAAGCACCTTATATAGGGGGTGGATTTCTCGATGACCCGTACATAAATCTGAATATTACAGGTATTAAAATAATTAATAAAAAAAATGCAAAAATCTACATCGTGGTAGTCCATATGATATTAGTAGATTGGCTTTAATGAAAAAAGAAAAAAGTTATACTAACCTAGTCATTTGAACAAGTAGACGAATATTAAATCTAATCACAATCAAAAAAACTGTTTTTGACTTTTTTGAATAAATGAAGTTCCTGAACAATGTCTCTTTATCTGCAGTAAAGGTAGGTAGAACCGCTGCTAATGATATTTATAGAGGACAGTTCATATGCAAAAAAACAGCAAATACGAAATAATGTAATTTATGCATCTCTTACACAAAAAATACTGTAAAAAATTGTTGTTTGTAGGATCTATTTGTATTTATCCGAAAGGAGCTAGTCCCTCCCCCTATTTCTGAAAATTGTCCACTAATTTATTTCTCTGTTAGAATTTTGAAGATAAATACTATGTTTAGTAAAACACATGCAAATTTTTTAATTCTAATGGTCAATTATGAGTATTATCCAAAGCATTAAGTTTAAAAAAAATGAAGATTTTCTAGATGAGATCCACTTAAAAAACTAACTACAAGTTTTAATCAATGAAAAACTTTTTTGAAAAATGCTCTATTTGAACTTGAAATATACAAAATACATATAGAAAACAAAACTAGAAGTTATCTACCTACTTTAAAAACCTTTATTCAAAAGCAAAATCTATTCCTTCGGATACAAAAAATAATCTAGAGTTATAATAAGTATACTCCATTTGCGGTACAGAAAATTTTGCTCATCAAGAGCAGCAATTGGACAGAGTTAGTTGCAATGGACAGACGAAAAAATAGAAATAAAAAGAGAAAGAATTTTGGACTCCCCAATAGCAGTCTTATTAAATTACGAAAATCAAGAGTTGGCAAAACTCACAAGTTCAAATTACAAAAAATTGAGATAGAGAGAATTCAAAAAACAATTTAGTCAGCAAACGATATACAAATATTTTATCTTTGATAATCAAGAAATTATAAAAAGAAGATTGACTTATTTTATCTATCAATTATAGCCATATGGAATAATAAATAAAAAGAAATAATCCTCTCCTATTTCCTTAAAAATGAATCTAAATTCACTTGTCAATAAATATGACAAAGAAATTTTTAAGAAAGGAGATTCTGTTGTTTTTAGACAGTATTCGAAAACAATAAAAAAATAAAAAAGGTCTTTCCCATACAAGTAGAAAAATGAGAAAAGTAAAACTCATTATTGGAAATTTCAAAAAGAAAACGAGAACTGGAAAATACGTCACAGTAATATATTTTTTTACAGAATATTAATGATGTGTCAACATAAGCTATTTACACCTGAGAAAGTGATAAATGACAAATATGTAATATGGGAATTGTTGATATGATTAAAAATCATTAATACTATTAAAAGATAAAAAGCAAAAAATCAGAATAGAATCTCTAATCTATTCTTTTTCTGAAAGTGAGAAAAAGAAAAACATTAATACCCATTCCAAAGAGCATTCAAGTATATAAATGAACTTCTGTACAAAGATTTACTGCCGATTGTACTAAAAGATCAGCTTCTATTTGACTTGACGCTTCCGCATAAATACGTAATATTGGCTCCGTATTTGATTTTCTAAAATGTATCCAACAATTGTTTGGGAAGTCAATTTTTATTCCATCTATTTCGTTCAGCGGATAAATTTCGTATTTTTTTTTAATGAAATTTAACAACATATCACTATCAGGGGTTAAATCTATATGTCGTTTTACCATATAGTAATCAGGATAACTTGCACGAAGCTCGCTTACTTTTTTACTAGATTTGGCTAAATAAGTTAGAAATAAGGCAATTCCCACCAAAGCGTCCCGTCCATAATGTGATGTGGGATAAATTATTCCTCCATTACCTTCACCACCAATGACCGCATTGGTTTCTTTCATTTTTTTTACTACATTTACCTCGCCCACGGAAGATGCCGTGTAAATACAACCATGTTGTTCTGTAACATCACGTAAAGCACGGGTAGAGCTTATATTGGAAACCGTATTCCCCGGTGTTTGAGATAAAACATAGCTTGCTATCGAGACTAACGTATATTCTTCTCCAAACATATCGCCCGTTTCTGTAACAATCGCAAGACGATCTACATCCGGATCAACGGCAAATCCGATGGATGCTTTTTCCTGTTTCACTATTTCTGCAATTTCACCTAGGTTCTGAGGAAGAGGCTCAGGATTATGGGCAAAGAAACCTGTCGGATTAGCATTTATACAAATAATTTGATTAACCCCCAAAGCCCTTAACAATTGGGGGATAATAATTCCTCCCACTGAATTAACCGCATCAATTACCACCTTGAAATTGGCTCTTTGAATAGCATCTGTATCTACCAATTTCAAAGCTAAAATATGATCTATGTGTTTTTTTGCATATAAATTATCTGTTGTTGTTTTACCAAGTTTATCTATCGATACAAAAGAAAAAGATTTATTTTCTGCAATTTGTAAAAGCTCATCCCATTCGATAGTATTAAGCAATTCTCCTCTCTCGTTTAATAACTTTAAAGCATTCCACTGTTCAGAATTGTGAGAAGCTGTAAGAATGATTCCTCCAGATGCTTTCCCTAACACTACTGCTAATTCAGCAGTAGGAGTTGTAGCTAAACCAATATCTACTACATCTAATCCCATTCCCACCAATGTACTAATTACCAAATTACGCATCATAGTACCCGAAACACGAGCGTCACGTCCTAAAATAATCTTTTGAGAAAAAACACTTTTAGATCGAATCAAAGAGGCATAAGCTGCGGTAAATTTCACAACATCCAACGGGGAAAGACTGTCACCTGTTTTACCACCAATAGTACCCCGAATCCCCGATATAGATTTAATTAAAGGCATTATAAAATCCAACTAAATTTTTGCATACTAAAATCCATAAAATATATTGCTTTCCCATAGTAACAAAAACTATTATCCATATAGTTTTTGTTATACATTCTGATGACAACAACCGTACCAGTTTATATATTGGTTTGCAATACAAAGGTATTGTATTCTATTTTCTTACTAATAAGTACCTATACTTAGGCAATTTTTTTTCGAATAATACAATCGCATCTTCCAATTTACCGTTAAATTCTCCTCCTGAAGCATTTAAATGACCCCCTCCATTAAATACTTCAGCAGCAAATCGATTACTTGGAAATTTCCCCTTTGAACGGAAAGAAACTTTCACTTTGTTATCCTCCTCTCGAATAAATACCGAAAAAACAACTTCTTTTATACTTAGAGGAATATTAACAAATCCTTCTGTATCTCCTTTTTTCCATAAAAATTGATTTTGCTCTTCGCATGAAAGCGTAATCAAAGAAGTGTGATATTTTTCAAAAATTTTCATTTTTTGATATAAAATATAACCTTGTAAACGAATTCGACTTTCTGAATAATTATTATATACTTTATTATAAATAGCATCTTTGTCAATCCCTTTCCCTAATAATTCTTTTATAATACGGTAAATTTGCGGTCTATTAGAATTGTAAGTGAAAGCACCAGTATCAGTCATCATCCCTGTATAGATACATTCAGCAAAATTCTTATCCATATATTCAGACATATCCATTCGACAAATAAAACTAAAAATCAATTCACTAGTGGAAGAAAACTCATGATAAGAAATATTAAGATCACAAAAATCTCCTGGTAAGGGATGATGATCTATCAATATTTTTTTTGCAACAGATTTTTCTATCCACGGAGCTAATCGCTCTACCCTGCAAAGAACATTAAAGTCTAAGCAAAAAATCAAATCAGCTGTCCGAATAAATTGCTGTGCAATACGTTCTTCCAGTTCACTAATTACAATATTTTTTGCTCCACTCATCCATCTAAGAAAAGTAGGAAAATTATTAGGCACAATTATATTAACAGATTTCCCCAATTGAAGGAGGAAATGGCATAAGGCTAATGAAGAACCTATTGCATCTCCATCAGGAGAAATATGAGTAACAATAACAATCTTACATGACTGATCTATAATTTTTTTAGCCATTTGAATACTCCTCTCCGCAACGATTTTATCAAACACCATGTGTTAGTACAGTCCTAAACTTTCTCCAATCAAGGGAAGCTTATTTAACATTCTAGTTGTAAAAAAACTCAACATATTTGCTTAGAGCAAACATAAACAAAAGTACCTTAAAAAGGTAAAATGAAAACATAGAAAATGAAATAAGAAACAATACTTTAGTAAAAAAAGCTATCATGCACCAATTAAGAATAACTGAAAATTGATAAGAATAATAAATTGAAGAAGATAATACCCCAATTTAGGTAACAGTGGAAATACAAAACAAATCCCAGAAATATTTAATCAACGAATTTTCTGGTGTATACAACTCTACCAACCCAGATTAATCTATATAATAGATGCTACAGATACAAAACTTAATTGAAATCCTATATTCCATTAAATAACAGTAAGTTAAAAGTAAAATAAAAATACCATAAGATCACAGTATTTAAAATATGAAATAAATGATTTATAGCAGAAAGTATTCTCAATTTTCCAAATACACAATACCAGAGCACTTTCTAACTACAGAAAGCGAAAGAAAAGCCAGTTATAAAAACAAAACTTCAAGTCAAAGGAAATGTAATCACAATTGCTCAACAATTTTTCCCCTGAGAAAATTTCTAACAAACGGGAGTAGAAAATACATCATTCCAAACAAAATTGGAAAATAAATTCCACTTATAACAAGAATATGGGATACTCCAATATCAGTGAACGATTGAAAAAAGTCTTGGCTTAATCCCATCCTTGAATCAAAAACATTAAAACAGGTTACAATAGTGTATAATAAGGTGGAAAAAATCTAAAAAAAATGCCATTAGCAAAACCTTTTTACAAAAAGATTTACGTCTTCGGTTTTGTTATAGACTCATCTGTTGATTTCTTTTCTTAGAAATATTTTGTTAGTTCTATATGCTAATATAACTTCGCCAATGACAATCTGGTAGGAAAAATACCCAGTGTAAATACAAATATGAGAAATCCAATGCCGAACAAGAAATGATAAACATACTGATTACTTATTCTCAAAACATAAAATAAAAACTATAGAAACAATAAAAGGGAAAAATCAATAAAAAAATTTCAAATAGAATATCTATTTAAGATTTGAGCAACACTTTCTGAAAAAAATAAAAGAAAACAAAAAAAGGCACTTGATGAAAAAAGTTCACACACTAATTGACCATATTCAATTCACAAACCCTTCATTTGCTTTATCATTTCAATAGGATTTTTCGCTTCGAAAATAAAACTACCAACAACTAATATATTTGCTCCTGCTTCCAACATCATTTTCCCTGTCTTAATATCTATGCCGCCGTCTACTTCAATAGAAGTATTTAATTCTTTTTTATTAATTAAATTTTTTAAACGACTCACTTTACTATAAGAATTTGGAATAAATTTTTGCCCTCCAAAACCCGGATTAACCGATAAGATTAACACTCTATCCAATTCTTCTAAAACATCAGTTAACACCTCTATTGGAGTATGTGGATTGAGTGCCACTCCAACTTTCATCCCATTTTCCTTAATTTGCATAATTATCTTATGAAGATGAGTACAGGTTTCATAATGGATTGTTAATGTTTGTATTCCAAAATCACGAAATAGTCCAATAAATTTTTGTGGTTCAACAATCATCAAATGAGCATCCAAAGGTTTGAAAGATATCCTTGATAGGTGTTTAACTTGCTGAAGTCCAATAGAAATATTAGGCACAAAAACGCCATCCATTATATCCAAATGCAAACGATCAGCCATACTACCATTAAGTATTTCTATTTCTTCCTCCAAATGAAGAAAATTTGCTGATAATAAAGAGGGAGCAAGAATAAATGACACTCTATTTAGAATTTAAGACGGTATAAATAAAAACAATGACTACAAAAATTTATTTATAAAACAAAAATTTTAGGCTGTAGATTTTTTAAGAATTATATCCATTTCTCTGCAAAAAAGAGAAGCCTTTACATTTTCATTTTCTTTTAAAGAAATCATTTGTCTTCAGAGTTTGTTTTTTTCACTCCCGCAAATACTTCTCGTAAGAAAATTTTGTCTGTTCTGATTTTCCTCCAAGTCATTTGCGAAGCATGTTGCTGAGATTCTCGTTTAGAATAACCGATACCTATACCAGCAATGTGGTTATTAAGTAAAGCTTGAATTTGAAAAACTACATTCCGATTGTTATCAGTAAAATTTTCTAATGTCTGAAATTGTAGTAATATTTTATGCTTTTGACACCATTCAAAGAGCTTAGATTTAAAATTGACCTCTTCTCTTACTAATGTATCAATGTCTATATACGGATTGATAATTCGTTTTTCAACGAACTCTTTAGTTTTTAGATATCCTTTATCCAAATAAATAGCACCAATAAACGCTTCTAGAGTATTCCCCATTATATGCTTATGATTTTTAACCTTAGCAGAAATCATAATTAAATGATTTATACCCAACTGGTAAGCAATCTTATCCAAAGTATCCCTTTTCACAATTTTAGAACGAGTATTAGTAAGAAATCCTTCGTCATTTGTCGGAAATTTTTTGTAGAGAATAACAGCTATTATTGCATTGAAAATTGCATCGCCTAAAAATTCCAATCGCTCATTGTTTTGATAACAACCATTTTCATCTCTTTTAGAGGAGGATTTGTGCAACAAAGCCTTTTCATAAATAGAAAAATTTTTAGGAGGGAAACCGAGCATCCTATACAAGGCGAAGTAAGACTCTTTTTTTTTGCTAAAAAAGGCTCCTATCGTATTAAGAATATTTCTAAACACTTTTACCTAAAAAATTCTTAACAATAATACAAGCGTTATGTCCTCCAAAACCAAAAGTATTGGAAAGCGCTATTTTAACACTCCGCTTTTCTGCTTTATTAAAAGTAAAGTTTAGTTTATGATCAATTTCATTGTCGTCATCATCTGAATCATGATTAATTGTTGGAGGAACAATACCATTTTGAATAGCCAATATACACACCATCGCTTCAACAGCACCAGTAGCTCCTAACATGTGCCCCGTCATAGATTTAGTAGAACTAATGTTCAATCTGTAAGCTTCTTCTCCAAAGACTCTTTTAATTGCCTTTACTTCCGAAATATCACCTACCGGCGTAGAAGTTCCATGAACATTAATATAATCAATACTATTTGGAGTCAAATGAGCATCTGCCAAAGCATTCTGCATCACCAATTGAGCACCCAATCCATCTGGATGAGACGCCGTTAAGTGATAAGCATCCCCTGAAGCACCTCCACCTATAACTTCGGCATAAATTTTCGCTCCTCTGGCCAATGCATGTTCCATTTCTTCTAAAATAATACATGCCCCTCCTTCACCTATTACAAAACCATCACGACTAGCACTGAATGGTCTTGAGGCAGTTTTTGGAGATCCATTTCGTACAGACAAAGCATTCATGGCATTGAACCCACCTACTCCTGCAGGAGTAATAGAAGCTTCTGCTCCACCTGATATAATGACTTCAGCTTTACCCAATCGAATTGTATCAAAAGCAGTTATCAAACCGGTAGTAGATGTGGCACACGCTGAAACAGTACCGAAATTAGGTCCTCTAAATCCATAAATCATCGAAATATGACCCGATGCAATATCACTTATCATTTTTGGGATAAAGAACGGACTAATCCTTGGCCCTAGAGATTCATGTAGGTAATAATTTGCCACCTCTTGTTCAAATGTTGATATCCCTCCAATACCCGATGAAAATATAACTCCTACCCTATTACAATCAATTAATTCATTATCCAACAAAGAATCTGCGATAGCCTCTCTTGCAGCAATTACTGCAAATTGTGCATAACGATCCAGTTTTCTTTCTTCTTTGCGATTAAAGTATTTGCCAGGATTGAAATCTTTCACTTCACAAGCAAAACGAGTCTTGAATTTGGATGCATTAAACAAAGTAATATCTCCCGCTCCACTTATTCCATTGATAAGAGATTGCCATGTAGTTTGTACATCAAACCCCAACGGGGTTATAGCCCCTAAGCCTGTTACTACCACTCTTTTTAATTCCATGAATCACTTGAAATTAAATTGGATACTTTTTCTATATCCAAATTAAACTTTCGGCAAAGGAAAGAATTCTTTTTGAAAGAAAAAAATAATTAAAAATGTATTTGATTTTTTTATCGAGAAAAAACTTTTTTTAAGGTCCTTAAAATTTATAAAGTAAGTGAAATCGTTTTTTATAAAGATGATAGAACAAAAGAAAACACAAACAATAGAGATTTAACAAATCGGATTCATCGATCAATTTTAAAAATGGAATAACGATATCTCCGAGGGTAGGAAAGGTTAGTAAAAATGATAAAACTGATAAAGAAAGATGCCAGAACCCTATAGCAAAAAACAGTGATGATAAAAATAACGCTCGCATAATCTGAAGTATTGTATCCAATCACATATTACATTCGATTTTAAAAAATGTTAAAAATATTAATACCTCTGGGAATTTGCGAAAGCTACTTTCCTCTCCAATAGCATTACCACAAATAACTAAAGACAAATCTTAACACAGTGGAACAGAAGAAGCCAATACCTTCGCTTCTTGCTGGTTTTGTAATGCTAAAAACTATTCTTTCAATGAAGTCGATTTGAAAATTAATTAGGCAGGCAAGAGATAAAGTACCACAACAGTAAAATAAAGTATATCTGCAAATAGATTTTTGACATAAAAACCTGGCTCCTCCATACTGTTTATTTCTCTTCTGAATCTTCTTTTCGTGTGTTCTGGGAGATCAAAACACGCCATAGTGTCCTGGCAATTAAACCCACACCTCCTACAATTGAAATGGGATAACCCAACACTGTAAGACAGATCAGCTCTACCCCAAATTCAAACTTTTATAGAAAAAGTCCATTACAACCACAAAATACTGTAGCTATAATAGAAATTCACCTAAAATCTCATGATATTTTCAAAATAGTACGGAGTCTATACAAGAAAAATCTCAATTGAATTCAATACCAACATTGCTGATTCATTTCCTTCTCTACTATCAAAGAATAGTAAAGCAAAAAATAATGTCTTATCAAGATGAACTTGCCTTATTTATTCAGACAATTAATCAGCAATAAATTGAATTGCACTTACCAGTGCAAAACTTAGCAATCGAGCAATAACGATTCGCAACTGCATAGGCTTCAAAAAATTATTGAAGAAGTTCACAAATATAATAATTTGTTATTCCCATACATTTCCTGCCATTAAAAATTCTCTAAGAGTCTTCTCCTTTTTCATATCCTTTACTTCTTTAATCTGTTTTTCTATTTCATAGTCATAGACCAGTGCCTCTACATTACGAATAATACCCAGTGCGACAGGTAATTCGCTCCCGTCCATTAAAGCTAATTTCAGATGTAAACTTGGGTCAGAATTAGTTGCATCATGGATTAAAACATCATCCATGGAATAGTTGTTTTTACCAATAGTTACAGCTTTTAAGTCAAATCCCTCCCGAACAATTCCTTTATTATTGTTTTTCCCAAATATCATTTTTGCTCCATGACGGAGAAAAATAGTTTTGTCAGAAAAATTCTCTCGGCTAACTATACTCTCATTAATACCGTTATTAAAAATCACACAGTTGAGAATAAATTCGACAACGGTTGTTCCTTTATGCTGAGCAGCAGCAATTAAAATCTCTGGTGCGTTCTTTATATCGGAATCGATAGTACGGGCAAAAAAACACCCACGTGCACCTATTGCTAATTCAGCTGGACGAAAAGGATCTTCTACTGTTCCGTAGGGAGAAGATTTGGAGACGAAACCACGATCAGAAGTAGGCGAATATTGTCCTTTAGTCAATCCATAAATTTTATTATTCATCAATAAAATATTAATATCCACGTTACGGCGAATAGTATGAATAAAATGATTCCCTCCAATTGCTAAACAATCACCGTCTCCAGTTGCCAACCAAACTGATAAACTGGGATTAGCCACTTTTACACCTGTAGCAACAGCAGCACCACGCCCGTGAATAGTATGAAATCCATAAGTATTCATATAATAAGGCAGACGAGATGAACAACCAATTCCAGAAATAACAACTGTACTATGAGGAGCAATATTCAATTTTGCCATTGCTTTGTGAAGACTACTTAGTACACCATAATCACCACATCCAGGACACCAACGCACCTGTTGAGAATTTTTGAAATCTGTAGCTTCGTATGTCATGATAAGTTATATTTAATTTTTACATTATAAAGAAACAATTCGAAACCAAAAAACTTTATGTGACACGATAAAGTCACAAACTTTATTGAACTATTTCTTTGCTAGAATAACTGGCTTATCTCCTCTACTAAACGATTAGTATTGAGAGGCTGTCCATCCACCTGATTATATTGATATGGTTGGATACCATTTATTTTAGAACGTAAGTAACCAGCTAATTGTCCTGAATTTTGTTCAACGACCAATACTTTTTTATATTTTTTTAAAATCTCTCTTGTATTGATAGGAAAAGGACAAATAAATTTGAAATGCGCAAAGGCAATTTTTCTCCCGGAATTACGAACCTTTGTGACTGCTTCTAATAGATGCCCATAAGTTCCTCCCCATCCTACGACCAATACCTCCGCATCGATATCCCCTATTACTTCTTGTAATGGAAGATTTTGAGCAATTTTATCTATTTTTGAATAACGGATCTTCACCATTTTTTGATGATTGGCAGCATCAGTTGAAATAATACCTGTATTGCTATCCTTTTCTAAACCACCGATGCGATGAGAAAAGCCTTCCATGCCAGGGATTGCCCAATAACGTACATCGTTCATTGAGTCGCGATGATATGGATGCCAATTCTTTTGTTCCTTACTTACATAAGGAGGTCGAATATTTGGATATTCAGCTAAATCAGGAATACGCCACGCACTGCTTCCATTAGCAATATAACCATCAGTTAGTAATATAACTGGAGTAAGATGTTCCAGGGCAAGTTTGCATGCCCAAAATGCTGCATCGAAACAGTCCGTTGGTGATAGTGCTGCCATAACTACAACAGGAGACTCACCATTACGCCCATATAACGCTTGCATTAAATCAGTCTGTTCACTTTTAGTAGGCAAGCCTGTAGAGGGTCCACCTCGTTGGACATCTATTACTACTAACGGTATTTCAGCCATCACTGCCAAACCAATAGCTTCACTCTTTAAAGCTAATCCCGGACCTGAAGTACTTGTCACTGCCAGATTTCCAGCAAAAGAGGCCCCGATAGCTGTACAAACAGCCGCAATTTCATCTTCGGTTTGCATTACTTTTACGTTTAACTCTTTTCGAGCAGCAAGTTCTTGCATAATATCTGTTGCCGGCGTAATTGGATATGAGCCTAAAAACAAAGGCAAACCAGATTTCTCCGATGCAGCAATTAACCCATAAGCAGTCGCTCGGTTTCCATTTATGTCAGTATAAAATCCTTTTTTATGATTAGTAGTTTCTATTCGATAGGTAGAAACTGAACTATGAACATTATACCCATAATTATATCCGGCTACCAGTACCCGTTTATTAACTTGCAATATAGAAGGTTTTTTCTTAAACTTTTCAGATAAAAATCTGTCAACAATTTCCAACGGACGATTGAACAACCAGCAAACTAATCCCAAAGCAAAAATGTTTCGACTCTTTATACATTGTTTATTGTCTGCAATACCAGACAAACAATCTTTGCACATTTGTAAAATAGGTGCGGCAATAACCTGTACTGAATTCAAACCTAATTCTTTAAAAGGGTCATTGCTGACAAATAAGGCTCGTTGCAAATCAACGGTTTGAAATGAGTTTTTATCTATGATAACTACTGAATTAGGGTAAATGGACTGCGCATTTACTTTTAATGCAGCAGGGTTCATTGCAATCAAGACATCGGCTTTATCACCAGGAGTATATACATCAACTCCTAATTGTATCTGGTAACCAGATACTCCGGAAAGACTTCCACGAGGAGCTCTTATCTCAGCTGGAAAATCAGGAAACGTAATGATTTCATTACCTAGATAGGCAGACAAATTGGAAAAAATTGTTCCTGCCAATTGCATACCATCCCCCGAGTCACCAGAAAATCGAATAACTACATTTTCTAATTCTTTAATTTTTATTTCATTCATATTCTCATATTCTCAAAAATATAGGTTTTATATTTTTGGCATTAAATTCTCTATAATATCATTCATCGTCATTTTTTTTATAAAAAAAACAATAGATGCCTGATTGTAAAATAATTCCCGTTTTACCAGATTGTTGATAACGAAGTATTTTATTTCCTCTGGACTTTTATCTTTGATGAGCGGACGAGCACATTTCATATTAATCAAACGTTCTGTCAGCAATTCTATTGTAGCTTTCAGATAAACAGTAGTACCTGAAGCATTCATTAATTCCATATTATGAAAAAAACAAGGAGTACCCCCTCCGGTCGAAATAACAATATTTTCCCATTTCTGAATAATTTCTTGTAAAATCTTTTGCTCTATTCTCCGGAATTTTTCTTCTCCTTCCCCTGCAAATATATCAGTTATTTCTTTTTTATAACGATTTTTTATGAAAAAATCCGTATCTATAAAAGATAGATTCAATTTTTCTGCCAAAATTTTACCAATAGTAGTTTTTCCAGCTCCCATGTAACCGATCAAGAATATTCGCCTCATCTTTCTTTAATTCGTGAAAAAACAAACATATAGATTTCTCGAAAAAAATCAATCCTTTTATCAAAAATTTAGGTAACAAAGAAAAGCAAATAATAGACAATACATTACTTATACATTCTTATGATATAAGAATTCAAATAAAAAATGATGAGTTAAATAATAAAGTTATTCTTAACTTCGCACGTGTAATTGTGCGTGTTATAATAACATATGTTTTTGAAAAAGCATGAAAAATATTTTTAGTGTAGAGGGGAAAGTTGCTGTTATTACAGGAGCTGGAGGAGTTTTAGGTGGAAGTATTACAAAGAGTTTGTCAGAAGCAGGGACAAAAATTGTAATGTTGGATATTCGTAAGGAAAATTTGGATTGTAAGGTTGCCGAATTGCAATCGTTTGATAAAGAAGCTATCGGATTTGTTTGTGATGTTTTAAGTGCAGAAAGTCTCCGCAAAACTGCTGCCAAAATTGTAAAAAAATGGGGAAAGATAGATATTTTGATTAACTGTGCTGGTGGAAATATTCCAGGGGCTACCCTTTCTTCTAGTCAGACAATTTTTGATATGAAAGTTGAAGACTGGGAGAGGGTCGTTGCGTTAAATCAGAACGGAACGGTTTATCCTTGTTTAATTTTTGGCAAAGTGATGTCTGAACAAAAGGAAGGGAGTATAATCAATATTTCTTCTATGGCAACTTACAATGCAATAACCCGTGTTCCTGGCTATTCAGTTGCTAAAACAGGGATTAATATCTTTACTCAATGGCTAGCCACTGAATTGGCTAGAAAATTTGGAGAGGGTAT
Source organism: Candidatus Azobacteroides pseudotrichonymphae genomovar. CFP2 (assembly GCF_000010645.1). Classification (NCBI taxonomy): domain Bacteria; kingdom Pseudomonadati; phylum Bacteroidota; class Bacteroidia; order Bacteroidales; genus Azobacteroides (SeqCode); species Azobacteroides pseudotrichonymphae (SeqCode). Next base: position 264,380 of record NC_011565.1, read on the forward strand.
TCGAGTAAATGCTATTGCTCCAGGTTTTTTTATTGGAGATCAAAATCGTGCTGTATTGATTAATTCCGATGGGACCTTAACAGAAAGAAGTAAAAAAATATTAGCGAAAACTCCTATGGGACGTTTTGGTGATATTAGCGAATTGAATGGTGCTGTACAGTTTTTATGCTCACCGGCAGCAAGATTTATTACAGGAACTATTCTTCCAATTGATGGGGGATTTAGTGCTTTTAGTGGTGTTTGAAGTAATGCTACTTTTCATATATAAATTAATATACCCTATAATATTATAGTTCCCTTTAGCTCATTTTTTATCCCTTTTATGAGATTGTCTAATCTCTAGAGGGTGGAGATTCTTTAGTAGAGAGTGAGTCTTGATTTATAATTTTCTTAATTCACGATTAATGTTAATTAAATAAAGCGTAAAAGACCAATGAACTATGTCCTGTAGTGTAAGGGTAGCACACCAGATTCTGACTCTGATAGTATGGGTTCAAATCCTATCGGGACAGCTAACTATTTCCATTTAGAGTACAGATTCTCCTCTCAATGCCTTTAGTGAATTTTTTTCCGAAATGGATAAATCTTCCCAATCTTATAAATCGATCACTTCTTAAATTAGAGACTTATTATCTATATATTTTCGCTTACTAAAATTATCGGTGTAAATAACTAGTTAAATGGGCTATAATATTAGAATAAAAAAAGAAAAATCATTTTATTTTGTTATGTCCTTTTACCATGTCCCCCTTGATGTGTCCTGTCTAACATATAGACAGATAAAATCTTGTGGACTAAATTTTATTTTTGAGATTATACTTTGAAAATCATTTTAACTTGAAACAATCCTATTTTGTAAAAAAACAACAAACTGCTTCTGCTTAAGCAGAAGCAGAAAGGGGGACAAATTTCATCCAAGAATGTATTTTACTCCTCAATTCCCAATTTATATTTGATAAAATGCAAAGCTTTTAATGAATTGACTAAATGTTGTCCCCAATACTTTTTAAAGTTTTCTATACACAGTATCAAAGAGTCGTTCATTGTCTCTTTATGTCCATTTTTGAAAACAGCAATAAAATTCCCTAAATCTTGATAGATATCAGCCAAATCTTCTGATATTTTCGCATTAAAAGGAGGATCACCAGATTGAATATCTATATGAAAAGTTTCTAAATACCAATTGTCATTACCTAGCAATTTACTAATACCATTTTCTACCTGAGAATAAAAATTTTCGTCCACCTTATTTTTTAAATTTGATTCATAGTTTTCCTGAATTTCAGGAATAATAGATACTTTGAGATACAAAAGAGGCAAAACTTTTGTCATGTTATTAACAAAAGTTTTTTTATCAGCTTCTTTTGTCTTTTCTACAAGCATACAATATTCCAGGGCTATGCGAGCAAAATCTATCGTATATTTCGAATATATAATGTCTTGCATCTACTTAGAGTAAATTTTCTTTTGTTAATTAGATTTTTTTTCAAATGTACCTTCTTTTCGTTTATTTATTTTTATCTCACCTGCTATGAGAACCAAGTGAGTGTACAAAAATATTTTTGAAACTTATAGAGCGGTTTTAGGAACAAAAAATATACATCTATGCGAGATGTATATCTCTCACCTAATTGACAAACATACCAAGTAGATACAAAGTTTATGTAAAAACACTATGTGAATAAATGCCAATAGAATACATATTCAGGCACACAGTCAGGTATACAGGAGAATACCTATTTTTTACATATACATGCTTTGAAGACATCAAAAATGTTGGATACACATAAAGAATTAATGCTGAAACTACGTTTGGAAATCATTTAAATGATTAAACAACAATGAAAAACTACTCACACTTTTATTCCAGTGCTGCCCATTTCCATTTTGTAATATTACAATAACTCATCTAGTGGAAATACTCTATAATAATAATAATAATAGAGTATTTCCTGCTATTTATTTTTATTAATGGATATCTTTTAATTTTAGAAAAAGTAAGAGTGTGCATTACATATTACAAATAAATAGTAAAAAAAATAATTAGTAACATTACTACGTTAGTATTTTGGCAAATACAAACCCAACAATATGGACTAGAGCTGCCAACAAAAAAAAGTGAAATAGAGAATCCCCCCGCTGAAAGAAAATATTAATTAATATAGTAAAGTGAAAAAATTTTTGGATTTACTACTTACAAAATATTTATTCATTGTTTTGTTTATATTGTCTCAATGTTTCAATAAGTCCTAGCAACAATGATATGAAAACGAAAGCTATAGATAGGAAACTAAAATAATTTTTTATAAAATGCAATTGACTAAAAAAATAACCGATATATAGAAATAACATCGCCCAAAAAACGCCTCCTATTGTATTATAGATAAAAAAATGAGTATAATTCATTTGTCCCATCCCTGCTACAAAAGGAGCAAATGTTCTCACTATTGGCACAAAACGTGCAAGAACAATAGTTTTCCCTCCGTATTTTTCGTAAAAATCATGTGTTTTTTTTAGAAAACTTTGTCTAAAAAAAAGCGAATTAGGATTGCGAAAAAGTTTTTTACCAAAAAACTTTCCTACCAAATAATTACAAGTATCACCTAAAATGGATGCAATAGAGATCAACAATAGCATTACATGAACATTAAGACAGTTTGTCTCTTCAAAAGCCAGTGCACCTAGTGCAAACAATAAAGAATCTCCAGGCAGAAAAGGAATTACTACTAACCCTGTTTCACAGAAAACAATCAAAAATGAGATAATATATATCCAATATCCATATTGTTTAGTCCATTCTATCAAATGCTTGTTGATGTGGATAGTAAAATCAAAAAAACAGTTGAAAATATCCATTGTATATTCACTTCTTGAAAGATATAGGAGCAAAATCTAATTGACGTTTCTCCAAATTACTATGTATTACTCTTATTTGTAAAGGATCGCCTAAACAGTAAATATGTTTTTTTGTTTTACCTATCAATCTGTAAGTCTTTTCATCTAATTCGTAAAAATCATCATCCAAATAGCGCATTGGAATCAATCCCTCACATCCATTCCCTAATTCCACATACAATCCCCACTCTGTTACATTTGATATCACACCATCAAACGTATTTCCTACCTTGGTAGACATAAATTCTACCTGTTTAGCTTTAATAGAAGCTCTTTCAGCTTGAATAGCAATTGATTCTTGTTCAGAACAATGTTTGCAAAGCCTTTCTAAAGATTTTTTAGAAACCGAGTATTTCCTATTTAAATATTTTTCCAACAGTCGGTGAACTATCATATCAGGGTAACGACGAATAGGTGATGTAAAATGAGTATAATATTTGAATGCTAATCCGTAATGTCCAACATTTTCAGTTGTATAAATGGCCTTTTCCATCGTTCGAAGAGCAATAGTTTCGATTAAATTTTGTTCTCTTGTTCCTTGTACTTGCTTAAATAGAGAGCTAATATTTTTGGACGTTTCATTATTTATTCTCTTAATATTCAATTTATATCCAAAACTTCGAACTAGCTGTTTAAGATTTTTTATTTTTTCTATATCTGGCAAACCATGTACTCTATAAACAAATGGTTTCGCCCTTTTATTTTTAGGTACTTTCCCAACTATTTCAGCAATTGTTTTATTAGCCAATAGCATAAACTCTTCCACTAATTGATTCGCTTCGTTATTTTTTTTTAAATAAATATCTAAAGGATTCCCTTCTCTATCCAAATCGAATTGAATCTCTCTTTGGACAAAATCAATCGAACCATTTGAAAATCTCTTCTCTCGTAAGATTTTAGCTAGACAATTTAAAGTAAAAACAGAACTATTTAATGAGCAATCCTCATAATTTGTAGCAAAACTTCTTTCTATTATTTCTTGAGCTTCCTCATAAGTGAAACGATGATCGGAACGTATAATGGTTCGCCGAATACGGTAGTTGTGGATTTTAGCTTTCCCATCCATTTCGAAAATAACAGAAAAACACAGCTTATCCTCGTTCGGGCGCAACGAACAAACTTCATTGCATAGCGACTCTGGAAGCATTGGTATAACCTTATCTACCAAATATATGGAAGTCCCTCTTTTCAATGCCTCTTTATCTATACTGCTATCAGGCTTTATGTAGTGAGTTACATCAGCTATATGTACACCTATTTCATAAAAATTGTTGGATAGTTTTTTAATGGATAAAGCATCATCAAAATCTTTAGCATTTTGCGGATCAATTGTAAAAGTAAGTGTTTCTCGAAAATCTTCACGATTGCTGATCTCCGTTAGAGTAATATGATTCGGAATTTTTTGTGCTGCTTTTTCTGCTTCTTCGGGATATTTACATGGTAAATTGTATTCATCTTGAATAGATGGTATTGTGCTTTTAGTGTTCTTCAACTGATATTTACTTTTATCTATTTTAACTAAAATTTTTTTTTTGCAAAGTATTTCCAAAACGCGGACGATTATTAAGCTATTAGTTTGTGAAGTTGGATCAATCCTATAACTAATTTGTTGACAATCAAATATTTCTCTTGGGAAAGCTTTAAAAAGATTTAGTATTCTTTGAAAGATCTTTTCTTCTTTTAGTTGTTTGAAAAATTTTATTTGGCGCTTATATTTTTTTTTTATCATAAAATTTATTGGAAGAGTTTCATGAAATCCGACATATAGTTTTACTTTCTTTGATATTGTGTTATGACTAATCCTGTTCTCAACAAATTTTTATCTCCCTATATTTTTTATCTCATCAAATTGAAATAAAATAATGGCAAGAGAGCCCCCCCTTTTGCCATTTTAAAAAACGAATATTTAGGTGGTACCACCTAGAATCGAACTAGGGACACACGGATTTTCAGTCCGTTGCTCTACCAACTGAGCTATGGCACCTCCATCTTACAGTTATAAGTTATAAAGGTAGATATTCTCTCTCTATATACAAGTTTTAAGATATTTTCAAAAAATTACCAAATCCATTTAATCCCTTTGTTTGGATAAAGAGCGGGTTTGAACTCACTTGCTGTTATTTACAAACAGAAAAGAAAAGATTTGTTCGTTACGAACAAAGTCTCAAAAACTATAGATAGTAATAAAAAAATCACCTCTATAAAATAACTTTTTTATCCAAAACTTATTTTATCCATAGCTCCAATATTATTTTAGTGCTTTTGTACTTTGAGTCTGATAATCAGACTAAGACAGTCCATAAAATAGAATTTCGATGAAGATACGAAAACTAAAAAATGGATAGACAGATAGACCTCATCATACAGAGCGGATTTTACAAACCAAAGAACATATATGTGTATCACATATTGATATAAGGAATGGAAAAACTACTAAAAAGTATACAGATCTGTTGTAATAACAGCTTGTTCCCCATCCATTTACACATAATGAAACAGAAATCTCTGAACGATTAAGATCGTTTTGAAAACGAAAGATGATCTCGTAAAATTAATGAAATCGAAACACAGAAGCATTCTATACTATAAACATCCAAAGCAAGGATTGTTAATGTTAGGTTTATTTCTATGGATGAACACTGCAAAATATTGTTTCAATATTGAAACAATAATTAAATAATTCCCCTCGTCTATATGAAAACCTTCTGATTCTTAAGAATCAAGGATAATAGTGATTATTTCATAATCATTTTGTTTTATGACATAATTCAACTCCTGCTTTTTAAGCAACGAATTTACCCTTTTGAACCCCAAAGCTGTAATAATGTAAAAAATCGAAGACAGAAAAAAAATCACAAACCTTCTTACAAGAATCATTATTTATAATTATATTCGCTTACTTGCTAAGTCGGAGTGGGACGATTCGAACGTCCGACCACGCGTCCCCCAGACGCGTACTCTAAACCGGACTGAGCTACACCCCGATATTGTTAAGTGTAAGTTTTTTACAAAAAAAATATTTACGTTAAAAAATTAAAAAGCTATCAAATTAATTAGTAAAGTTATGAAAACAAATGGGAAAGTAATATTAGGTTTTATATTAATAAGTCTCATGAGTTCAGGCATAACAATTGGACTCTATTCTCATTTAAATAAGGACGAAGATAATATTTCTAAGTCAGTGGGATTTAATCAAAAAGGAGTTCATCCCGCAGGTTACAATGTGTCAGCAGAGAATTCAGACTTTACTTTAGCTGCCGAACAGAGTATAAATGCAGTAGTACATATCAAATCAACTACTAAGCCTGTCCAAAAAAATAATATCCAAGAATATTTTAATCCTTTTGAATACTTCTTTGGAGGACAAATTCCTCAATATAAAATACAACCTAAAGTAGTAGGTTTTGGTTCTGGCGTTATTATTTCCACCGACGGATATATTGTAACCAACAATCATGTAATAGATGAAGCATCTGAAATTGAAATAATCACCAACAATAATGAAACTTATAGAGCTAAAATAATAGGTAAAGATGAATCCACCGATATTGCCTTGTTGAAAATTGAGGGGAAAGATTTTCCTGTAATTCCTTTCGGGGATTCTGATGCTTTAAAAATAGGGGAATGGGTGCTAGCTGTAGGTAATCCTTTTAACTTGACAAGCACCGTGACTGCAGGAATTGTAAGTGCAAAAGGCCGAGGGAATATTTTTTCAGGATATACTTACCAACAAGACATTGCCCGCTCGCGGGATAAAATAGAATCATTTATCCAGACAGATGCTGCAGTAAACCCAGGGAATAGTGGGGGAGCGTTAGTAAATACAAAAGGTGAACTAGTTGGAATAAATACTGCCATTTACTCGGAAACTGGGAATTTTATCGGATACTCATTTGCTATACCTATCAACTTGGTAAAAAAGGTAATTTTCGATATCAAGAAATATGGTGTAGTACAAAGAGCTTTAATAGGAGTAAAGGTAGAAGAATTATCTACTTTAAAAGAAATAGACCCTGAAACTTATAACAAATTAAAAGTTCACGAAGGTGTTTACGTGGCAGAATTTACCTCTAATAGTTCTGCTAAAAAAGCAGGGATGCAAAAAGGAGATGTAATTACAGCAATTAATGGAACAAAGGTCAAAGACTACCATGAGTTAAGAGCAGAATTGAGCCGTTATAACCCTGGTAATATTATTGAAGTCCAAGTTTATAGAAATAAAGATATAAAAGTATGTAAAGTAGAATTAAAGAATGATCAAGGAACAACGTCTATTATTAAAGAAAAGGCCGTTACAGAAATTTTAGGAGCAACTTTTAAAGAATTATCCCCAGAACTAAAAAGAAAAATAGGTATTAATTACGGAGTGGAAATAAGCAAAGTTACAAATGGTAAACTAAAAGAAAACGGTATTAGAGAGGGATTTATTATTCTTACAGCCAACGATACGAAACTTACTTCTCCAGAAACTTTAATTAGAATTGTAGAATCGTTGCTAAAACAAGATCCAGATGAAAGAGGGCTTTATATCAAGGGATTCTATCCAAATGATAGAATAAGATTCTACGCTATTGATATGAATGTTCAATAGAAAATTTTATATCAACTATTTATTTCGTAATAAATTTTATTGAATGAGACAGCTAAAAATAACTAAGTCTATTACTAATCGCGAAAGTGCTTCTTTAGATAAGTTTCTTCAAGAAATTAGCCACGAAGAACTACTTAGTATAGAAAAAGAGATTGAATTGGCGCGACGCAGTCGATTAGGAGATCGTTCAGCTTTAGACAAGCTAGTACGTGCTAATCTTCGTTTTGTAGTATCTGTGGCTAAACAATATCAAAATCAAGGATTAAGTCTTCCTGACTTGATCAATGAAGGGAACCTGGGATTAATTAAAGCCGCTGAAAAATTTGACGAAACACGAGGATTCAAATTCATTTCATACGCTGTTTGGTGGATTAGGCAATCCATTCTACAAGCTTTAGCCGAACAATCAAGGATTGTACGATTACCTTTAAATCGTGTCGGTTCGTTGAATAAAATCTCCAAAGCTCTTTCTAAATTTGAACAAAAACATGAACGAAAGCCTTCTTCCGAAGAGTTAGCTCAAGAATTAGAACTTCCGGAAGACAAGGTATCAGAAACATTAAGGATATCCAATCGACATATTTCAATAGATGCTCCATTCGCAGATGGCGAAGAAAATAGTCTATTAGATGTACTTACTAATGACGATACTCCAGCTGCTTACCACGGATTAATACACGAATCACTTTCTCAAGAAATCAATAATGCTCTATTGATATTAAACGATAGAGAAAAAGAAATTATTAAGATGTCTTTCGGTATTGGACAGCAAGAAATGAATTTAGAAGAAATCGGCGATGCATTCAACTTAACACGAGAGCGTGTAAGACAAATTAAAGAAAAAGCAATTAAGAAATTAAAACAAAACAATAGAAATAATGGCTTAAAAAATTATTTGGGTTAAATACTCCAACTTCAAAAAATATCAACCAATCACAAATAAAGCTTATATCAATTTCCTTACCATCATTTGTAACCAGAAAATGCCTTCTCAACAGGTAAAATAAAAGACATATTGGAATATGCAACACGGATGCGTATTCCAATACGCGTATTCCGATAACAGTTTACTGGATCTTGAAACTCATAAAGTTACTTAATTTCCATTTACACTTATATACGCACCGATGCGTACCCAATTACAAAATACAAACAGTAATTAATTCTACCCGGACACAAACTCCCCTTTCCAGAAGGAAAGAGAATCTAAACCTTTATACGGTATTAGAACCCGCACTGAGATCAAAATACAATCCTTCTTTCCCACCCTTCCTTTTACTTGACTTGTAATAAAAAATCACTTAACCAATCAGTTAAAGGAATATTTGCAATACAGATTCCTTCCTTCTTTTTTTCTATAGAAAAAAACACTTCTTTATTATGTTGGTATTCGCGTCCGATAAAATGATCGCCATACAAAAAACAATCCAACTATTAAAAATGGAATAGTAATATATATAGAAATATTTCCTCCCGTCTCTTTCATTTTAATACATATCTCAGTAGCTAATAACCCAAACAAAGTTGAAAACTTAATAATTGGATTTAAGGATACTGAAGAAGTATCTTTAAATGGGTCTCCTACTGTATCCCCCACTACTACCGCCTCATGTAAAGGAGTGTTTTTTTCTTTTAATTCTACTTCCACAATTTTCTTCGCATTATCCCAACTGCCACCAGCATTCGCCATATAAATTGCCTGAAACAAGCCAATTATAGCAATAGAAATCAAATATGAAACGAAAAAATTAGCATCAATAAACGCAAAAGCCAATGTTAATGACATTAACGCAATGAAAATATTCCACATCCCTTTTTGGGCATACTGAGTACAAATTTTCACTACTGACTTGGAATCTTCGATATTAGCCTCTTTTTTGTCCATATTAAAAGTCTCTTTAATAAACATCACGGCACGATAAGCACCCGTAGTAACAGCTTGCATAGAAGCACCACTGAACCAAAAAACAACAGCACCACCACAAATTAATCCGAGAACCACAGGAGCATCTGTCAATGACAAATTCAGCAACCCTACTTTTTCCAACAATAGAATAATAGAAAATATCATCGTAGTAGCTCCTATTACTGCTGTACCTATTAACACAGGCTTTGCTGTTGCCTTGAACGTATTCCCTGCAGAATCATTAGATTCCAAATAATATTTACCCTTTTTAAAATCAGGCTTAAAACCATAATCTTTTTCGATAGACTTTTCTATATTTGGTATCTGTTCTATTTGGGAGAGTTCAAAAATAGACTGAGCGTTGTCTGTCACTGGCCCATAGCTATCTACGGCGATAGTTACTGGTCCCATGCATAGGGACCCAAAAGCTACTAACCCAAAAGCAAAAATTGTAGCATGAGGACCTAATGTCTCGCTTAATCCTGTCAGAGTAGTAAAATAAGCAGCAGCCATTAAAACTACGATTAATAATCCTGTCCAAAAAGCACTGAAATAACCTGCCACGATACCAGAAAGGATATTTAATGAGGCCCCCCCCTCACGTGACGCAGAAACGATTTCTTTTACATGAGTAGACTTAGAACTTGTAAATAATTTCGTAAACTCCGGAATAAGAAGAGCCGCTAACGTCCCACAACTGATGATAATGGCTAGTTTCCACCATAAAGTTGTGTCCTTCATATCACCCAATAACAGATGACTCATAAAAAAACTTGCAGAAATACATAATATAGAAGAAGTAACGATCAATCTCATCAATGGCGATTCAAAATCAAAATCTTCCCTATTTTCATATAGTTTTTTGGAAATCCATTGGTTAATAAAAAATGAACATCCAGACAAGAAATCCATCAAAAAACGCATACCAAATATCCACACAATTAATTTTGCTTGTATGTCTACCTCACGAACTGCTAAAGCAATGAATGTAATAAGAGATACACCTGTCACCCCGTAAGTTTCAAAGCCATCAGCAGTGGGTCCAACACTATCACCCGCATTATCACCGGTACAGTCAGCTATTACACCAGGATTACGCGGATCATCTTCTTTTACTTTAAAAACAACTTTCATCAAATCTGAACCTATATCAGCAATTTTAGTAAAAATTCCTCCTGCAATTCGCAACGCACTAGCTCCTAAGGATTCTCCAATAGCAAAACCCAAGAAACAAATCCCTACAATATCGCGAGGAACAAACAAAAGGATAATTACCATTAATACTAATTCAAGCGAAATAAGAAACAAACCCACACTCATTCCTGCCTTCAATGGGATATTGACTACATCTAACGGCCTCCCTCTAAGCGAAGCAAAAGCGGTTCGTGCATTAGCATAAGTATTAACCCGAATACCATACCATGCAACCATATATGAACCCGCCATACCAACAATAGAAAATAACAATACTTGCAACACAACGGCAAATGATTGTCCAAGCAATCCTAAAAAGTAAATAAACAAAACAACACCCACCAACGCAAATAGCATTAAAAGGAATTTACCTTGTTGAAATAAATAAGTTCTACAAGTAGTATAGATTGTAGAAGCCACTCTAAGCATAGAATCGTGCGATGGTAATTGTTTTACTTGCTTAAATAATAAGAGACTAAAACCTAACGTCCCCATAATAATTAAAGCACCGTAGAACAGAAAACTCCATGAAGTAACAGTCTCTCCAAAAAAACAAAAGGTTCCCTCGTGAAGATCTGGTATTGCCAAGTTCACATCGCTTGCGTACACAGATAAATTGCTTTTAAATAAAGCAACCATTAATAATAGAAATATATTCCTTGCTTTTTCCATAATAACGAGATAGATAATTTTATACAAAAAAAGTAGATTTTTTAAATCTATATAGCATCATTTACTATGATTTTGTCAGAAAACATTGCAAAATATAAAAAAAATATCACAATAACAAAAGATCATATATGTTTACGTTGTAACTTCTCACAAAGAGAACAACAGCTATCAGAAAAATTTCAGTGAAAATTTAAAAGAAATTTAAAAATCAAGGTATTTCATCATCAGTTATACTGATTGGTTCAATGAACATTGTTTATTAGTTCCTCTATGCATATGATGTGAGTTTAAGATTATATGTGTACACTTCCATATTTTCAATAAAATGTAAAAATTTTACATACAAAGTATGGCTAATGATTTTGCAAAAAATGCTTGCATTTAAACATTTAAAAGGGAATAATCATCTTTTATTAAGATAGTTATCTCCCTTTTTATTTTGGAGTATATAAAAAACTCGCATGGTCATTTAACTTTGCTACTCTGACTTAGAGCTATTCAATAGAAATTAAGAAATAAGAAATAGGAGAATGAAGTAACTAAAATGAAAAGAGCAACAAGTTCATCCCTATCGTCTTCTATATTCTTATAGATAAATGTTTATTCATTTAAGTTCTGTTATATCCTCTCCTTCTTTGATGTGTTTACTCTGGAATAAGTCTTGTTATTTATTTCGCCGATATGGAACTCTTGTCCATTAGCTTCGTCAGCAGTCTAAATTTCTTCCATCTTTCGACAACGTTTTGACCTCTATCAGATAAACGGAGTCTTTCAAAGGATCACATTTTTGTTCTATCAGTTCTTCTACTTCGTCCAAGTTACTAACTTCCTGTTTATCTTTCTCGGTGTTTTGCTGGGTATTCTCCAATGAAGTTAGTCAAAGGGGTATTTGAAAATTTAACAGGGTTATATATTCACTTAGACATTCTGTATGTCATAACAAGCAGTATCGTTTTTCAAGAAAAACGATATAAGATAAGAAATGACTCCACCATCAAACAATAATACCGAAAAGAAAGTATAGAAAATAATCTTTCCATAATCCTATTTTCCTAGAATAGTTAAAAAACTTTCCTATCTACAAGAGGTATATATCCATCATTTTAGCCTCCGGAATAACCTTTTTTCCGTAAATTCCTCCTGAGATATTTTTAAGTCCAAACAAACCAGCAACCCTTATCCTGTTTGATGAATATTAATATCAATTAAGGTGGACAAAGATCTTTACAGTAGAATTGAGATTAGTCGATTTTTGAGTTACATCACCCCTCTTTTCCCCTGTGTAGTTTTCTCACTCTTTAATACAACAGAGTAAGTGTAAATTATACAATAAACAGCCAGGATTTGCTTGTCTGTAATTTTATTTCGCTATTTTCATTGAATATCAGTCGTTCCAATTAATTAATACTATTAGTGATGGGAATAGGAATAATAAAAGAAAGATATTGAAAGGAGGTCCGACAAAGATTACATATTGTTGAAGATTGACGCAAACCAGTTGCCTATTGATACAAGTTTGAATTGGGAATCTACAATAGATATAGAAAGATCCTACACATATACCAAAGAAGAGATGAATGTTCGTTTTGAAAAAACTGAAAATGATTCACTTGAAGAGGAATGTATCCCTTGTAACGAAGCGTTTATGGAAAAACTGGATTAGATGATAGAAAATATGGAAATAAGAGAAAGAAAAAAAGTAAGGTGAATGGACGAAAATCTATGATAAGGGCAATTCTCCATCTTGTATAAAGTAAATGTAAAGTAAAGAGGATAGAGCGTATGATAAAAGAGATGGCTATCAAAATCTCTAAAGTTAGGGGATTGATAAAAATCTGAACGGTTGAAATATTACAGTCGGGATGTAAGGATAGATAATCTCACCAGATTGATAAGACACTTGGGATGCCTGTTCTATAAACGAGTCTATAAACGAGAAAGAAAAGACTTGTTACATTTGCGGCTCTCCGTAGTAACTGCTCTACGGCAAGTAAAGAGAAAGATTATGAGACGACCGACTGACTTGCTGAAAAAGGTATTGACAAATATAACAGCGGAGGAGGCAAAAGATAAATATATCTCTTCTATCCTTAATGATACCCATAACGACAACCAATTTAAAAACTCCTTTTACCCAAGAGAGATTGAGAGACTTCGTAAATTATGAGTACAATAGTACTCCTATCAAACACTAAAAACTCCTATCAAACACTAAAATTAGAAGAGGATAGTATTTATCACTGCTGATGGGTAGAGAGAGTAGGGTGTTTAGCATATATGCACATATCAATTCTTTGCTGCTATCAGCGATAGAAATCGCAAGAAAGAGCCCTACAACATGCTTCTATATAAAAACAAAAATATAGAATCAAAGATGAAAGAGATACCTAACTATGTCTCTAATGACGTAAAAGGTCCCTGTTACATACGATGGGAAAAATGGATTTAGACCCCATATAATAAGACAGATTTTCTTGATGCCTTAGCTAATGTAGAAGAATAGACTAGATTTTTATATAACAAAGAAGCTCGGCGCGCTCATGCCTACATAACAAGCATGAGACGCAAGAAAGAATATGAATAGAAAGTAAGAAAGCTAAAAGATCATGAACCATTCAAACCCAGCTATCATGATAGTCCATTAGAAACCCCCATCATATGGGACTACATGGGATTTTGAATGCATGTGCCAAATGTACTCAGAAAAGGGAAGTGACACAGTTCTTTAACCGTAGTAAAGGAATAAAAGTAAATTAAAATAAAAGTAAATTAACAAGACTATGAGACTGAAAATAATTTTGTATTATGTAATGTTTACCTTCCTTACTTTCAGTTCTTTCGTGTGTAAATCACGTAAATTAAATGAGAAATGGCTCATTTAATTGGACACACATATGACCCAAAGTTCTATTATAAGAGATAAGGAAGATCTATTTTATCTCAACTCCATGGCAATATTTACGAATAATAAGGTCCCATAACCGTACACAATTTACATTACTCCCAATTGATCTCACTGTTCTAGTATTATTCGAGTCTATGGTCTTAAAAGTGTTCCTACGAATTAAAAATCTATCTAAATGAATAAAACAATACATGATATTTTGGACAAAATATTCTCATATCACCTTCCCTTTTTATTTTAGTTGGAATAATATCGCCGTCATTATTTACATTCTGTTCAAATGGCTTGCATCGTTTTTCGAAATATGCATAATTTACTACAGGATTAATCATTGGGAAAATACGCAAAAGAAACGTGAATAATTCCAGCATCCTAGAAACAATTATGAAGAGGCAAAGTTAGTATACAAAAAAATCCAAAGAAGAAGAAAGCTTTCCAAATTACGCCTTAAAACATGTCAAAAGAAGTTCAGATAGAAATGCAACCAATCCAATTATATCAAAATCTATTTCTTTATTAACTTTCTCATATTATTTTTGATTAATGACAGTCAAACTATTTGACACCTCATACTGCATTTTGTTGTATAGACAAACGCGTCAGATATCACTTTCAATGCACACCCACCATCTATTCCTTTTCAATAGACTTTCGCTTCGTGTTCCTGTTTCAATCAATAATCGCAGCCTTGCTCTAAACTAATACATTTTGTCCAGTAAATAATTTTTTTTACCCTTGCATTCATCACTCCTTTTCACAATTTCCAACATACAACGAAGCTTCGTCTAATGCTTTTGGTCACATTGTATGACCAAAAGAACATTAGGCGTAATAAGCAACACAAACGTTAACTAATATGGGTTGTTAATCTTTTGTTGTCCATTGATTGTGTAATCTGATTTACAGCATGGAAATTGTAATTTCCATACAAAAGAGTAGAATCTTTTATGTCAGAAAGATCTTTAACTCCCTTTTTATACCAGTTGGCACTATTATTGTCGTCTATGTTAGAATCCATTCTATATGAATCGTACATTATTAAATCCGCATACGGAACATAAACCAACACAAAATCAGTCCTCGACTGATGACTACCTGACGATACTCCACATAGCATAAAGAGAAGTATAACTAATGCTAATAATCTCTGCTAATAATCTCTTCGTTTTCATTTTTTATTTGGGAATTTCATTTTTAATCTTTTTTACATCTATTAGACATAATTCCAAGCTACCATGTAAAACAAGCTACCATGTAAAAGGACAATTTTTCAAAGAAAAAACGAATTAAATCAAAAACCTTTTTACCAATTATTTTATTTTTTGGATACGATTAAAAAACCGTAATATTTAAGCATTTTTTATTTTTTTAACAAAAAATTCTTAAGCGACTGGATAAAGTTATCCATATTGTCCATATACTCTAAAATCAATTTTTGTCTGGATTTATATACATATAATAGCTGTTGTTCGTTCATTTTCAACAAAAATGGGTAATTAGAAAGATCTGTATTTGGTACAACTTTTACTTTTATTTCATTATCATTTGATATAACAGTGAACTTAGTAATTATTTCAACAGGCATAGTAACTTTATTAGGAACCCTAACTAATATTTGTTGCCACATTGGGGATGATTTAGTCGCAAAATCAAAATTACAACGATATTTCCCAATAATTATACCTTCCTCTTTGTCTCTAAATTCCACAGCATTATTTGAATTTGCAAAGAATCCAACCGCCCAGTCATTCACTATTGTATACAGTTTATTAGCTGGTGTATTAGGAACTTCTATTGTTTTTTCTATGGTTAAATTACCTACTGGAATAAGCTCGTCTTCAATTTCAGTGCAACTACATAGCGCAACCATACCAAACAGCAGGATCATCGATAATTTTTTCATGGTTTTTGATTTTTCAGCAAGTATACGGATTAATCACCAATTATCAATAATAAAACCTTTTTCATACACAAATATATCATATCTATTTTCTCTCTATATAATCAATGACCGGTTCCGTGTTTGTCATATTCTGGTAGTAACATTGGTATTGGACATAATATATGCTCATTCAAATATATCTCGTTCATATATATGTTGATAACATTTAGCAAATAATTGTTGTGTGACCATCCCCTTGAAATCGACTTGTACATTCTTTCGCTTTAATCGTTTTTGTCCTTTTTCCAAGCCATACTAGAATAGCGCAGGTTGCAATCAATAATAATGCAATCAATCCAATTGTTACTAGAATCTCTTTATTTGTCAGTTTTCTCATATCATTACTATATGCATTTTCATTATGTGCATTGAATGGATTTTTGTTTCTAACAATGCTTTTGATTTGTTAAAACACGATTCCCTGATTTTTTTGCTTAAAAAAATATTTATTCTATGACCCATTAGAGATGATTCCAAGTAATTCCAAGTTCCGGCCGAAAACGGATCTTAGTTCAAAACGAACTAAGTTGACATTTTGTTAATTTACCCTTCGTATAATTTCGCCAAACATAAAAAAACTTCTATGTTAAATAGAAGCATAACTTATGCTAATTATCAATCAATCAATCAATCAATCAGCATTTTAGTCTTTAAATCGCATAGATTCGAGCAGAATGGAAAGAAAAATCAATAAAAGGCAGTTTTGACGATAGAATAAATATTAGTCATTCAATACAGCAATCTGAAACAAAATAAAAACAGCATAGACAAATAAAACAACAACCGTAACTCCAGTAACTCTTTTCAGAAACGTTAGTTCGGAGTATGCAATCAGTCCTTTTCTTTCCGCAAAAGGAAGGAAACGATAGATGCATTCAAGAACAAAAATTATAAAGACAACATGGAGAAAAGGGTGGATTTGATACCATCCGAAAAAGGTTTCTCCCTCAGCCCAACAATAAAGTTTTCTAAGCAGACAGATTAAGAAGGAGAAGAATAGAATAAAAAGGTGAAAAAAAACAGGCGGGTTCTTTAGGTAAGTAAGCATTTTTTTCATAAAAATCAAGACTTTAATGAGCTACCCTACATAAAGCAGAAGTAGTGTTAATTTGCGTTTTTTCTATTATTCCAAATTCACCCGTACTTTTTTCTTCTGAGAAATTACGAAAAGCCAACACACTCCCGTAACTGATCCATTCTTTGTCCATTACACCTCTCTCTCGTAGAGAGCAAACACATTGTATTCAAAAAGTACTTCATGTATTCGTTTGCTGCTATAGAGATCCATAATCCACCCCTTTTTTAACAAAAGGTTTGCCCAGAAATGGACATTAACGATGATGACACTCCGATCTCAACTCTCTTCTTATGGGTGAAAAAAGAATTGAGAGGTTCCCCGTTTTTTCACTGCTTTAGCTCAAAATCCGTTTACTGCAAACAGAATACAGAATGGAGAACAATACCAAAAAAAATTAATTCTGTTCATTTCTCAAAAAATTAAAATTTATCGTATATCAATCCCCTTCACTTCGGACTATGGAAGCCAAATATTAGAACATAAAAAACTGCAAGCACAGTTGAACATAGAAAGGCAATATACTAACTATATTCTGAATTGACAACAGTTACTTCCATTCCTCCAGATCTCAATTCATAATACCTTCGTATAATCATAGTTCTACTTCAGTTTAATCTTTGCATTGGTCTACCGAACACAATGTTAACCACATTACGCGGTCAAAATATTCTCTTTCCTGCAGGGATATTGTCCATTATAGCAGTGGATATTGTCTCATGCTCGGCATCACTGTTACATCTGGACAGGCTATTCTAATTTTACGCGCTAACTTCCCACTTTCATAGTAAGTAAAGTAGGTAGATAGAGAGCATAATGGTTCAGTTATCTTTTCATGATAAGTTAATCTTTATGTTTAACGTATCAGGCTGTTAATACGGAAAGCCATGTAATACATTTTTATTTCAAAGCCATTGCCATTTTTCTTACTCCCAAACTGGAGTAGGAACTACAACTTTTACCCGAAACAAATAATGAACAACAGGATTAAGGTTAATAGTTTTTTTGCTTCGTATTCAAAACCAACCATTATTTCGTGGTGTATACTCTAGTTTTGTCTCATTTCTTAACATCACTTTCTGGATATCTTCGTGTAGATCTTATCCATCTTCTCCTGCAAGTCTTCCCTATAATGTCCAAGATTTCTATGCAAATCCCACAGTCCATGTCTGTCTTCTCCTGTTTCTTTCATTTTCTCATGAACCGCCTCCAAGAAACTGGAAAACAGTTCTTGATAATTTAATTCAGTCATAGTAATAGTTCTCATAAAAGTTTAAAGATAATCATTTTCTTATTCTACTGTATTTCACAATTAACATTAGGAATAATAGGCATAAGTCAAATGTCATAAATGCTTTAAGAAACTTATCACAAACTACTTTCTCCTTCTTTTATGAAAAATAATTTTGTGAAAAAAATCTCATACAGATTGCCTATATGCAAGAGTATTAGGACATAAAGACTTTCTACCGCACTGAAATGTTTTGTTATGATATACCATCTATATCCTGAGCAGACAACAAGGTATAATAGATCTGAATATCAAAGAAAGCATATTATGGAAAGCATGTATGATGTGTTTAGCCAATAAAAATTATTAATACCTATGAAGCTTTTACGTAATCAGTACGGGATTGTTTATAGACAAATTTTGGGAAAAGTATATGAAAAGTTTATGAGAATACTCAAATTCTACAAGATTAATAAGTGGATAAATAACTTGGAGAAAGATGGTTATTCCAATTATTCTATTTAGGATTTATGTAGACTTCACTAATGAATTATTCTTACTCTTGAACTACCTAAATATCGTATTGCTTGGCTTTGGTTTTTCCTTAAAAAGGAAAAAATGTACGAGATCGGCTCGTGAAAATTTACTTTCAAAGCAAATGATGAAATTTATTTGTTTGGAGAGTAAAATTACTAGCACTATAAAGCTAACACAAACTCCGTAATAGTGAATCAAATAAAAAATAGACACACTTTACTGTATCTCAACACTTAGCAAAAACAAAGGCTAATACCCCTGTTCTCTCTCCGCTGCAACTCTTACGGGAGTTTTTTTATCAAAAAAGCCGTATAAAACACAGGAGATACAAGGCAATCGCTCTCTATCGCTCCCAATGTCCCAATAAATAAACAACCAAAAATCTTTTCCTACCGGTTGTAATGATAGTGTTTTTTTTACTTTCCCATCTTCAATTTTCCTAGCAATTTTCTTCATCTCTTTTAAACATCTAAACATCCTTCTTCTGTTAGATTATTATTAATACCAGATATCCCATCATACATCCAACGATCTCCTCTATAAAATTATAGTTCCCCACTAATTTGCTGTTCATTTTTATCAGCCATTACTACTCCATCATTCGGATAAAAAGTGTATTATAAATTAATATGGAGAGTTACCTGGATGGAGGTTAGTGTTTATTAAAAAACAAACTTCATATAGGCAATCATGATAGTAATCACTTTTCAATCCGCAATTAACTTGGCAATTGCGATCAATGTCAAATTCCTTTTTTATTTTCCATATTCATTCGAAAAATATTATACAACGCTCTGTACTACTATTTTTTTTCACAAAGACACAGATGCCATTATAAATAGCAGAATCAGACAATAGAAAAGAAACAATGGCTTTTTTATATTAAAAAATTGTTAATTGTCCTTTCATTTACCCCCACAGAGTAGTCACAGAGAGAAATAAGAGAAACGCTCTCAATGCATCCATCTATAATATATTATAAATCATTCATTTAATTCTTCTTATGTATAATGTTTTCTTCCTCCTTCAAAGCTGCCAAGCCCCCTAAAGGGTTAGTTACATTCTTTTCGTATTTGTCACAAATACTAGCTGTCATCAAAATCTATTCTAAGTTCCCCTTTTCTGACTTTCCTTAGTACTTTTCTTCTTTGTATCTGATATCCACACAAGCGTTATCTGTACAATACCTGCAATGGATGCTATACAAAGAATAAACCAGAGTGTTGTATGTCTTTCACTAACAGCTATATCAATCAGAAAGCCAAAACATCCCAATAGCCCAAGCAATATAATCAGTCTTCTAATCAGTCTCTTCATGGCGGATTTTACACGTAATGTAAATAAAAGAGCCGACATAATTACCAATTGTTCCTCCAATTTAAATACTTTAAATACACCATTCTGTATTTCTCAAAGACCGACTGGATAACTCTTCCTTATATTTTTTCTCGAATTTATGATTCGATGTATAACTCTATGAAAGTAATATTTTGTAGTAAACTGTACACTTCACTACATATTGTAATTATTTACAGCCTTTCCCTAAGTGTGAGGACCACACTTAAGTCAAATTTTACTACCAATTGCTACTTTTATAGATACATCTATATATAGAAATAGATTTTCTTTTCTTTTTGGTATATCGAAA
The DNA here is from genome assembly GCF_000010645.1 of Candidatus Azobacteroides pseudotrichonymphae genomovar. CFP2. Lineage (NCBI taxonomy): Bacteria > Pseudomonadati > Bacteroidota > Bacteroidia > Bacteroidales > Azobacteroides (SeqCode) > Azobacteroides pseudotrichonymphae (SeqCode). The sequence continues at coordinate 284,976 of NC_011565.1, forward strand.
AATTAGTAGTTGTTAGATTGGTAGTTGTTGTCCTTCATCATGAGAAGGAAATTGATAGAAGATAAGGTTATGGAAAAGGTTGATACCAGTACTATAGACTAACTTTCTCTAACTTCCAAAGAGGATTTCACTTCCTATAAAAGAAACGCACTTGAGAAGTGTATTAAAATGCATTAAAACAATGCCGTTTATAATTGGGATACACACTTATTTTTTACCATTTATAGTAGTAAATCTTAAGGAAAATAGAAATAATACCACAATATTTGTATTAAATTTGTATTGCTACTTGCAGGATGAATTTCGTAGGATGGACAGTAGCCTTTGTAAATATTTACAAATAAAAAATTGTGAAGATAGTTAAGTGTGCACTATTAGGATTGATATGCCTTACGCTTACGTCAGGGAAATATGGAAATATACCAACAAATGGTCAAATCGGAATAGTAATAGTCAATTCAGAAGGGGAAACGATAGAACAGAGCGATATAGTCTATAGTATCGATAAGTATACTTATAGCACAGAAAATAATGGGGAGTTCGTTTTTCGTATTCCAGACATATATGTAACAAATAGTGAAAGTTATCAGGCAATAAAAAATTGGATAGAATGGGTAGAAGAAGAAAAAGGAATCGATGTATGTGAGAAGATCACAGAAGTTTCCAATAAAGAATATCCCGATATTGGTAGAGATGCCTGTTTCGTATTTAAGCAAGCTAATATATCCATAGATAAAAACGGGTTATATGAAAGCATAGAAAAGAATATTAGAATATTAACTGTTATATTATGAGGATAATCTAGTATTCACATGTATTTGCATTACACAAAACCAATTACGAAATATGAATATGAACAACAATAAGAACAAGATGAAAAAAGTCGTTGATTTGGGAGGAGAAAGAAGAAAGGCTTCCAACAGTTGATGATATGTTGGTGCAAACATATGGGAAGGAAATGGACACCAACAAGAGAGGCATTTTAATAGGAAAGCAGATGCTTACTATCAAAGTACTATTGTAGTAATGGGTGTGTGAGGACGTGTGGAGATAAAGTCGGGACTAAAAAACAGAACGTGTTAGTTGTAGGAGAAAAATAAAACAGAAAAAAGTTTCAGCACTGTTTAGAAACATTACTATCTCTTCTCTCAGTTTGTTCCATAAGGATTTCCATTTATTGGCTAGTTGTTGTTTCCTTACACAGACAGAACATTTCCTACAGGGGACACAAGTTTTATTTATTTGTTTTACCTTTATTTGTCGATATACAAAAAATGTTGGCTTGATTAGCTGTAAAGCTGGATTTTTTTTTGAAAAAATGCATTTCAGAAAGTATAAATATGAAAGACCTGTATGTTACAGTACATAAAAATCATATTCATTATTCTAATGAAAAAATTATTAACCCTTATTTTATTCTCTGTGATTTGTTTCTGAGCTGTAGATAGAATCATTACATTGATATTTGGTGATGAAACGAAAGTTCCATTACTATCCATATCATATTGTCTCAAGGTTTCAAACTCAGTTTTTATCCAATGAAAACTGTGAAACATGATATCACCTCCATGATCCTGTAGATTGGAGTAGGTATCATTGGTGGATTGGTGAGTTGGGGCTGGGTAAGTGTGATTACCAGAAGTTGAAGAAAAAATAGAACTAGGGCTGGTAAAGGAGAATAAGATTAGAAACTTTATAGTCAGATATCTAGGCAAAAAAGAGATAGATGTTCTAGTAAAAAAGGTCGTGGATTATCGTTTTCTCGCAAAAAAACAGATAAACTCCTGATATACGATATATTGTTTAGAACAATGAAACGATTTTTAACATTGATATTTTTATCCGTGTTTGTTATAGGATTATAAGCCCCCAAAGCATTGAATTATCTAATCATTAATTAATTCATAAACTGATTGAATAATAGATGCAGCCGAAAGTAATTAGGGTGTCAAAAAGACGTACCTGCTAGAGAAAGTGATCCTTCTGTGATGGTTCTTTCCTGTTCCCACGTAACGTTTTTTCTTGTTCCTTACTACTCTAAGTGAATAAAGACTTCTGAAAATCAACGCAATTCGTTTGAAAATCAATAAAATTCAGTACCTTTGTAACCCAGTATAGTACATACTGATTCGTGCAAAATCAAGACTTATAAATATGCTAGTAACAAGACTATATTAAGAAGACTTGTAAAACTTTCCGTGAAAAGGGCATTTCATTCGATGGAATGAACAATTTTCCTAAGATCTTCCGTCGCATAAGTTCTCCTGAAAAACAATATGCTCTATTACAGAGTGTGCTTTGGGGTCATAACTCCTGCCTAAAAGTCGAATACTTAAAATCTACACAAATACACCCTCTATTCCATCTAATTTAAAGTGTGATGAATGGTTCTCTATCAGCAAGGGGGCTAGAAAGGTCTATGCATTATGGAAAAAAGATTACTATAGCTGATGATTTTATGATATAAACAAAGAGTGAAAAACAAGGGTAAATAAGATCAACTATATATACGTTACGTAGGACCTGAAACTAATACATTACGATGGAAGGCCATATTTTATTATGTCAAAGGCATCTACTTTTATCAAAGTAGATATCCCATTTATCATCATCTATCAAATTGTGGAGTATATGAGGAGTGTTGGGATAGAGAATTATGCTTCAACTTCTCTTGTGGGGTCCTTTCAGCTCTCCATCATAATACCGGAGCAATAGTTGTTTCTGCATTACTGGCTTCACTGAAGCTTTATGGATGGATTTACTGTTGGAATAGACGGTACGCCATTTGTCAGTGGATGAAAGGAAAGTTCAAACAAAAAAACAAACATCTACTTTGAGCCACCACAAAACTATGATTCAAACATGGGACTAATCATCGATTGATGTTCATTTCCGATATATGCCCATAGTATAGATTATAGGTGATTTGAATAGTTATCTATTTTATTAGGATGTATCCACATTGTCTTCTTGTAGGCTATTCCTTTTATTTAAAATTCGATTCACTTCCTTCTCATATTGTCAATATTCGCTTTGAAAGCTTCATATTTCGTATCGTTATTGTCATATATTCGTTTGGAAAGCTCCATATGACTGAGCAATGGTATTGATGTTTTGTTGGAGAAAAGTGTTCCAAAAACTATAATAGAGAAGACTAATAGGATTTTGTATTTCACGTTAATATTTTTATTTATTGCAAGTAAAAGTATAACAAATTAAGATTTTAATTAATTGGACACTCCGAGTTAATAATACTGTTCATTAGGAGTTTCTCCGATATCTTTGGCTAATGCTTTTGTTTCTTATCAGCCGAGAAGATACCATTGCCTATCCATTGCCGATCTTATTCCTCTCCCGTATCCTAATCTTTTTTTAGATAGTTACATTTCTCTTTGATCTCTTTTAGGGTCTCCGTCATGAAATCGTGAAAATTTCTTGTTTTTTCTTTCCTTTCACGCAAGCTACTGGCAAAAGTTATTCGTATAAGTACAAGCATACATGAGATTGCACAGAAACAGCCAGCGAAGGTCACAGCAAAAATCTCTAAATGGTTCATAGTAGTTTTAATGATTAATTTATTATTTATTCTCGATTGTAGTATGATTATAAATTGAGGAGTTGTATAATTTTGTAGTCGTGAGCCTTATTTTTTCCATTTATCTTCTCATTCATCAGTCTGAATTGCTCTGATCTGAGCTTGTTCATTAGAAGATTAGCTTTGATAGTATTCTTTTAGCTACAATGCCCTTGTGTATGGCTTTCTCATTTGCTTTCAAAGTACCTTTGTATTTTTTGTAGGAATGTGCTTTATACGGTCCTGCTTTCCCTATAAGGAAAGCAGGACTGTTACCAGAAGGGGGTTCGATGTCCGCTCCGCAATGCTAAGAGATAGGAAGTCCTTCAGATTGATTTATTTTCCTTCTAATAATTTCTGTTTTATCTCTTCAATATACATTGCAAGAAAACTTTCTTGACTATTTTTTTCGTCTCTCCGGTACTTTTCTATACGCTAGAAACTATATCGCCGGTGCTAATCCTTGTGTTACTTTGTTTTTGCATAATGAATTGTTGCGATGCTACAGATAATAGTTAGTAGACCTAGTCCCCACAGAGTCCAATTCAGTTTTATGGCATCTTTGGCAGATTCAATATCACAGTGTATACTGTTCAGTTCTTTATAGATCAAAGCTAGAGTGGCTTGAGAATCTTGCGAATTATCTTTTACAAGACTTTTTTCTGTAGCGTTCATCTGATCAGGGGAGGATGAACTAACGGATGGAAAAGTTGCTTCCATACCTAGAATGAGCGATAGCAACAAAAAGATTTTCTTCATTTATACTTAAGATTTAATTATAGTGGAATAGCTATTTATCTAAAAACTATTTATCTAAAAAAAACAAGAAGAACAGAAAAGAGTTTGCTGACTTTCCTGCGAACGAAACGAAAAGATAAAATATTATCTCATTAAAATGTTTGCATGGAGATGATAAAAATACTTGCATTGTATTGAGGGATAGAACAATGCAATATTCAGATCACCTTGATAAGTTTTTTAATCGATTACTATTTGCGATATATTGCTCTGTCTATATTCAACCCATGCTTTCTTCTGTGTCCCTCCTCTGTTTACTGGAGTATATCCCTTGGCGTTCAAGCCAGAGACAATATTATTTATAATGGCAACAGCATCGATAGCTCTCTGAGATATCCCTCCTATATCCTTACAAATAATCCTCACATTGCCATCGGTATGGTTACAGGCATCAGAACAGGTTGCTGTATCATTATTATCGCTGACGCTGAAATAATAACCATCCGTTCCTCCATATAGATCAGTTAGATAGATATTAATACTATTATAATACCCGGACGAATTTTATCTGAATATCCGTTGCTTTTACTCCACAGCATGCTATGCTGAAGAGAAGTAGTAGCGTGATTCTTAGTTTTTTCATGTTCATAGTTATATTATGATGTGTCCTATTATAATATCTGGCGTATCATCTACTCTGCTGGATTTTCACACTTTACGTCGTGGAACCAGTTCTCTTTTATTACCATAAGCTATTTATTTATTTATTTATAAAGTTATATGTTATCTATGTCTTAGAGGAGGATAAATCTCTCTTCCATTCGCTTCGTGTATAGAAGGACTATTCTATCTATCAATCCACACACAGTCCTTTTCTGTTATGCCCGGATAGTCATCTGTTCCTTTGGTAAAATAACACGAATCGGGTACAGGTTCTATTTTATACCTAGTTCCATCTGGGAGATCTTCCCAGGGGACTTGTATGTAGTTATCTTCATAAGCAGCATGTTGTGCTTTCACAATGAAGGGATTAACAAATGGTATTCCCCAGAAATTCATAACTGTCATCAAGATAAGCATTAATTTTTTCATATTCATCTACCTGAATAATGTGAGTAATGAGAACTATGGGAATAGTGCGAAGAGTGAGAGGAATGTGAAGGACTCCAATTGTCTTGTGCATCACCTCCCATCCTTAGGATAATATTATTTGTAGTTTCTTTCTTCATTGCTTTAGCCTTATTCCCTTTGAATAGGAACCCGCTAATAGCAAAAGCTGCACAAACTACATAATACAGAATTCTTTTAGACTTCATGATCGTTAGTGTTTATTAGTTATAAAATCGATTAGACATTCGTCTACTCTGAAGTTAGCACAGGCTCTGCATCTGCTATTTTTTAGATGCTTCTCTAATTTAACTCCTTCCATTATTACATGACTTAGTCATGGTCCATAGACATGTGTTTCAGTGATACCGGTTTGGTTGTACTTCACCCCTGCTTTACTCTTGCTCTCCCTCCTTTGTCTGTTGGTACGGTATAGATGCTGTAGGTAACATCTACAACGTTCTCTACCTATTGCACACAGTCCAGATGATAACTTTGAGTAACGCTAGCTATGTCCTTGCACATGTAACTGAACTGTTCCATCATCGCGGGTGTGAGCGTAGAACGAAACACAATCTTTATTTTCATTCAAAGAAGAAGATCACTGATAATAGTGATAGTGTCTTTTTCATAGTATACTAAATCTAAACATTAGGGCTGCAGATCCCGTAATATAGATAACAGAGAGCAACACCTACTAAAATTTTAGTACGTTTAGCATCTTTCTCATTTCTCTTTCTCTGGTACAGGTATTGGGTTCCTTCATAAAATGACAGATCAAGCCTTTCACTAGGTATCTAGTAGATTTATAGGTACCATAAATAGCCACGTATGTTCTACACCAATAGTATGTCTCCTGCAATACTTTTGGCATACCACCATCCATCATAATATGTAGGAAGCTCGCTTTTTTCTCATTTGAGTTATATAGCGGACTAGATTTTGCTATTAACGGAACAGTCATCACTATGATCAATGAAGTTAAGATGTACTTTTCATAATTTAAATGATCTCTCTAGATTAATTTTTGTGCTGCTAAATTCGTACAAATCTCAAGGGAGGTATATACACACCCCCTCTATCTCCATTTTTTATATCTGGACAATCACTCTTCTCCTTTGATGAACCAATATGTCTGTAGGCTTCTTCGTCTGTCTTAATAATGAACGCACCATCAGCAAATCAGAAAGATTTTCCCATGGGATCCGTACAAGCCCCTCTTGTGCTCTTAATTCTTCAACTACCAAGTGATAAGCAAAGCCACCCAAAACGAACAGGGTTATTATTAGTGACGATATAGTTTCTTCATAATATGTGAAATTCAAACATCAAGGCAACTGCTGCTCCCATATATACGACAGGGAGCAACACCCACCAAAATTTTAGTACATTTAGTATCTTTCTTATTCTCATTAGTCTACTTGGAGGGGTTAGATTGTCTGGTTTATCCCAATATATACACTGTAGATGCTATGTCCTTGATTGCCTGCCATACTTCAGCATTGGCAAAAAAGACACCACAAGACAGCACGGCTGTTAAGAGCAGCTTCTTGGCTTTCGCCGATACAGACATATTCATAGCTCTAGAATTTAACGAATGTTTTACTTTCAATTGCACTTACAAGGATCGTCCTTACATGGAACTTCTTTAGGGCATTTTTCTTTCTCCATAATAAATTTATATTCTTTCTTATATTATGCTATGTTAAATTTATCTAACACAGATCTCTCTGTTCTTCAAATATATATATCTTCATCGAATTTTTTCATAACATGCTAAATAGTTTAGATTTTTATGTAGAGAGGAACAGAAGCAATTCTGTCCCTCTCTTTTTTGTTATTCATGTCATTCAATCCCATTATAATCAATGTTTTATACTATGCTTTGTTAAAGCATTTTTTCACCATGGACAAAAGAAAGATAAATAGGAAAAAAGATTCAATTGATTTTAAATTATTGGTAGATATTGGCAAAAGAATGGTTGCTGTTCAAGGCAAGGTCTTCGATAAACAGGATCTGGAAGATCTAAAGAAGATATATTGTCAAAAGCAGGGAATTCTTTTCCCTCCTGAAGAAAATGAATGGAATAATGCCATATGCTGGCTCATAGAAAAAGAGTTAATCAAACGTGGTCGTCATGACTTAAAAAGAAAGAAGAAAGTCCCTCAAACAGATGCACAAGCCTGAAGTTATTCCTTTTCTAATCAGAGGAGATTTGCGTATTCCATTGGACAGACAGAGGAAGTGGCTTGGTAAGTTTAGGGAAAAACTTCATCACAATACAAAGTATACTCATTAATCCAAATAATAACGAACATGGAAACAGATGTTATGGAAATAAATACTACAACACAAGATATAGCTACAGATCAGGAAGAGTAGAAAAAACTGTTCCATTTATCATATAGATTATCATATAGAGTTCGAACATATTGGTCACAGAATATAGAAAATCAAATTCAATATCGTAAGCGATGAGACAAAGAAGAACGATTCTTATTACTGGCTTAGGATATTATGATAGTTGTACAAAAGTACGCTTGAGACAATAAAATAAAGATCATGGAATTGTATCAGGAGGAAATATCATATTGTATTGTACCATAATAATAATAATAATATCATATATTTTGACTACATTGCGCGAAACAAAATACACTAGCTCTGTTGCTAGATTGCTATAGCAAAACAGGTGCATTGAATGGATGCGAGGAAGCATTTCATATATACAGATTAAGTCAAAAACTGATTTTATAGTTCTCTTTGTGTGTAAAATTAATCTAATTTGGGAAAATGAAAACGCAGTTTCGGAGTGAAGCCGAAAAGTTTGACAGTAATTACAAACACATGCTCGATATGTTGTATGCCGGACAGTGCAAAGATACACAGTTTATGGTATATAAATGTGAGATCAATAAAAGGGGTAAAGTATTAAATCCTACACAGAAGCCAGAACGAATATTGACAGGCTTGGATGAACTGACAGATTTTGGTGAGCATTTGGCTATGGAAATATTGAAGAATGAATTTGATGGTATCTTTGATTCAATGCTTCGGAAAGCCAGACAGAACTTGTATATAAAAGCAATAGAGTATTCAGCATTCATCGCAGACGGAATAAAAGATTTCAGTGCATTTATTACTCTCGGATTTTACCGTTTTATTGTAACTAAACTGGACAGTATGCTGGAGGAAACAAGCGACGAAATTGAAATTATTGAGGGTGAAAAGCAGAAAGCAGACTTAAGAGATTTGAGACACTTTTATAGCGAGCAGCGGAATGTGTTTGCTAATAAACTAAATATTCTATCTTTAGCAGGTAATTATTAAAGATGCCTGCGTTGAACACAGTAGGTCTTTGATTTCAGGAAGCAATCGTTGCTCTTTTTTTTGACGGAGGTAAAATCAAATCCAATTTATTCTATGTAAATCGTAAAATTCCACACAGTCAGGGCAAGTGGTGTTCAAGACTTGAAAACAGCATGGAAAGAATACGCAAAAGAAATAAAGGGATTCAGTTGTAGATTGTTGAGAACCTTGAGTTATTGAATGCACAGGGATAACTTATTGAAAGTTGGTTTTTCTATTAACGGATACATCAGGGCAAGACCGGAATCACAGATATACACCTGTATAGAGAAGAATGACTATAAATTGTAGTGATTATTCTGGAATGGAATGGATAAAATTATCCAAATTGCCATTCCCTGGCAGAGTGTTGCTAGTCAGAGTAAATAATAGATCCTTATTCAGAGAAACAACAATACTAATTTCCTAATATCATTAGTTTATTTTATTCAAATCCCGACAACAGGTTGGGACATTCTGTATTTCAGAATGTAAAATCTTTAAAATCGCAAAATTATAATCTGCAGTAGGAAAAAAATAAAAGTCCCCCTTGTTTTGAAATTCTCATAGCCTTAATAGTAAGGCTTTACTATGGCTTATAATTTCTTCTAACAAAGACATGTCCTTGTACAAAATTTTGGTCATCGACTTTTATTGAACACCTAGATAGAAACGATAAATTGGAGAAAATTCCAATTATTTGAAATACAGTATATTATTTCCTTTTAATTTCTTACTTTTACGCGAGTATACACTTGGGAAAAGAACTGAAATCTGCACGAAGAAATATTCGTCAGTCCACTCAAAGCTGATACATCTACCAATTCTGGAATCCGTGCTGTCATCTAGCTAAGTGTATAAATTATTTTGCTACTTTCATAGCTTCTTGTAATTTCTCTTTCTCTCTATAAATTAAAGTTATTGTATGGAATATCTCAAACATGAATGTGGAATTGCTTTGATTCGTTTATTAAAGCCAATAGAATATTACGTTGAAAAATACGGAATTTGGCAATATGGATTGAACAAACTTTATCTTTTGATGGAAAAACAGCATAATCGTGGGCAAGAAGGTGCAGGTATTGGTTGCATAAATGTTTCCGCTAAGCCCGGGACCGAATATATTTTTAGAGAAAGAGCTATAGGGAGCAATGCAATAAAAGAGATTTTTCAAAATGCATACAAGGCTATAGATAAATCCCCTTCAAATCTTCCTTACGAAGAAATCCCTTTCTGTGGAGAGCTTTATATGGGACATTTACGATATAGTACTACAGGACATTCGGGTATCTCATATATTCATCCCTTTTTAAGACGCAATAATAGACGTTCGGGAAGTTTAATGTTGTGTGGTAATTTCAATCTTACCAATTTAGATGAGGTGTTTGAAGATTTAATTTCTAAAGGACAACATCCTTGTCTTTATTCCGATACTTTAATGATGTTGGAGATAATAGGAAGCTATCTTGATTATCAAATACAAGTTTTATATGAAAAATTTAAGTCTGAAAAGGAAATCAATAAAAAGATTGCTGATAGTATAGATTTAGGATGTGTATTACGAAATACAGTAAAAAAATGGGATGGTGGATATGTTGTTTGCGGAGCAACCGGCAATATTGATATGTTTGCCTTTCGCGACCCCCAAGGTATCCGTTCTGCCTTCTATTATAAAGATAATGAAATAATAATAATTGCTTCGGAAAGACCTGTTATTCAAACTGTTATGAATTTAAAAGTAGAAGATGTACAAGAACTCCTTCCAGGACAAGCTTTCATTGTTAGACGAAATGGACAGGTCTATTTTGAACAAATTCAACAGGTTTCGAATGTACGTCCTTGTTCTTTTGAACGCATCTATTTCTCTCGTGGGTCAGATAAAGATATATATCAAGAACGAAAAATGTTAGGTAAATTGCTTTTAAATCCTATTCTTAAAGCAATAGATAATGATTTGAAAAATACGGTTTTTTCGTTTATCCCAAATACAGCAGAAATTGCTTTTTATGGTATGATGGAAAGTTTTGATGCTTATCTTAATAAGCAAAAAAAACAAGAAGTAAAAAACATCCACAAGATAACAGACGAAAATTTAGATAAAATTTTATCTACAAAAATTCGCCAAGAAAAAGTGGCGATTAAAGATATCAAGTTACGAACTTTCATTACTGAGGGCGATAATAGAGATAGTTTGGCGGCCCATGTTTATGATATTACTTATGGATCAATCCATCCTCAAAAAGATAATTTGGTTGTTATAGATGATAGTATTGTTCGTGGTACCACATTAAAGCAAAGTATTATCAATATACTTGACAGATTAGAACCAAAAAAAATTGTGATAGTGTCTTCTTCTCCACAAGTACGTTACCCCGATTGCTATGGCATAGACATGAGTCGTATGGATGAATTTGTAGCTTTTAGAGCAGCTATTGCGTTGTTAAAAGAACGAGGTATGCATCATATCATAGATGAGACTTATCAAAAATGCAAGGAACAACTCTTTTTATCTGAAAAACAAATTGTTAACTATGTAAAAGACATTTATCTTCCTTTTGATTATGAAGAGATAGCCAGTAAAATTACTGAACTTCTTAGACCAGAAGGTATAAAGGCCGAAGTTATCATTGTTTACCAAACTCTAGACAGTTTGCATCAAGCTTGTCCAAATCATAATGGTGATTGGTATTTTTCAGGAAATTATCCTACACCCGGTGGCAATAGATTTGTCATTCGTTCATTTATCGATTACTATGAAAAAAAAGAATCAATTCAATAGACAATAATTTTAGATAAATCTTTTTATTTCATATTAGACTAAAGGATATGATCTCTGCATCGTATCCCTTAATGCAAACATGATAAGGCTTGTCTCTTTGCAAATCTAAGGAACGTATTTCATTCGTTAGCAATTCTTTACTCCCATAGATAGTTCCTACTATTCCAAAATAATCCATAGCATGCGAAGGAATAAAAACATCAGTTTCTACTTTTTCTCCGTCAAAATTAACAACTATCAGTAGCAATTCGTCTTGATTGCAACGCAAGTAAGCATATTGTCTGGTGAGATGGTTATTGACATACATTAAATCGAAGAATTTACCATTATTAATGGCTTTGTTTTTATTGCATAATTGCAATACTTTAGTATAGTATCTCCGTAATCTTTCCTGTTCTTCAGATGGTTTACGTCGAAATACAGACAAACTCCAATAATCAAAGATTGTGGTTCTTCCATCTATCCGACTAAATCCTTCACTATCCATCCCTTTTTCGCCTAATTCTTGTCCGAAATAGATCATAAAAGGATTTGTATTGAGAGTAGCAGCTACAACTGAAGCTGGACGACCCTTGCGAGCATCGCCAGCGAAAAAATCAGAGGCAATGCGCTGTTCATCATGATTCTCCAAAAAATTCAGCATATTAGTTTGTATTCCACCTAATGCTTGCCAAGCATTAGTAATGTTTTTTGTTGGCTTTCCTTCAGTAATAATTCCACGAAGAACGTCGTACATTCCCACTTTATCATAGAGATAATCAAAATGTCCTTGACATAGATAATCATTATAATTACCAGGATTGTATATTTCAGCAATGAAAATTATATGAGGGAAATCTTTTTTTATTTTTGGAATCACCCAAGCCCAAAACTCAACTGGTATCATTTCTACCATATCACAACGGAATCCATCAATACCTTTTCTTGCCCAAAATAGCAGAACACTTAACATTTTATGCCATGTAGAGGGGACTGTATCAAAATGTTTTGTTCTCCCATTCAGATAATCTATTCCATAGTTTAGTTTAATAGTATCATACCAATCATTGCAACTTGGAGTTGAAGAAAAACAATCATTCCCAGTTACCTTTGCAGGAAATTCACCATAAAAATTACCTTGGTCATCATAAAGAGAAAATTGAGGACCAAAAGGTTGATCCAAGAGATAATAGAAATTGTTATGAGGATGAAAAGAATATGCCAATGCATCATATTTACCAAAATCAGGGTATTCTTTAATTTTTGCATCAGAAAAGTATTGTCTTGCCACATGATTTGGAACAAAATCTATGATAACTCGCAAATCTGCCCGATGAGTACGTTGTACAAGCGTTTCAAACTCTTCCATTCTTCTATATACATTTTCTGCTAAATCAGGAGAAACATCATAATAATCCCTGATAGCATACGGCGAACCTGCTTTCCCTTTTACTATAGTAGGATGACTATTCTTAATGCCGTATTTACTATAATCTGTCTGCGTCGCATGCTCTATGACACCGGTATACCAAATGTAATTGAAACCCTCATTACGAATCTTTTGTAAACAAGAATCAGTGAAATAATTAAATTTACCGCATCCATTTTCTTCAATATTTCCATTTTGCACAGGATTAGGATTTATATTTCCATAGAGTCTGACTAAGACTTGATAAATGAGAATTTTCATAGAAGAAAAAAGCTTATTTATATATTTCTGCGAAGATACTGTTTTTTGATATTTTTTTTTAAAGATTTAAAGATGGTGGAAACTTTAATTTAGGAGGAGGAAAAACTTATTATGTTTTTACTCTCCTACCAATCCCTACTGTGTATGACGAATGGAAATCCATTCCCATTCGAAGAGAGTTACTGAAAAGTGGTACAAAACTTTTAAAGTTTAAAATAGAGGATGTATTAGCAATACAGAGTATGGTTCTTAAAAGGTTAAAGACTTCAATGTATATGTTACGTTACCACGTATTCGTTTAATTAGAGAAGAATGTATTCAAACTCAACAAGAAATATAAAGTATTGGAATACTTCTAAGATAAAAGTTCACATTTTTCGTCCGATTTATTTTCCGATTTATTTTATGAATTGAACAATTGAAAAAGTCTAAATGTGATGAATTCTTAGCCAACCGACGAAAACAATGACAATTTCAACATAATTTCACGATAGAAATTATTTAATTGGGATTAAGTAAGGTTTACTAATGTAACGATACTTTGCATTTTTTATAAAAAATGCAAGGTATGATATATATATGTATATCCATATTTCCTGTGAATTGAAAGAGAATACCTATGAAACTACCATACAAACATATAAAGAAGATATAAAGAAACTTTTATAAAATGTTGAAATACAGAATATTATATCAGACACATAATAAAGCTAAAAAATATTTACAATATGCACTAAACCTTTATTTTTTGATAAAGTTTTACTCTAATCTTTCTTTTTTCTACTTTTAAAAAAATGTTAAAAAAGATTATACATATTGGTATCGTGTTTCTTTTGATAGTTTATTTTATTTTTATAGTTATTTTCATAAATCCAAATCTAAATAGAGAGAAGTGTACTAAAGTAGTAGTAGATATAGCAGGGAATGATACTGTTTCATACGTGAGTACAATGCAAGTGTATTCTTTTCTTAAAGAAAAGAAACTGGATCCTATCAAGAAAAACATGTTAGAGATAAATACTAAAACTATTGAAAAAACTTTGGAAAAACATGGATTTATAAAGAAAGCGGAAGTATATAAGACTATTAGTTCTGCGATACGAATAAAAATATATCAACGGATACCTATTCTACGAATTATTTCGAATAATATTGATTACTATATAGATAGCGATCGAAAGATAATATCTATCCCAGTTGGTTTTGCCGTTTGTGTACCGCTAGCAAGTGGAATTTTTGATGAAAAATTCGCTATAGAAAAGTTGTATCCATTGGCAGTTTTTCTACAGAAAAATGAGTTTTGGAATGCTCAAATAGAACAGATATATGTAAATAACGATTTGGAAATAGAGTTAATCCCTCGTTTAGGAAATTATCGAATTGTATTAGGAGAAATGAAAAATTTTGAAAATAAACTCGACAATTTAATTTTTTTTTATAAAAAAGTATTGAATGTACTGGGATGGAATCGCTATTCTATTATCAATTTAAAATATAGGAATCAAATAGTATGCACGAAAAATTAAATAATACAGGACACTCTCATTATGTTGTAGCGTTGGATTTGGGAACTTCCAAGCTACTTGCTATGGCAGCACGAAAAACCCATGAAGGTATTTCAATTTTGGATTCAAAACAGATTCCTTCAGGCACATGTATTCGCCGTGGTTGTGTTTACAAAATTGATGATACTGCCAATATAGTTCGGAAAATAGTAAATGGCCTAAGTCACAGTTTAAATTCAGGTATAAAAAAGGTATATGTGGGTATTGGCGGACAGTCATTGAGAGCAGAATATTACTCAGTAAAAAAAGAGATAAATGGATTAGTCACCAGTGATATT
Source organism: Candidatus Azobacteroides pseudotrichonymphae genomovar. CFP2 (assembly GCF_000010645.1). NCBI lineage: Bacteria > Pseudomonadati > Bacteroidota > Bacteroidia > Bacteroidales > Azobacteroides (SeqCode) > Azobacteroides pseudotrichonymphae (SeqCode). The sequence continues at coordinate 300,035 of NC_011565.1, forward strand.
CTTCTACATCTTGAAGACGAATGCCGCAAGCATATGTCAGAATTAATAGAGGTATTGGAAATCGTCTTTTCAGAATATTTTTTAGATGGAAAGTTAGAAACAAACCCTAAGAATATGTATTGTAAAGAAATAGAAACAAAATACCAATTGATATTAGGTCGTCCCTCGCTAAAAAATCTTTTGAAAAAGAGTATAGAAGGAAAGGCAGGAATAGAAATTGCAGGTTTTTTTATTTCTCCATTAGCTACTGCTGAAGCAGTGCTTACCAGTAAAGATAAGAGAAGAGGATGTGCTTTAATAGAATTTGGTGCTGGAATAACTTATCTTTCTATTTATAGAGAAGAACGATTAAAATATTTGGTTACTATTCCTTTGGGAGGCAGTGTTATTACTAAAGATCTTTGTTGTTTGGGTATTGTAGAATCTGAAGCTGAAACATTGAAAATCAATGATGGGAATGCTTTGATAGACTATTCTAAAAAAGAACAGTTAGTAGATACGATTATTGAAGCAAGAGTCAATGAGATAGTTACTAACATCGTTGAACAAATAAAACAGTCTGGATGCTTACCTATGTTAGATGAAGGTATAATTATTACGGGTGGAGCTTCTCTATTAAAGAATTTGGATAAATTACTATCTCAACAAATAGGAAAACAAGTTCGTCGAGCAAATATTAAAAATCATGCACATGCTTGTATCTTAGGGTTATTAGCTTTGAGTAAAGATAATTGTGCCAAAGAAACGTGTGAAGAATCATCACTATTGCAAGAAGGAAAACAACAAAAACTCATTTCTCCGCCTAAACGTAAAGAGAGTTTATTTGGCAAATTGTCAAGAACAATTTTTGATGATTAAAATATATGCATGTAATATAAATTTGAGAAAATTATGGAAGATGTTTTAATGGGTTTTGATTTTCCTATAGAACAGCCTGCAATAATTAAAGTAATAGGCGTTGGTGGTGGTGGTGGAAATGCTGTTACTCATATGTATAAAGAAGGCATTCGGGATGTAACTTTTGCTTTGTGTAACACTGATAACCAAGCATTAATAGAAAGTGAAGTCCCTGTTAAAATTCAATTAGGAAAAAATATTACTAAAGGGTTAGGAGCAGGTAATAATCCTTGTATAGCGAAGCAAGCTGCCGAAGAAAGTATTTCGGATATAAATAAACTGTTGAGTGATGGGACTCAAATGGTGTTTGTCACTGCTGGAATGGGAGGTGGAACTGGTACTGGAGCTGCTCCTATTATTGCTAAGACAGCAAAAGAGATGGATATTCTCACTGTGGGTATCGTGACAATTCCTTTTTTATTTGAAAGAATGCCTAAAATACTCCAAGCATTAAAAGGTGTGGAAGAATTGCGTAATAATGTAGACGCTTTATTAGTCCTCAACAACGAAAGATTGCTAGACATTCACAGTAAAATGAGTGTTCGCGATGCATTTAAGAAAGCCGACAGTACTTTAACTACAGCAGCACGAGGTATCGCTGAAGTTATAACTATTCCAGGACACATCAATCTTGATTTTGCCGATGTAAAAGCGACATTGAAAAATGGAGGAGTAGCTGTTATGAGTAATGGATTTGGAACAGGTGAAAATCGTGTAAGTAAGGCTTGTGAAGATGCCTTAAATTCCCCTTTACTTAATAATACCGATATATTTCGTGCAATAAAAATTTTATTCAATTTTTATTGTAGCTCCGCAAAAGAATTGCAAATGAATGAAATGAATGAGGTTACTGATTTTATGAGTAGATTTGACAAAAGAATTGAGGTAATCTGGGGATATTCTATAGATGATACGTTAAATGATCAAGTAAAGGTAACCATATTGGCTACAGGTTTTGGTAAAGAAAGTATCCCGATGATAGATATGCTTTCCGCAGAAATGGAAGCAAAAAATATTGAGGAAATACAATTAATAGATGAATATTATGGCAAAGGGATCGCCCGTAGCCTAGGTAGAAAAGCGATACCTAAGCCATTTGTATTCAAATCAGTGGAACAAATGGCAGATGATGAAATCATAGAAGCATTGATTAAGTATCCAGCATATAATCGAAGCTCTGCCTTAATGTTTGAAATTGCTCGAAAAGCAGAAGATCACCATACCTCTATTATAAACTAATATTTGTTTTGTTCTTTTACTTGTTCGCTGGTTTTACCAAAACGTCTTTCCCTTCTTTGGAAATTATAAATGGCTTCGTAAAAATTTTCTTCTCTAAATTCTGGCCAGCAAATAGGAGTAAAATAAAGTTCTGTATATGCCAATTGCCATAGTAGATAATTACTAAGGCGGTACTCTCCTCCTGTCCGGATTAATAAATCGGGGGATGGGATATTATTCGTTGCTAAGAAAGCTGAGAATATTTTTTCATCAATGTTTTCAGGGTCTAATTCTCCGCCCTTTACCTTATAAGCTATATTTCTAACAGCTTCAGTTATTTCCCAATGAGATGAATAACTAAGAGCTAATGTTAGTGTTAATCCACTATTTTGAGCAGTTTTTTCAATACAAATACCTAGACTATCACGGGTTATTTGCGACAAGCGTTTAGTATCTCCGATTACTTGAAGACGAATATTGTTTTTTACTAAATCGTTTGTTCCATGGTGAACGGTCTTTACAATCAAATCCATCAAAGCACTGATTTCTTCAATGGGACGATCCCAATTTTCAGTGGAAAAAGTATAAATAGTCAAGTATTCAATACCAATTTTACTAGATACCTCTACAATTTTGCGGATAGAAATAATTCCTTCTTGGTGACCTTGAAGACGGTTCATACCATTTTTTAGAGCCCATCTCCCATTCCCGTCCATGATAATAGCAATATGTTGTGGAAGTCTGATTGTATCGATCAGTTCTTTCATTAGTTTATTAGACATTTTGCTTTTAATATAAATCTTCGTGTAAGGAAATAAAAAAATATTGTATTAATTCCTCACATTGGTTTAGTTATTATGATAATTTTTTATATTTCGTTCATGTTTAGAGAAGGTGTACCACTCCGTCTTTCTCGAATTTTAATCTGTCAGGGCATATAATGAAAACTAAGTATCTAAATAATAGAATTATCACTATTTCATAAACCAAAGATCCATATGTTAAAGGTAAAAACATTTTTTCAAAAAAAATGAGTGTTTTTAGACTTGTAAAAATAACTATAATACAAGCTTTGCAATATATACAAGAACGGTTGCATGGTTTATATCCTGTTGAAGAAGCTTACTCATTGAGTTGGTTAGTTCTCAAATTTGTTTGTCAGAAAGACAAACAAACTCTTTTGCAAAATGCAAATGAACGATTGCCAATAAACAAAATAATTCATATTGAAATAATAATTAATGATCTAAAGCGTTTTCGTCCAATACAATACATATTAGGTGAAACAGAATTTTATGGTATACAATTGGTAGTAAATGAGAATGTTTTAATTCCAAGACCAGAAACCGAAGAATTGGTAGATTTAATAATTAAAAAGATCGCGTTACATAATTTTTCTCATTGTACTATCCTTGATATTGGGACAGGCTCAGGTTGTATTGCTCTTGCATTGGCAAAATATTTGCCGGATACAAAAATTTATGCCTTAGATATTTCGGGAAAAGCTCTGGAAGTTGCACGTCAAAACGCCCAAATGAATGAAATGAAAGTAATTTTTTTTCAACAAGATATTTTTTCCCCTCTCACTCAGTTTTGTCCAACATCTTTTTCTGTTATTGTTAGTAATCCTCCTTACATTACTATTTCAGAAAAAAAAAATTTATTACCCAATATATTGCATTATGAACCACATCAAGCCCTTTTTGTTCCCAAAGAATTTCCATTAATCTTTTACGATCGTATTGCCGATATAGGGAAGCAGTATTTAACTGCTAATGGACTTCTTTTTTTTGAGACCCATGCATTTTTCGGACAAACTGTTTCTTCTATGCTTCAAAAGAAAGGATATCAAAACGTAGAGTTATTCAAAGATATTTCCGGCAAAGACCGTATGGTATGTGCAAAGAGCAGTACAGATAAAATTAAAAAAGGACAAGATTGACTGAAATTTAATTATTTATTATATTTCTATTATTAGTTCCATTAAAAACAATAAGCAATGTTTAAAATTATGAAAACTATTGTTTAGACGAGGGTTCTTCTATAAAGAAGAACTTATTGATTCTGCTTTTCTATGGAAAGAAAAGAAGTTAAGAAATATACAGAGCAAGAGTTAAGAATAGAAAATTTTTTCTCTGTATGTTTTATTTGATATTACTATAATAAACTTATTGAAATTTGAAATGAAAATACGTTTTTTGGGGACAGGTACCTCTACGGGAAACCCTGAAGTTGGTTGTAATTGTGTAGTATGTCTGTCTGAAGACAAAAAAGATAAACGATTTCGCTCGTCAGTATTAGTAGAAATAGAAAGTAGATACATTCTGATTGATTGCGGTCCGGATTTCTATAGGCAAATATTAGAAACTTTTAAAAAAAAAACATTTGATCGATTGGACGGTGTTTTAATTACTCATGAACACTACGATCATGTAGGAGGACTTGACGATTTGCGTTGTTTTACCAGAAATAGACGGATAGTGAATATCTATACTGATTACTACACGTCTATCAAATTAAAGGAGCGTTTGCCGTATATTTTTAATTATAATGAACAACAGTACCCAGGTATTCCTAATTTGAGAATACATTCTATCAAAAAAAATGAATCTTTTTTTGATATATCAGGAATAAAAATCATTCCAATTAACTTATTACATGGAAGAAAACCAATATTAGGCTATCGTATAGATAAGTTTGCTTACTTAACAGACTTAAAAACTATTCCAGATTCAGAATTTGAGAAATTGAAAGGATTGTCTGTATTGGTTATTAATGCATTACGTGAAAAGTCACATGCTACACACGCTAACATAAAGGAAGCATTAAAATATATCGATATCATTAAACCTGATCAAGCATATCTCACACATATATGTCACGATTTTGGACTGCATGAAGATGTCCAAAAAAAACTACCCCCAGCTATCCGCATAGCTTACGACGAATTGGAAATATCTATTTAAACATAGGAGAACATCTCACATTATTATTGCAATAATTGATATATTTTTTATATTCAAAGTCTTCAAAGATAGAAAAGGAAAATGTTTGCTTTAATAACAAGATTTGGAATCTTATTCATTAATTCTCTTGACTCAATTCTTTATCGAAGCATGTTACAAACACATGTATTTTTCTTTCTTCAATTATCATTTATATCACTTATTCTTTTTTTGTTTTGTTTACTAAAACTCAATATTTAGTACCCACGTATAGCTTTAATACCCGGTAGTTGTTTCCCTTCTATAAATTCAAGTAAAGCACCACCACCCGTAGATACATAACTTACCTTATCCGCAATTTTAAGTTTATTGACACAAGAAACAGAGTCCCCACCTCCTACCAATGAAAACGCTCCTTTTTGAGTAGCACGCACAATAGCATCTCCTACAGCACGGGAGCCTTTGCAAAAATTATCAAACTCAAATACGCCGGTAGGCCCATTCCAAAGAATTGTTTTAGAGTTTTCTATTATTTTAGTAAAGATTTTTTCTGTTTCGTTACCAATGTCCAATCCCATCCAACCATCTGGGATTTTGTCTACTGCAACTATCTGTGTATGAGCTTCATTACTAAAACTATCGGCAATCCTAGCATCTACTGCCAATACCAAACGAACCTTAGCGTCTTTTGCTTTTTGAATTAAGTCTGAAGCCAATTCTAATTTATCATTTTCACAAATAGAGTCTCCAATTTTACCTCCCATTACTTTGGCAAAAGTATAGGTCATTCCTCCTGTGAGAATTAAATTATCTACTTTATTGAGTAGGTTTTCGATAATATCGATCTTGGACGAAACTTTAGATCCCCCCATAATAGCAGTAAAAGGACGAACGGTATCTTTCAATATTTTCTCTACAGAGCTGATTTCTTTCTGCATTAAATAACCAAAAAGTTTATGTTCACTATTAAAGTAATCTGCCATAATAGCTGTAGATGCATGGGAACGATGAGCCGTACCAAAAGCATCATTTACATAAACTGTAGCATAAGATGCTAACTGTCTCGCCATATTCCTTTGGTTGTTTTTTTCGATTTGCTTGGCAATAATTTTCTCTTCTTCTGATATATTATCTACTAATTCACGAGGTTTACCTTCTTCAGAAGCATGAAAACGGAGATTCTCCAGTAGTAAAGCTTGTCCGGGCTGTAAAGAAGCTGCTTTTTCAGACGCCTTCTTACCCAAACAATCTTCGACAAAATCTATTTTAGTCCCTAATAATTCAGAGACTCGCTGCAAAATATGTCTCAGAGAATATTTGGGATTTATTCCTTTGGGCCTTCCTAAATGAGAACCAATAATTAAACTACCTCCATCAGCAATAACCTTTTTCAAGGTAGGCATTGCGGCACGAATACGAGTATCATCAGTAATTGTAAAGTTTTCATCTAATGGCACATTAAAATCCACACGAACAAAAACCTTGTGTCCAACAAAAGGGAAATTGTCAATTTTTTTCATTAATTAATTCTGTTAACCTAGTTTGATTTGAAGAATATTTTGATTAATCTGATATAAACAAATTTTAATTCTACGTATACTTGCTTGTACTTTTCCTTCTACTAAGTCGATTTTACTTAGTATAGCCCCCACCTATTTGACTACTCGACTATTTGACTAGAAACATTTCGATACCTTATAATCATAATTTTGCCAGTACAAAATCAATAATTCCCCTCCACACCTCTCAAGAGCACTATACAGAAAACAAACTCACTATTCTCCACTACATACATATACCCATATGTATAATTTTTACATAAAATTTGTAACGAAGTCTGTCTAGACTTTCAAATCCCCTTACAATGTATTTTTTCAAATTCTCGCATAACGGAAACTAATGCTTTTATTGATTCTTTGGGAAGTGCATTATAAATAGAAGCACGAAAACCACCCACCGAACGGTGCCCTTTGATACCAACCATACCTTTGGACGAAGCAAACTGTTGAAAAGCACTTTCCAAATTTTTATATTCATCATTCATAATAAAACATACGTTCATCAAAGAACGGTCTTCTGTAGCAGCTATACCTTTAAACAAACGATTTCGGTCAATTTCTTCGTATAAAAATGTCGCTTTTTCTTTATTTTTTTTGTACACCTCCTCTACTCCTCCTAAAGTTTTCAACCATTTTAAAGTCTGCAAGGAAGCATAAATAGGAACAACGGGCGGAGTATTAAACATAGATTCATTCTTAATATGTATACGATAATCTAACATAGATGGTATTGGACGACTTACATTCCCTAAAAGACTATCTTTTACAATCACAAAGGTAACACCTGCAGGACCTAGATTTTTTTGAGCTCCCCCATATATAAGACCGTATTTGGATATATTTATTGGACGAGAAAAAATATCAGACGACATATCAGCTACCAGTGGTACAGACGATTCAATATCGTGATGTATTTCTGTCCCAAAAATAGTATTGTTAGTCGTGATATGAAAATAATCGGAATCGGAAGGGACAATATAATTTTTAGGGATATAGGAAAAATTAGCTTCTCTTGAGGAAGCGACTTCGATAATTTCTCCAAACAATCGAGCCTCTTTAATAGCTTTACTTGCCCACGCACCAGAATTGAGATAAGCTGCTTTAGTTTCCAACAAGTTGTATGGGACCATGCAAAACTGCAAACTTGCCCCTCCTCCCAAAAACAAAACAGAATAGCCCTCAGGAATACTCAATAGTTCTTTAAACAGAACTATCGTTTCATTTATCATCAATTGAAAATCTTTACTGCGATGGCTAATTTCCATCAGCGATAAACCCGAATTAGAAAAATTTGTAATTGCTCTTGCTGTATTATTTACAGTCTCCTGAGGCAGTATAGAAGGACCTGGATTAAAATTGTACTTCTTCATAAAGATTTTTTAGAATATTACTTTTTATAAGTATAGGATGACACAAAAGTATAATTTTTTACTAAACTACTCAGTATTTTTAAATTTATCGAATAAATAAACGAATGCTTAAAAAATATATTGAGATAGTATTGGTTTTTTATATGAAAGATCCGTTCTTGCTATTTTTCTTTTTCAAAGAAATCCCATTTCTAGTCTCGCTTCCTCACTCATCATCTCTTGGTTCCATTTAGGTTCAAAAACAATTTTCACTTCTACAGAGGTAACTTCTGGAATAGATTCTATTTTTATTTTTATATCCTCTACAATAAAATCGGCAACAGGGCAGGCTGGGGAAGTCAAACTCATAGTGATAGTTACATTCTTGTTATCATCAATATTTACATCATAAACCAACCCTAAATCGTAAATATTTACTTGAATTTCAGGGTCACAAATTGTTCTGAGCGTCGTCACTATCTGTTTTTCCAATTCCATTAATAGAATTTCATAAAAAAAGTTGATATAAGCAAATGTAAGGATTTATTACCTATAATCAATGCCTATTTAGATTGTAAGAAAATCAAACAATAATATTACTAAGGATCTATGTTGAGATTACCCTTCTTTTTCAAATTCCTTATCCTTATATGTAAAATGCTGAAATGATTATTTGGAGATTTGTGAAAAATATTAAAATTGACCAGATAGTAAATTCTCTGTTTTTTTAAACAGAGTCATATTTCTTCAAGTATTTCGCAACCAAAATTCTATTTATTTAAAGTTTAAAACAAAAGAGATGAAAAAAGTGCCAAGGCTTGGAATTAAAAATAATTGTTTTTTAGATTATTTTTTAGATTATACAAAGGATCAGTAAATTTAAAATTAAAAGGGTTGGAATAAAATTTTAGTCTCTTTGCAATATTTGTAATTGGCTTACATCCAGTTTAGTTATATGTTTTTAATAAAAAACAATGAATTCATTTCTTTTCCACATATGATATGTTACTGCTTTGCCTCCACAAGAAAATGATTTAAACTAAATGCTTCCTATTCCAGCAAATAAATCAAGAACCATATCGTTTTCAAAATCAAAACGAGACTTTTGTATATTTCAAAATGTGTACTTTGTCACATTGACAAAAATAAACTTATTAAACATGTGTATAATTTATCGTGATAATTAACAATTACTTATGAGAAAAAGGAAGTGAAAGGTATTATTATAGATGGATTAAAATTACATATTCAGATCTTAGCCCATTTTTAAGATATACTAACAAAATGAGAAGATAGACAACAAAAGAATGGAGTTTTCTCTTTTTTGAAGGGAAAAGAAAGAATGGTTGCTTCAATCCCGTTCAACCTAGACAGTAGCATTACTTCTATGGAATGCCAGAACGAACAAAATGATTTTTAATGCTCCAATATGTATGAGAGAAAGTAAAACTAGACAGTTCTTTATTTGGCCAATACAAATCCAAACAAGTAACTTCCCTGCACCGTACAATAAGATAATCTTTGATTATATCATGAACAAAACTTCTGCACAATGGTCAATAGATGATTGCTACCTCACACCAAAAAGTATACCGTAATTATCAATGATATTTAGTCACATTTCCACTACATCTATATTAAGACGTAGCTATTATTACATCAAAGTTCAAAAGAGTTGTCTAGTTTTAGGAGGAACTGATAATTAGAGATAATCTCTACCGCACTCTACCGCAAATTTTAGCTTTTTCGGTTTTGAGTTTGTTCAATAGATTGTTCTTGGAATCTTCTCTGCGTGCTTCGATTCCCATATTCAACACTCCTCCCATCGCTTTTCATCACCATTCTTGTATAATTCATAGAAATGAACTAAAGTATGTGATGAATTCCAGCTAGTAAAAGTGAAGCCGGATACTCCCACTCAAAAAATTCAATGTTTGATCCGTGATGACAAAAAAAATCCTCTTCACCACCCACAGAGAGGCCTCAGTAGAGGTGTTAGTCCATAGGACAGACAATCCCAGCCTGTGCTAGCTTTTGTACATTTTTTTTGATTCTTCTTTCTCTACAATAAATACTCTGTCTAAAATTAATTCTGTGAATTACGTAGACACACACGATAGTTCTGAGGTGTCATACCGAGAGCATTATCTATTCCCCTCCAGTAATGTTCTCCATCCTTGTCTTTATTTGAGGTAATAGAAAATATAATCATTCATTGGCAAGTTTCCCGTAAACTATTACCAACTTATATAGTATCCCTTCTCTGAAACAAATCGTGACTTAATGAATTTCACCGATTAACATAAGCGATTCAGATAGTGGAGCTTCTCCTTCTATCCAATGGAAACATAAAGTTCTTCAATGAGAAGAGTGTAAATAACAATGCAACTAAGATTAGTTTTTTCATAGTTTAGTTTAGTTTAGTTTAGTTTAGTTTTACAATTGATTTACTTTTATATATATCTCTTCAACCTTAACTTTCGAATAAAGTTCAAGCGATAGAACAACTCTATCTGTAATTATCAAAAAATTGATTCCGAATATACTATTTATGTTATTCAACATAACATAATACGTTATTTCTAATGTATTCACAAAACATAAGGTAATCACAGAGAGAAATCTATGTCTGGTACAGCTTTTACTTCCACTCTATTGTTCTCGTTCTCTTGTTCTCTATATTAAAAAATTTAACATGTATTTCAACTGAATGTCTGACTTCCTTTCTGAACCTGTCCTGTACTTGATTGATTGATTGTATTCTACAAAATGCATCGTATCCTTCTTCGACTGGTAATGAGAGTGACACATCAACATAAATATCTCCCCTCAGAAATTACCGGTGTCTTTAAACTTCGTTTCTGTATTCTCACTCTTGAACTTATGGTAGATTTTAGTTCCATTCTCACACATATCACACACAAACAGCCCGGAATACAGCAATGGATCACTTTTCTCTTTGCTCAAAGAAAAGAGGGAGGGAGCAGTAGCAACATTCCAACTTTCTTCATCGTTTCCTAACATTTGATAATGGGATATATAAAGAACTTGCGCTAACGACACATTTAAAATTAATAGATACCCCTCATGTAGCTTGTACTCCCCATTGTCCTTTGTCAAGGCAAATATTCAATCTTATACGGAAAAGTTTGCCCCATGGAAAGACTATCGGTACGAAATAGTCCCAAAAGGGAAGATTAGACCTGTTAACCATAGCTACTTTGGATATATCAACCACTTTCATCAAGACACTGACATTTATATGAATATGGGAAAGATGAAAATACAACTCGCAGAACTCGCAATGCCCTGCCCTTTACTTCAAAAAGTAAAGGGCAGGAAACACTAGTACAAGTACAAGCACTAGCTTTAGTGTGATAAAAACAATTTAATACATTTTTATTTTTCTAAATTCCTATACATTGCCACTTTACATCTCATTATCCTGCTCGAAAAACAGCCTTGATAAACGAACTTATAAATGGCACACTTGCATGTGAATTGTTCAATTACCACCTTGTAATACTTGATAGATTTAATTCTGCTTTCTACTATTGCCTGATAAAGACAATCATATTTTCTTTCTTATATCTTCTCCCCATAATAGTTTTTTTCGCAAGGTATTGTAAAAATTTTGATTAAATCTTTTGACAACTTTAATGGTAAAATCTGATTTTTTTGCCTGAAATTCGCTACCAGATGGAAAGATTTCTGAACGTCCATCTAAAGAAACCAAAAAATTTTTACTGCGAGATTCTACTATAAATCGTATTTCATAATCTTCAGGAATAACTAAAGGACGTACATTCAGAGAATGAGGGGCAACTGGACTTAAAACAAAATTATGAGCTTGTGGTATGATAATTGGACCATTTACGCTTAAATTATATGCTGTAGAACCACTTGGAGTTGCTAACAATAAACCATCTGCCAAATATTCAGTTAAAAATATATCATTTAGATAAGTACAAATAGAAATCATAGATGAAGTATCCCGTTTTAAAATAGCAATTTCATTTAAAGCACAGTTGTATTGTTCACGAAATTGTGGTGAAGTTTCTATTTGTAATAGGCTTCGTTCTTCTATACGATATTTTCCCTGAAAAATTTCATCTATTGTTTCAGTAATTTCAGATGTATTTATATCGGCAAGAAATCCTAAATGACCTGTATTTATTCCCAAAATTGGAATATTTCTATGGCCCACCCAAGCCACTGTCCTCAAAAAAGTTCCATCACCACCTAAACTGAAAACCATATCGAACAGAAACATCTCCCGATGAACAAAGCCTTCTATTTTGGGTGTAAAAGCAAAATATTTGGATAAGTAATTATAAAAAAACTCATCTATCCAAATTTTCGCTCCTAGTTCTGATAAATAGTCAAAAAGACTTTTAATAAAGCTTTGTTTACTTGTCTGATAATCGCCTCCAAATATTCCTATTTTCATAGCAATGAAAACATCTTTTTATCGTAAATTGCTATTGGTAACAAAGAACAAACTTCAACTCAAGGATAAAAGTCGTTTGCTTTAACCTAATATTTATTTAGATTTGTAAATCTATGTTTTATTTTGTATGAATTATAGTTGTAATGCCAATTATTTTTAGATGCAACGAATAAAGTTAAAACACATAATTCTCGAGATGAATTTTCAAAAGAAAATGTGGACTATAGTTTTATGCAGCTTGTATTTTGTTGAAGAGATTAGTATTTGAACATATGAATATGCATAATTCAGCAGTTAAGGGGCGTCTAAAACAAACTCAAAAACTATTGAAGGAGAGTGAAATCAAGTAGAAGATAGTGACACTTTAGGTATGTATTAAAATGAAAGATAACGTACAAGCTTTTATTTTCTTGGCAGAGGGCTTTGAAGAAATAGAGGCCATTAGTGTCATAGACATCATTCGTCGTAGTGAAATGAAAATAACAACCGTATCTATTACTGATAAAAATATAGTTACGGGGTCGCATAATGTTTCAATTGTAGCCGATAAATTATTTTCTGAAACCGATTTTTCTTACGGAGAAATATTAATACTCCCAGGAGGGATACCTGGCTCAGGGAATTTAAATGCTCATGAGGGGTTAAAAAAACTTCTCAAACAATATAATGCAGAGGGGAAGAAAATTGCAGCAATATGTGCAGCACCCTCGGTGTTAGGTGGGTTGCATCTACTACAAGGGAGAAAAGCAACGATTTATCCAGGATTTGAAGATAACCTATTAGGGGCGATTTATGTCGAAGATGGCGTAGTAAAAGATGACAATATCATTACCGGAAGAGGTCCGGCATTTGCCCTTGATTTTGCTTTGTCTATTATATCTGAATTGAAAGGTCAAAAAAAAGCAGAGGAAATTGCTATGAGTATATTGCTAAAATGCTAGGAATAGAAATGATTCTCCAATAGAATTAAGTGTGCACTGTCAGTTACGATTCAAAAATCCACTACTGCAATATTATACTATATCTAGTTCTATGAACGAACGAAAATCCGTGTATAAAACGAAGAATTTCAATTTAAGAAGCCCCGTTTACCTTAAAATTAATTAATCCTTTCGATCTACAATCTTCAATTTCATAGAAATCAGTAATAATTTTAGGAGTATTTTTTGGAGAAAAATTGATGTGCTAATTTCTCGAAAAATATAGCGAATGCATTTAATAGTAATTTGATTCAAACAATTATTTAGATTTTCAATTTTTACAAAAAATTTATTCTAAAAAATTTAGAATAAAAGCATAAGCATTTATAAGATTCTGAGGCGAAAAACGAACATTAGTAGAACTATCAGAAGGTAATAAGTTTGCATATATGCCTATTGGATGTAGACGCAAATTCGTGTAAAGTGTAAAAGCCCTTAATTCTAATTGTAAATATTCTACCAGGAAAACTGCAATTTTTGTTTCAACAGTAACTTTTAACAAATCGTTGGCAATAGGATTTTTGATATTGGAATCAAAAGTTTTTATTATTTTCCAACTAGTTAATACATCCTGTAAAGCTATACAATGTTGGATAAGTAAAACGCGTTTATCATTAATTGTTTTGCGGTATAGATTCAGAAAAAAAATAGATGCTAATAGCTTCTAAAACAATTTTGAAGATGCTAATAATAAAAATTATTTTCACTAATAAAATTATTTTCACGAGATACAGGAGAAAGCATTGTACCTGACAATAAGTATCTTACTTCCAATTTCGTAAATTGGCTCGAAGGGGTGATTTATCAATCATCATATCTTTTTACAATAATGGGGAATAAAATCTTACCTTTGCATAAAATTTGTGGTTCTGAAAAATTCCATTTTACAAGATCTTTACAAAGTGCACCCTGGAATAAAGCAAACCATACTTTCATTTGAAAATGAAAGCAATATTTATTTAAAAGGCTTATTAGGAAGTGCAAAAAGTTTGATTTGTTGTTGCATATTCAAAAAAATAAGAAATCGGAATTTACTTTGTGTATTAAACGACTTAGAGGAGGCGGGCTATTTTTATCACGATTGTTGCCAAGTTTTAGGAGAAAAAGACGTATTGTTCTTCCCCTCTCAGTTTAGGCGAAATATTCGGTATGGACAAAAAAATGCAGCAAATGAAATACTACGCATAGAAGTTTTAAGTCGGTTGAATAATGGGGGACAACCATGTATCATTGTTTCTTATCCAGATGCACTTGCAGAGAAAGTAGTTGATCCCAATAAATTAAAAAGCAATACATTAACAATAAACATTCATGAAAAAATAGATGTTTTATTTGTTATGGATGTGTTGAATTCCTACCATTTTGAACAGGTTGATTATGTATATGAACCTGGTCAATATGCAGTGAGAGGTTCTATTGTCGATGTATTTTCTTTTTCTAACGAATATCCTTATCGAATAGATTTTTTTGGAGATGAAATAGAAAGTATTCGTAGTTTTAACATTGAAACTCAATTATCTAAAGATAAACTAAATTCTATTTCTATTATTTCAGCGAATTCAGGCAATTCAAATACAACATTATTTTCTTATCTCCCTATAACAACAGGATTAATATTAAAAAAAGAGGATTGGATTTATGAAAGATTTCATTCTCTGTGGAATGAAATGCCCATATTAACTAACGAGGAAACTTTTTCATCTGTAGAACAGATGAAAAAGTTTCTAATTCCAGAAAAAACTATTCGGTCATTAATAACAAGCTATAAAAAAATTCATTTAGAGACTTCTTCTCACAGAAAAAAAGATACAATCATTGAGTTTTCTACTGAATTGCAAGTTTTTTACCATAAAAATTTTGATTTAGTATCTTCTTATTTGAAAGAAAAATTGCAGGAAAGCTATACTCTCTATATATTGAGTAGTAGTGAAAAACAAATCAAACGTATTAAATCCATTTTTGAAGATAGAGGAGATGTCATTCCATTTATACCCGTTCTCAATACACTTCATGCTGGATTTATAGATAAAACTTTGCGAATTTGCTTATTCACTGACCATCAATTATTTGATCGTTTTCATAAATATAATTTAAAATCAGAAAAAGTCCATTTAGGTAAAATCGCCCTGTCTTTGAAAGAATTACAACAGTTCCAAGTGGGAGATTATTTAGTGCATATAGACCATGGTATAGGTAAGTTTGGAGGATTAATTCGAACAGAAACTAATGGAAAAATGCAGGAAGTTGTCAAAATGACTTTTCTTAACGAAGATACTATTTTCACCAGTATCCACAATCTACATAAAATTTTCAAGTATAAAGGGAAAGATAATGAACCTCCACGATTGAATAGGTTAGGTTCAAGGGTATGGGAGAATTTAAAAGAAAAAACAAAAAAGAAAGTTAAAGATATTGCTAAAGATCTTATTCAACTTTATTCAAAAAGAAGAGAAGAAAAAGGTTTTGCTTTTTCTTCTGATACTTATCTACAAAAAGAATTAGAAGCTTCTTTCTTTTACGAAAATACTCCAGACCAAGCAAAAGTAAACATGGAGATTAAAAAAGATATGGAAAACATTAGACCAATGGACCGTTTGGTTTGTGGTGATGTTGGATTTGGCAAAACTGAACTAGCTATCCGTGCTGCATTCAAAGCAGTAACAGATAGTAAACAAGTAGCAGTTTTAGTCCCTACTACACTTTTAGCTTTTCAACACTACAATACTTTTAAGGAAAGATTATCCAATTTCCCTGTAACAATAAATTACATTTCAAGAGCAAGAACTACTAAGGATAGTAAAACTATTATCAAAAAATTGAAAGAAGGAACAATTGATATCTTAATAGGAACACATAGAATAGTTAGTAAAGATGTACAATTCAAAGATTTAGGATTATTGATTATAGATGAAGAACAAAAATTTGGAGTAGAGGTAAAAGAAAAATTGAAACAAATGAAAACCAACATCGATTCGCTTACTTTAACAGCTACTCCTATTCCTCGTACGTTACAATTTAGTTTAATGGGAGCAAGAGATATATCTAACATATCTACTCCACCACCTAATCGATATCCAATTCATACAGAATTGCATCGCTTCGAAAAAAATATTATCCGTGAAGCTATCAATTTTGAAATGAGTCGTAACGGTCAGATTTTTATTATCAATAATCGTATTTCCAATTTAGGGGACCTAAAAGATTTGGTAAAAAAAGAGATTCCAGATGGAAGAATTGCTATTGGACACGGGCAAATGGAATCTACTAAATTGGAACAAATTATCACTGATTTTGTCAATTATGAATATGATATTTTGATTTCAACTTCTATCATTGAAAATGGTATTGATATTCCAAATGCTAATACGATTATTATAAATAATGCACAAAATTTTGGATTAAGTGATTTACATCAATTGCGAGGCCGCGTAGGACGAGGTAACCGTAAAGCATTCTGTTATCTACTTTGCCCTCCCCTTTCCAATTTAACGCCCAAAACTGTAAGGCGTTTGCATGCCATTGAAGGTTTTTCAGAACTAGGAAGTGGAATTCATATCGCCATGCAAGATCTAGACATTCGTGGAGCAGGGGATATACTTGGAGCTGAACAAAGCGGATTTATTGCCGATTTAGGTTACGAAACCTATCAAAAAATATTATCCGAAGCTATTCAAGAATTAAAAAATGAAAAATTTAGTAATCTTTATAAAGACGAAAATCAAATCGATACAGGCGAAAATTATGTTATGGAAACTAATTTAGAGAGCGACTTAGAAATATATTTTCCTACATCCTATGTTCCCAATGATTCTGAACGTATTCTACTCTACCGTGAATTAGATACAATAGAAGAAGAACATATGGAACAATTTCGTATCAAGCTGCAAGATAGATTTGGTAAAATTCCTGCTAAAGTAGAAGAATTAATACTAATTGTACGACTTCGCAGGATGGCCAAAAAATCAGGTATAGAAAAAATAGTACTCAAAGATGGTAAAATGATATTGTATTTAGTCAAAAATTTCGATTCTCCATATTATCAAAGTAAATCATTTGACCAAATTTTGGAATTTGCTAAGACTAATTATAAATACTGTAATATTTTAGAAAAAAATAATCGCCGAATGTTGAGTATTCAAAATATCAGTACAGTAGAAAAAGCAGTAAAGATTTTGGAAGAAATCAAGAAGTGAATATGGACTACGAACAAACCGTTGAGTACATTTACAACACTTCTCCTATGTTTCAACAAATAGGAGGTAATGCTTACAAGAAAGGAATGGAAAATTCTTTCCTAATCGATAAATACCTGAATCATCCACACACTAAATATAAAACTATCCATATAGCAGGAACGAATGGGAAAGGGTCTACTTCTCATCTATTAGCATCCGTTTTGCAAGAATCCAATTATAAAGTAGGACTTTACACCTCACCACATCTATTAGATTTCAGAGAAAGAATAAAAATAAATGGTAGTTCTATAAACAAGAATTTTGTAATTAATTTTATCGCTAAATACAAATTTTTCTTTGAATCCATCCAACCTTCATTTTTTGAATTAACAACAGCTATGGCTTTTTCCTATTTTGCAGAACAGGCAATAGATGTTGCTGTTATTGAAGTTGGGTTAGGTGGAAAATTAGATTGTACCAATCTAATTACTCCTGTCTTAAGTATCATTACTAATATCAGTTTTGACCATACTAATTTATTAGGAAATACCCTAACCCAAATTGCGAAAGAAAAAGCAGGAATAATTAAACCTAATATTCCTGTAATTATTGGCAAAGCAGAGGAGAAGGTAAAAAAAGTATTTCTAGATTTAAAGCGTAAAGCGCAAAATACAAAATTTATATTTGCACAAGAAGAAAACTTTATTCTTTCTTCTAAACTCTTGCTCTCTGGATATTGGCAATTAAATACAAAAGAATACCCTAATTTGATCAATGAACTAGGAGGGTATGCTCAAATACAAAATGCAGTAACAACTCTATGCGCTATCAAGATTCTGAAAAGAGATGTTCTAAACATACCGCCCCAAGCTGTATATAGAGGATTTCGTTATGTGACAGCAAACACCGGAATCAAAGGACGTTGGCAAATATTACAATACGCTCCAAAAATTCTGTTGGACATAGGACACAATATTGGAGGATTAGAATATGTTGTACAACAATTAGAATCAGAAAAATATGACAAACTTCATATTATCTTTGGTATAGTTAGTGATAAAGATATTTTATCTATTCTCCAAATTCTACCTAAAAATGCTATTTACTACTTTACACAGGCAAATATTCCTCGCGCGTTGAATGCACAAACATTAATGAACTATGCCAAATCTTTCGGTTTAAGAGGAAGAAATTATTCCACAGTTACTCATGCATTTGCCTCTGCAAAACTTTCTGCCACGAAAGAAGATGTTATTTTTATAGGTGGAAGTACATTTGTTGTTGCTGATGCATTATTAGCTGTTCAAAATTTTCAGTAAATTCTAAAACAAATTATACAGTTGTGCCAAGGGAAGTTTTTTTGCCGGCTTTACGGAAATAAGTACACCATCTATTGATACCTCAAATGTTTTTGAATCAATATCAATACAAGGCATATAATTATTCAACTTCAAGTCATTCTTTGAAATCACACGACAACCTTTTACAACAGTTAACATTTTATTAAGTCCATATCCTTTGATAGCTTCGATTGAAGCTTCACTGATAAACAAACAAGAGGTCGCAGAAGCTGCATTCCCAAATGCACCATACATAGGACGAGAAATATAAGGTTCTGGAGTAGGAATAGAAGCATTAGGATCACCCATCTGTGCATAGGCTATCATTCCTCCTTTTATAACTATATCAGGTTTCGTTCCAAAAAATTCAGGTCGCCAAAGAACAAGATCTGCCAATTTCCCCTTTTCAACAGAACCAACTATGTGAGATAATCCATGTGCAAGAGCAGCATTAATTGTATACTTAGCAATATATCTTCTTACGCGATAATTATCATTTCCTGTCATTTGGTCTTCTGAAAGGAACCCTCGTATTTCTTTCATACGTGAGGCAATTTGCCATGTACGGCAAATTACTTCCCCTATACGACCCATAGCCTGGGAGTCAGAAGTAAAAATAGAAATAGCCCCCATGTCATGCAAGAAATCCTCTGCTCCAATCGTTTGCTGACGAATACGACTCTGAGCAAAAGAAATATCCTCAGGATTATTGAAGTCAAGATGGTGACATACCATTAACATATCCAGATGTTCATCTATTGTATTCAAACTATAGGGATTAGTTGGAGTAGTAGAAGAAGGAAGAATATTCGCATATTCACAAGCCTTCATAATATCTGGGGCATGTCCACCACCAGCACCTTCAACATGATAAGCATGTATTGTTCTTCCATCGATAGCACAAAGAGTGTCCTCAATATAACCACATTCATTGATGGAATCTGTATGAATACAGATCTGTACATCATATTCATCAGCAACTTTAAGACTTGTATCAATAACGGAAGGAGTAGACCCCCAATCCTCGTGAAGCTTCAAACCTAACGCTCCTGCTTTTATTTGGCCTTCAAGAGCTTTTGATTTACTAGAGTTACCTTTTCCAAGAAAACCAAAATTAATAGGAATATTATCGGTTGCTTCCATCATTTTACGAAGATACCAACCTGGAGTACAAGTAGTAGCATAAGTACCTGTAGCAGGTCCTGTTCCTCCTCCCACAAAAGTTGTAATACCAGAAGCCAAAGCTTCATCCGCTTGCTGAGGACTGATATAATGAACATGGGTATCAATAGCTCCTGCCGTCAAAATTCGTCCCTCCCCAGAAACAACCTCAGTAATCGTGCCAATAATAAGAGTAGGAGAAACTCCAGGTTGAATATGAGGGTTCCCCGCTTTACCAATGCCTTTTATTTTTCCATTTTTAATTCCTATATCAGCTTTATATATGCCCTTGTAATCAATAATCAAAGCATTGGTTATCACCATATCCAATACTTCCTCATCACAAAAACCCGATGCTTGTCCCATACCATCACGAATAACTTTACCACCACCAAAGACACATTCTTCCCCATAAGTAGTATAATCCTTTTCTACTTGTATTTTCAAATTTGTATCACCTAAAGTTACTATATCACCCGTAGTAATACCATACATAGAAGAATACAATTTTCTGTTTATCTGTGCCATAAAATTATCCCTTTTACGTATCCAAAATGAAACCTTGCTCTTTCATAGTAAGAGTTATTTCTTTTTGCTTGTGTTCAAACGAACCATTTACTAACCCACTCCCTCCCCATATTTGTTTATCACCAGCAATTTCTACTAATTCCACATTTTTAGTTTCTCCAGGAGGAAATAGAATGGTTGTCCCAGCAGGAATATTCAATCGAAAACCAATAGATGCTGAACGATCAAATAATAAAGCTTTATTAGTTTCTTCAAAACTACAATGTGAACCAACCTGTATGGAACGTGTCCCTGTATTAGTAACACAAAGTGTAATTGTGCGACGATTAGTATTGTAAAAAATAGGTTCATCCTTTGTTTCTATAAATCCAGGAATAACACCCATACTATTATCTGATTCTACTCTTTTAGAAGATTTAATTAAACCTGAACCATAAAGAGCAAATATTGAAGAAACAGTCTCATAACAAATGGGATGATGAATAGATACTAATTTAGTCCCATCTGTAAAAGTCCCTTCCACTTGAACTTGTATTAGCATTTCAGCTACACCAGGTAACACATCACCTTTGCCTAATATCTCTTTTCCCAATTTCGTTAATTCTGCAAGATTATGTCCATCACGAATTAGTTCAAGCAATTGACCAGATAAGAGAGCTACCGCTTCGGGATAATTCAATTTCAATCCTCTTGCATATCTTTTCTGTGCTACTACACAAGCAATATGCAACATTAATTTCTCTACATCTCTTGGAGTAAGTCTCATAGCATTATATAGATAAATATATTTTTAATTCTTCAAAGTCGACATCCATTTTGTCTATGTGTTTAACAATTTTTCCTCTATCCATAATATAATAATAGCTGGAGATACTACGAGCAAAATCAAGCTTTTGCTCTACTAATAAAACACTTAATCCCTGATCAACAAGATGATTCAGTACTTCAGTTATTTCTTGAATAACAGAAGGTTGTATCCCTTCTGTTGGTTCGTCAAGAATAAGTAAATTAGGTTTTCCTACTAAAGCACGTGCAATAGCCAATTGTTGCTGCTGACCTCCACTAATATTTCCACCCAATCGGTTACGAAAATCTTCCAATATAGGGAAAAGCCCATATATCTCTTCCTCATCAAAAGAATGAATAGAATCGTTCCGTGCTTCTGTCCCTATAAATATGTTCTCATAAACAGTGAGTTTAGAAAAAATTTCTCTACCCTGCGGGACGTAGCCAATGCCCTTTCTAGCTCTTTTATATGTAGGAAGATATTGTATTTCTTCGCCATTAAAAATAATGGGATCTTTAGTTTTAACTAAACCCATAATAGTACGTAAAAAGGTTGTTTTTCCTACGCCATTGCGTCCCATAATAGTGGTCACTTTTCCCCTCTGAACTTGCACATCCACCCCCCAAAGAATTCGACTTTCACCATAAGCAGCCCGAACATTTTTTGTTTCCAATATAATATTACTCACTATTTCGTTCATTTTCTTATTCTCGCAGTCTGAGCAGAATTAGGAGAACTTAAATAACACTCAATGACTTTCTGATTATTTTTTACTTCTTTAAAAGAACCTTCAATAAGAACTTCTCCATGCACAAGGACAGTTACTTTTTCTCGAGCTATTTGCTCCACAAAATGCATATCATGCTCAATAACAATTATACCGCTATCTTCAGCCAACTCACAAAGTAATTCACCAGTCTTAGTAGCTTCAAAGTCGGACATCCCCGCAGTTGGTTCATCTATAAGCATCAATTCAGGATCTTGTAAAAGGACAATGGCTATCTCCAGCCACTGTTTTTTACCATGCGAAAGTAAAGCTGCCGAATAGTGAAGCTCATCTTCCAAACTAACACGTTCAGCCACTTCATGTATCCTGTCCAATTGTTCACTTGTAAGTTTGAAAAACAAAGAAGAATAAAACCCTTTTTTACCTTTCAATCCTATCATCAAGTTTTCAAATACAGTAAGCCCCTCAAAAATGGAGGGCTTTTGAAATTTACGTCCTATACCCATACGGGTAATTTCTATATCAGACTTACCTATAAGCTCTATTCCATTGAACAAGGCACTACCGCCATTGGGTTCTGTCTTTCCGCACAACACATCCATAAAAGTAGACTTTCCAGCACCATTAGGTCCAATAATAACCCGCAATTCCTTATCTTTCAGTTCAAAACTATTCAAATTCAAAGCCTCTAGCCCTCCAAAAGATACATTTAGATTAGATACTGATAACACGGTGGTCGTTTATTTTAAAATTGATATTTCCTTTCGTATATAAGTGCTTATTTTATCCATTAACCCTACAATTCCATTTTTCATGTAAAGAACTGTAATTAAATACAATACGCCAAGTATATAAGGCCACATTTCTGGCATCAACGAAGTAAAAAAGCTATAGATACAATTAACTGCTAAAGCCCCTACAACAGCTCCCTTCAAGCTACCTCTTCCACCAAAAGCTACCCATATTAACATTTCTATAGAAGCTTTCACGTCCATACGACCAGGGGTAATAATTCCTGTTTGAGGAAGATAAAGCATGCCCGCAATAGCCGCCATAATCGCTCCCATAACAAAAACAGTAGTTTGATATTGTACTACTTTGTAGCCTATAAATCTTAATCGTGACTCACTATCACGTATACCAACAAGAATTTTACCAAATTTAGAAATAACTATTTTTTTAGATAAGAGAAATATCAACGCAAGTACTAATACTGTAATTATATAAAGTCCTCTTTTCACACTATCAGAATATAGATCAAAATCAAGTATATAACGAAAATGAGTTAACCCGTTGGAACCTCCTAGCATAGTTTCATTGCGAGAAAAAAATAAATGCATTGCTAAGGCAAGAGCTTGGGTAATAATAGCAAAAAATACCCCCTTTATCCGACGACGAAAAATAAAATAACTAAACAAAAAAGCAAAGATACTTGTAACCAAAAGTCCACAAAACAATGCTCCTAAAAATGTCTGAAAAGGAAACCAAAAAGCAGGTAGTACATTTACCTGATTCCATGACATAAAATCAGGCACTAATTGCCCATGAGGCAAATTAATTACTGTCATATACATCCCCATTCCATAAGCTCCAAGACAAAAGAAAAAAGCATGACACATCGTCATAATACCTGTATATCCCCATATAAGGTCTATGCCAATAGATGCAATGGCAAAACAACAATAACGCCCCCAAAGAGTCAATGTATTAATTTCGATCAATTCTAATACATTCGCTATAGGCATTAGGATAAGAAAAACAAGCAAGAACAATATATAATACAACTTATCTTTCATAACCGATTGTTAATCATCATCTATTCTACTTTTGTCAGAAAAAAATCCTTCAGGTTTATATTGCAAATATATGATAATCAATACCAATATAAATACTTTTCCATAAACTGCTTCAAATCCAATTTCAAATACTTTAGAAAAAATACCAATGCCAAGTCCTGATACTATACAACCTAACAATTTACCTACTCCTCCAGTTACCACTACCAAAAATGAATCTACAATATAAGTTTGTCCCATATTGGGAACAATATTACCTATTAGGGTAACGGCACATCCCGCAATACCGGCCAAACCTGAACCCAACATAAAAGTAATCATATCTATCCTTTGTGTAGATATACCCACACAAGCACTAATGTTACGATTTTGTGTAACTGAACGAATTTGAATGCCTAATCTTGTCTTTTGAAAAAGAATATACATAAGAATAAACACAACAATACTTACTAGTATAATAAATAGGCGATTATAGGGGAGTATAAGTCCCTTAATAATTTCAAAGCCTCCAGATAAAATTGCAGGAGTTTTTATAGAGATCAGGTCTCCGAAAATATTTCTTGCTATCTGTATAAGTATTAAACTTATTCCCCACGTAGCAAGCAAACTTTCTAGGGGACGACTATATAGGTACCGTATAATTAGCCTTTCAATGACTAAACCAGCAAGAGCTGATGATAAAAAAGATATAGGCAATGAAACAAAAAAAGCAATGCCCTCCCATTCAGGAGGTAGAAAAGCAATAAATAACTGCTGGATACAATAAGTAGTATAAGACCCTATCATAACAAACTCTCCATGACTCATATTGATGATACCTGCCAATCCATATATAACAGACAACCCTAACGCTTCCAATATAAGAACACTACCTAAGCTCAACCCACTAAATACATCCTGTATGATATTAATCATCCTGTGATATTTTATGATATTTTAGAAAAAAGCGAATCTACACCCTCATTTACAATGTTAGACCTCATTATGACACCAATTATTACACAAGGACTACTTAGCAAATTCACAAAAAGGCTCGGGACTTATTAATTCCTCTGTTTCCCAAATAACCTTAAATTGTCCATCAGGTAGTATTTTCGCTATTAAAACTTTTTTCGCTAAATGATGATTACACTTGTGCATTCTAACCAAACCTGCAGGAGATAATATCTCCAGATTAGAGAGAGCGTTTTTAACAGCTTCTACATCAAAAGAACCCGCTTTTTCTACCGCTTTTTTCCATAACTCCAAACTTGTATATGACCAACAAATAGGATCATCTGTCACCCGATTTCTTCCCCCAGACAGATTATGTCGAAAACAATAGTTTTTGAAATTCTGTACAAATTTAATATTCTCCTCACTATTGATGGATTGATAATAATTCCACGCTGCTAAATGTCCGGTAAGAAATTCACTATCCATTGCTCGTAACTCGTCTTCAGCAACAGAAAATGCCATAATAGGACAAACAGATGCACTTAGTCCCTGATTAGCAAACTCTTTGTAAAAAGGAACATTGCTGTCTCCATTAATCGTACTTAATACAACAGTTTTACCAGCTAAACTAAATCGCTTAATTTTTGAAACAATAGTTTGATAATCTTGGTGGTGAAAAGGAGTGTATTCCTCAATAATATTTTCAACAGGAACTCCCTTCGCCAACAGGAAGTTCTTAAGAATTCTATTAGCTGTACGCGGAAATATATAATCTGTTCCCAACAAATAGAATTTTCTGTAACCTCCTCCTGCTTCACTCATTAAATACTCGGCAGCAGGGATAAGTTGCTGATTCGGAGTTCCCCCTGTGTAAATAACATTAGGTGAACATTCTTGACCTTCATACTGTACAGGATAAAAAAGCAATCCATTGTACTCCTCAAAAATTGGCAATACTGATTTGCGGGATACAGAGGTCCAACAGCCAAAAACAGCCACTACTTTATCCTTACTTAACAGTTCCCTTGACTTTTCGGCAAACAAATCCCAATCAGAAGCAGGATCCACAATTTTTGGAACAATAGTTTTTCCTAAAACACCACCCGAAGCATTGATCTCATCAATTCCCATCATGAGCACATCACGTAAAGAAACCTCAGAAATAGCCATAGTACCACTAAGAGAATGTAATATCCCTATTTTCACAGTTTTTTTATCCACATCATTTTTTTTCTTTGACAAACACCCTGTTCCCCCTATAACGATAAACACACAAATTATTTTCAATAACAATTGCTTCATCTTTTTGACACTATTTTGGACAATAACTCCTTTTCTCCATGAATTTCTCATATTGAACTATCACTTTTGAAATCAAAATTCATAAAATCCTACATACTTAATTTTTTTTTTACTCTTCTGAATTCAATTTCTCTATATGATTATTATTTATATGATTATTATTTTAAATATTTCTGTAAATTCAAAATTCGCAATTATAGATCCCACCACTATTTATGGTTTCGGGACTAAAGGTATAATACATTTTGTACATCACAAATTTTTGATAGGTGGATTTCCTTATCAGATTCATCACTGAATTTTGGATGTATATAAGGTTAAAAAAAAATGAAATCTTATGATTAAAATAAAATCGATTACATTATCTTAATTCGATCTCTGAATAATTCAAACTTATATTATTATAATTTAGAGTGTTACAGAAAGTTTCTCTTTCAATATAAACCAAAATAGATTATGAAGAGATTACATTGACAACCTATTAAGTCAATAATTTTTCAAAATTTCAAAAAAATATTAATTGACCTAATATTTAGTTAAATATCTTATGAAAAGGGGTTCATTCACGAACATTTTGTATAAAATACTTCACCACGCAAATATTTACCCACTTGACTAAGAAGGAATAGGAGATAGTGCAAAGTTACTATCTGAAATAGTAAATGATGTAGATAACTGCCAGTTGTAAGAGTTTTTCGTTGGGGAATTTTTACATGGGAGTAGTATCAAGAAATACGAACATTATTAGAGAAGGGAAACAACATTACTCCTACATGTTATCAAGAGCATGTAAGAGTTTTTCAAGCAGTTGCATCCTGCACATTAATCCACGGGTAGAAAAGGTTAGAGAAAATTACGAATGCATATCGCCAATTGGATGTTCTCGCTGTATAGTTTTCTGTATAGCTTCCTATACAGCGAGAACATCCAAGATTCACCGCAATGATTTTATTCGATTTGAATAAGGACGAGAAAGTTTTCGAGGAAGTTTAAATAAATAAAACTAATGTATCAAACGAAAATACCATTCCCTATTCCTAATTCTTATAAATGTATAAGAAAAGGATATTTGAGATGGTATTCTATTGAAAATAAAGATTGCTGCCTTTATAAACCATATGTCAAAGGCGACAAAATTGTGGTTGAAGAAATTCAAAACAATAGTATCTTTATAAGATATATGGGTAAAAGTTACATTTTGTCATCAGTACATAAACAAAGATTCTGTGAGATGTTCAAACCTTATAAAGGTTGTCCTTAATACCTATGGAAATGAATATACAAACGATAAGACAATAAACTAAATGCCATGAGAACCATGTTCGACTCAAAGTTTTACAAAAAATCAAGGATTTCTCTGTAAATCAATTCAAGGAGAAAAGTTATTGCTAATAGTTGACACTATTTTTTTTACTAAAATGTTGGTCTGGGGTCGTCTTTGGGGACTATTCCGTCCTGAGTTAGAAACGTATAGTTATTATATTTTTAGCCACATGCTGAAAAAAAAGTAGTCCCCCGAACTTAAGAAAAGACTTTTTAGAAATAGTTAAAAAAGCTCAAAAATCATTTCTCTAAAATTATATATGCACGCATCTGATTAGGATAAATCAAAATCGACAACAAAAAAAGATCTAGATTGATAAATTATGTCAATAGTAGTAAGTGGTGTTCGTCCAACGGGCAATTTGCATTTGGGGAATTATTATGGTGCAATAACCAATTTTCTTAAAATGCAAGAAAGAAATGAATGTTATTTTTTTATTGCTGATCTGCATTCATTGACTACTCATCCCGATCCTAAAATGTTACACACAAATGTAAGAAATATTCTCTCTGAATATCTTGCTTGTGGAATAGATCCTGAAAAAGCAGCTATTTATATGCAAAGTGATATTCCCGAAATCGTACAATTATACCTTCTGCTTAATATGCTTGCTCCTATTGCAGAATTGAAGAAAACTGTATCATTTAAAGATAAGATTAGGAAGAATCCTGAAAATATTAATGCTGGCTTATTCACTTACCCTGTTTTAATGGCGGCCGATATCTTAATCTTTAACGCAAATTACGTTCCAGTAGGAAAAGACCAAGAGCAACATTTGGAGCTTACTCGTAATTATGCTAGTCGTTTCAATCATAGATACAATGTAAACTATTTTAATCAACCTACAGCATATATTTTTGACAAAGAACTAATCGAAATCCCAGGATTGAATGGAAGTGGAAAAATGGGAAAATCTGAAAGTAATTGTATCTATTTAGTTGATAACCCCCAAATAATTGAAAAGAAAGTAAGAAGTGCTTTAACTGATAACGGTCCAGTAGGAGAAAACACACCTAAGCCTGATTATATAGAAAATCTTTTTACTCTTTTAAGAGCAGTCTCAACACCTGAGGTGGTCTCTTACTACGAAAATCTTTGGATAGTAGGAGCTACCAAATGGTATAGTAACTTAAAAAAACAATTAGCAGAAGATATTATCAAATTAACTATTCCCATCCGTCAACGTGTTAATGATATTCGTAATGATGATACTTATCTACGTAAAGTAACTCAAGAAGGAGCAGAAAAAGCCAAAGAAACTGCTAGAAAAACACTAAAAGAAGTAAAGCAATTGATGGGGTTCAAATCTTTTTAAGATCGACTTTTAGTTTTTACTAAAGATCTCTGTACTTTTGAAAAAGAAAAATAATCCTTTAACATTAAAGAGACAAAATGCCATGAAAACATTTATGGATGACAATTTCATTCTCCAAACAGAAATAGCTCGCCAACTTTATCACGAAAATGCTAAATCTCTTCCCATAATAGATTACCATTGTCATCTTTCACCTGAAATGATAGCTGATGACCGACAATTTGACAATTTAGGTCAAATTTGGCTAGAAGGAGACCATTATAAATGGCGAGCTATGCGTACAAATGGAATAGATGAGCGTTACATTACAGGAGAAAGTACTTCTGACTTTGAAAAGTTTGAAAAATGGGCTGAAACAGTCCCTTATACTATGCGAAATCCACTTTATCATTGGACACACTTGGAGTTAAAAACAGTATTTGGAATTAATAAGCTCTTGAACCCTAAAAGTGCTTTAGAGATCTATGAACATTGTACAGATCTACTTCGAACTCCAGCGTTTAGCACTCGCAATTTGATGGAACGCTACAACGTAGAAGTAATTTGTACTACTGACGACCCAATAGATTCGTTAGAGCATCATATCAAGTTAAAAAATGAAGGATTTAAAATTAAGGTTTTGCCTACATGGCGACCGGATAAAACTATGGAAGTAGAAAATCCATCTGACTACCGCAAGTATGTAGAAAAATTATCTACTGTTTCAGGGATTGCAATCAATTGTTTCGAGCATTTGTTAGAAGCATTAAAAGTGCGTCATGATTTTTTCGATTCCGTAGGATGCAAATTATCTGATCATGGATTAGAAATGTTCTACGCTGAGGATTATACTTTATCTAGTATCAACACAATTTTCAACAAAGTATATGACAAAGGTAATAAATTGAATAATGACGAGATAGTAAGATTCAAATCTTGTATGCTCATAGAACTAGCAAAAATGGACTGGGAAAAAAATTGGGCACAGCAGTTTCATTATGGGGCACTTCGTAACAATAATACCAAGATGTTTATGCAGATAGGGGCTGATAGTGGCTATGATTCCATAGGAGATTGGAATACAGCGAGATCCATGTCTAAATTTTTAAACTGTTTAGATAAACAAAACAAGCTAACACGGACGATCTTATATAATCTCAATCCTAATGACAATGAAATGATTGCAACAATGGTTGGCAATTTTCAAGATGGCTCAATAGCTGGGAAAATACAGTTTGGAGCAGGATGGTGGTTCTTAGACCAAAAGATGGGAATGGAAGCACAAATGAATTCTTTGTCTGTACTTGGGCTTTTGAGTCACTTTGTAGGAATGTTGACGGATTCACGCAGTTTTCTCTCTTATACTCGCCACGAATACTTCCGACGAATACTTTGCAACTTGGTAGGAAATGATGTGGAACAAGGACTATTACCTGTCTCTGAATTGTCATTTCTCGGTCAATTGGTTGAAAATATCTCTTATTACAATGCAAAAAAATATTTCGGATTTTAGATTTCAGAATCAGTGTTTTGTAAAATCATTCTAATCAAAATTATTATACATAGACATATAGATGAAAATCAACAATATTTTTAGTGTTTTTACTCCAAAAAATACAAAATTTTTCTTCTTGTTAAACGAAACAGCTATAATTTTGGATCAAGCAGGAGACCTTTTAATTAAATTATTTTCTCCTATGGACAAAGATAAAATCGGAGAAAGAAATAAAATTTGCAAATTAATCAAAGGAGAAGAATTGAAGGGTGACCGAGTGACTCACCAAATTTTCAAGACTTTAAATGAAACTTTTATCGTACCTTTCGATAGAGAAGATATCAGTACTCTCGCTGATGAAATGGACAATGCAATTGATACAATAAATCGTTCAGCACATAAAGTATTGATGTACGTTCCAGAACAATTGCCAAATTCCACTTTGCTTTTGGCAAAAATTATAAAAAAAGAAACATCCGAAATTAAAGCTGCCATAGGTAAATTGTCTAGTCTAAAAACAGATGGACAATTAATTCGCAAAAGTTACAAAGCAATTAAAGCAATGGAAAAAGAAGCAGACATGGTATATGAAAAAGGAATTGTAGATCTATTCCACAGTAAAATACGGACATTTGAAATAATGAAACTAAAAGAAATCATTCAGGAACTAGAAAAATCTACTAACAAAATCAATGATGTAGGCAAGGTTATAAAAAATATTTTTATTAAGTATACTTGAATGAATCTCCTTTTTTAACATACATAAAGGAATTATGAAAATCATGATTTGTAAATATTCTCTTTCCTAAATGACTTTATTTGTTATTATCATAATTTTGTCGCTTGTTTTTGACTTCGTCAATGGTTTTCATGATGCTGCGAATTCAATCGCCACGATTGTATCCACACGTGTCTTAACTCCATTTCAAGCTGTGCTATGGGCTGCTTCATTCAATTTTATTGCATTCTTTGTTGCTAAATACATAATAGGAGGATTTGGTATTGCTCAAACTGTAGCCAAATCGGTATTAGAAGAATTTGTTACACTACCCATTATTTTATCCGGTTTAATTGCTGCAATTATTTGGAATTTACTTACATGGATATTGGGGATCCCATCATCGTCATCTCATACATTGATTGGAGGTTTTACGGGGGCATCTATTTGTGGAGCAGGATTTCAATCTATACATGCCGGTGTAATTATTAAAATTATATCTTTCATTGTATTAGCTCCTTTGATAGGAATGATAATATCCTTTGTTATTACGGTTGGAGTATTATGGATCTCCCAAAAAACAAA
Organism: Candidatus Azobacteroides pseudotrichonymphae genomovar. CFP2; assembly: GCF_000010645.1. Lineage (NCBI taxonomy): Bacteria > Pseudomonadati > Bacteroidota > Bacteroidia > Bacteroidales > Azobacteroides (SeqCode) > Azobacteroides pseudotrichonymphae (SeqCode). The sequence continues at coordinate 331,601 of NC_011565.1, forward strand.
TACAAAAAAAACAAAAAATATATTTAAAAAATTACAATTACTTTCTTCAGGATTATTTAGCTTAGGACATGGATTAAACGACTCTCAAAAAATAATTGGAATTATTGCTACAGCTATGATTGCCATTAAACAAATAAACTCTGTTCAATCCGTACCTGATTGGGTACCTTTAGCTTGTTTTATTTCTATCGGACTCGGAACTATGATGGGAGGCTGGCGTATTGTAAAAACAATGGGGACAAAAATTACTAAAGTAACAGCATTAGAAGGAGTATGTGCCGAGACAGCTGGTGCTTTAACTTTGTTTATTACCGAAATACTAAAAATTCCTGTAAGTACCACTCATACAATAACAGGAGCAATTATGGGTGTAGGTACAGTAAAAAGGTTATCAGCTGTACGGTGGAATGTTACAATAAATTTACTTTGGGCATGGATACTTACTATACCAACAAGTGCTTTGCTGGCCAGTATAGTTTATTTATTAATTCAACTCTTTGGAATAGTATAAAATAATATTTAGTATTTAGCTATATAATGAACTATAAAAAAATATTAAGTACTGATATCCTCCGCTACACAGGAATAAGTATTGTCCGATGCTATCAGTGTGGCAAATGTTCGGCTGGTTGTCCTATGTCCGAAAATATGGATTTCACCCCTAACGTGATAATGCGCATGCTTCAAACAGAAGAAAAAGACACAGATGAACAAATTCTCGGGTCCCAATCGATATGGTTATGTACCTCATGTGAAATGTGTGTTTCTCGTTGCCCGATGGAAATCAATATTCCAAAAATAATGGATTATTTACGACAGCATTCTCTAAAAAAAGGGTTGCAAAATAAAAAAGCAAAACGAAATATTATCCCTTTCCACTGTTCGTTTTTGGATTCTATCAAACATACGGGACGTCTTAATGAAATAGGTTTGATTATGAGATATAAAATAAAGACACTCAACCTCTTACAAGATTTAGATATCGCTTTTCGTATGTTAATAAAGGGAAAGTTACCTCTGTTACCTGAAATGGTAAAGAAAAAGAAACAATTATCAACCATTTTCAAAGAAACTAAAAAATGATGCAGATAGGATTTTATCCAGGCTGTTCTCTGAAAGGAACTTCCTCCGAATATGCTCAATCTACACTTGCTTTGGCAAAAATATTTAATTTTCAATTAGTAGAAATTGAAGAATGGAATTGTTGTGGAGCAACTGCCGCCCATAATCTCAACTATAAACTTGCTGCGGCTTTACCTGCAAGAATATTAGCTTTAGCAGAAAAACAAGGATTGACAGAAATTTTAGTTCCCTGTGCAGCTTGTTGTAATCGTTTGATTACTACACAATACGAACTCAAAACTAATAAAACCTTAAGAGGTCAACTATCTCAAATGCTCCAAATGCCTATCAACAGTAATATTAAAATACTAAACATAATACAATTTATTGAAAAGTATATCGCTGAGAAAATAGAAGAAAAAATTGTCAACTCTTTTCAATATCCTGTAGTCTGTTACTATGGATGCTTACTGATCCGTCCACATGGTATTTTAAAATTCGACCGTTTGGAAGATCCCCAATCAATGGATAATCTGATGAGAAGAATAGGGGCAGCTTCTCTTAATTGGGGATACAAGACGGAATGCTGTGGAGCAGGATTCTCTGTTTCCCGTACTGATATCGTTGCCAAACTATGTGGAAAAATCATAAAAGATGCAATAGATAGAAAGGCTCAAGCAATTATCACTGCCTGCCCAATGTGTCAATCCAATTTAGATATACGTCGTTCGCATATTGATGCTTTTTTACACACAAAAACAAATATTCCAGTAATCTATATTACGCAAGCAATTGGATTAGCAATCGGAATAAAGAAAAAAGATTTGGGGTTAAGTAAATTTTTTGTAGAACCAACGTTTGTTTAATCTATTTTATGACAATGCAAAAAATCATACATTGTGCAATTCTAATTTTAGATCACCTGTTCGGTTATCCTAATAAATACGGAAATGTCTCAAGTTGAAAATTATTTAAAGAAGTTTTACAACAGTTGAAGTAATCAGTGGAATTCCCATACATTTTTATCATTCGTCCAATTTATAATGGTAAAAAAAGGAGTTCCAGATAGCCAAAAAATCTGTCAAAAACTTTAATAACAAATAAAAGTATGCATACGTTTACCTGCAAACTCAACCCAGTTGAGCAGACTCCTCCAAAATTGATAATTATTATCAGGAACTATTATAAGTAATTAGCTACAAAGCTATTGTAGAAATTTTAAATAAAAACAAAAAGGAATAATTAACAAAAAGGTGAGAATAATATCATCTGTAATTAAATGTTTTAAGATAAAAATCTATGTCAAAAATTGGAGTGTTTGTGTGTCATTGTGGTGAAAACATTGCTTCTACAGTAGACTGTGAGAAAGTGGCAACATTAGCTGCTCAATTACCGAGTGTAGTCTTCAGCATCGACTATAAATATATGTGTTCTGATCCTGGACAAAACAAAATCAAAGAGGCAATCAAAAAACATAATCTTACGGGTATAGTTGTCTCTGCTTGTTCTCCAAGGATGCATGAGTCAACTTTTCGTAAAGCCTGTTTTGAAGCAGGATTAAACCCTTACCTCTGTGAAATAGCAAATATTCGTGAACATTGTTCATGGGTACATGAACAAGAGGAAAACACCACACAAAAATCATTCCATTTAATACGGGGACTAGTAGAAAAAGTAAAAAGTAATCATCCTTTACAGCCCATTAAAATCCCAGTAAACAAAACAGCAATTGTCATTGGCGGTGGGATTGCTGGCATACAAGCATCATTAGATATTGCTAATGGAGGATATCAAGTTGTTTTAGTTGAACGAGAACCCTCTATAGGGGGACACATGGCACAACTTTCAGAAACATTTCCAACATTAGACTGCTCACAATGTATTCTTACTCCCCGTATGGTGGAGGTTGCTCAACATTCAAATATTGCACTTTATACCTATTCCGAAATAGAAAACATCGACGGTTTCATCGGAAACTTTAATGTAAAAATACGCAAAAAAGCCAAAAGTGTAAATGAGAAAATTTGCACGGGATGTGGAATTTGTTGTATTAAATGCCCAAGTAAAAAAAATCCTAGTAAATTCGAACAAGGTTTAAGCTATAGAACAGCTATTTACATCCCTTTTCCACAAGCTGTTCCTAATAAGCCAATTATAGACCGTAACGATTGTAGATTTTTCCAAACAGGGAGATGTAAAGTTTGTCAGAAGTTTTGTCCTACTGGAGCAATTGATTTTGAGCAAAAAGATGAAATAATTGAAATAAAAGCAGGTGCAATCGTAATTGCAACAGGTTTTGAAATAAAAAAGACCGACTTTTTCCCTGAATATGGATATGGAAAATATAAAGATATCATTGATGGGATGCAGTTCGAACGATTAGCTTCTGCATCAGGCCCGACTAAAGGTGAGATTCGTCGTCCATCAGATGGTAAAATTCCAAAGAAAATAGTTTTCGTTACTTGTGCTGGTTCGAGAGATCCTGCAAAAGGAATACCTTATTGCTCTAAAATATGCTGTATGTATACAGCTAAGCATGCAATGTTATATAAACATAAAGTACATGAAGGGATGTCCTATATATTTTATATGGATATTCGTGCGGCAGGGAAAAATTATGATGAATTTACCAGACGAGTTATAGAAAAAGAAGAAGCTAAATATATTCGTGGGCGCGTCTCTAGTATTTACGAAAAAAACGAAAAATTGATCGTCAAAGGTGCAGATACCTTATTAAATGGTAAACCTGTCGAAATAGAAGTGGATATGGTAGTACTGGCTACCGCAGTTATATCATGCAATGATTCTGAAGCTTTGGCTCAAAAACTTCACATTTCCTACGATTCATATAAATTCTTCGCAGAAGCACATCCTAAATTGAAGCCTGTGGAAACCAACACTGCTGGAATTTTTCTTGCAGGGTCCTGTCAGGCACCCAAAGACATTCCTGAATCGGTAGCAGCTGCTTCTGCAGCCGCAGCTAAAGTATTGTGTTTATTTTTCAATAATGAACTGATACGTGAACCGATAGTAGCTAAAATTAATCGAGTACCTCCCCCTTTGTATTCAACTTGTATGGGCTGTGAACTTTGTATAAAAATATGTCCCTATCAAGCAATAGATAAAGAAAGAATAAAAAACCATAATGGGCAAGTCATAAAAACTGTTGTTCACATCAATCCTGGACTTTGTCAAGGATGTGGTACATGCGTAGCATTTTGTAAATCTAAATCTATTGATTTAGAAGGATATTCTAACAAGCAAATTTACGAAGAAGTATTGGCTTTATTGAATGAATATTGACAGCCATCATCTAAAAAGAAGTTCGATATTATAGTCTTATGATAATTGGATTATACAGTACAGATGATACAATAAATGTAAATATTTAGTTGATGAATATTTTTTGTGTAAAGTTTTTTTGAAAAAAATTGTCTTCGACAGAAAAAACTATCAAAACAAAAACGAATAAATCTAAGTGTAATCACAAAGTAATCGAAGAAATCGTATGGCATAATTACATGCGTATACTTTATATAAACAATAAAAATATGAAAAACAGCAATTTTGAACCCGAAATAGTAGCTTTTGTTTGCAATTGGTGTACTTATGCTGGTGCAGATCTTACGGGGACAAGCCGAATTAAATATCCCTCAAATGTAAAAATAATCCGTTTCCCTTGTACAGGGCGAATTGACTTTATGTTTCTATTAAAGGCTTTTTCTAACGGAGCTGACGGAATTATTATTTCTGGATGTCATCCAAATGATTGCCATTACACATCAGGTAATTTGCATGCACGTCGCCGTTGGATAATTTTTCGGACACTTCTTGACTTTATGGGAATTGATATTCATCGAATCACTTTTTCATGGGTTTCTGCTGCTGAAGGTGCTAAATGGGCGGAAATTGTTAATCAAACAACCAATAAAATTAAAGGATTAGGTCCCTATAAACTATACAAAAAAATCGCTAACGAAACTTGGGAAAATACATTTTATGGATAAAATAAATAAAATTGCTACTAAATTACTCGCAACAGGGAAAGTACAAATAATCATTGGCTACACAGAAGGAAGTAAAGGAAGAATTCGCCCTTTTTTTGCCAGAAATGAAGAAGAATGTAGAAAATTAATCTTTGATGAGCGCTGCGTCCAGAATTTAGCTGTTTTTCTTTACAAAAAAGAGGTGTCTCAAAAAGGACAACAGGCTATTGTATCTAATGTTCATACTTTAAGAGGAATTATTCGGTTAGCTGCTGAAAAACAAATCAAAGAAGGTGACCTAATTGCAATTGCAGTTTCCGATAAAGAACAATTTCTTGAAGTTCATACCCTTGAAGCTATAGAAAACTATTTATCTGATCGAACTTTCCAGTTAAATGAATCAGATGAAATCTTATTGGATAAACTAAATGCGATGAATCCATTAGAACGTTGGATTTTCTGGCAAAATGAAATGAAGAATTGCATTCGATGCTATGCCTGTCGTCAAGCATGCCCACTTTGCTATTGTTCTCAATGTGTAGTAGAAATAAATCAACCACAGTGGATTCCAGTATTCGCCAATAAAATTGGTAATACAGAGTGGCACATTATGCGAGCAATGCATCTTGCAGGACGCTGTGTTGAATGTGGACAATGTGGAAGAGTTTGTCCTGAAAATATCCCTATTCATCTTTTGCCAATACGATTAGCAAGAGAAATAAAAGCCCTTTACGGTTCTACTACGGGAATAAGTAAGGACGAAAATTGTGAAATATCTACATATAAATATGAGGATAGAGAAAACTTTTTTGAATGAAAAAATATATATAATATGTCAACCAAACTATTACGAGAAAAATCATATTTCAAATGGGTAAAACGACTATTAGATAATCAAAAAACATATGGAGCTGTTTCTCAAGGGAAGCGAATATCCTACCAATGCATTACTTCGCCTGAAGAATTAGCAAAAGATTTCGTTGTCCCAAATATGTCGGCAAAGTCATTTGTTTTTCCCCCTATAGAAAATCTATTTGCTTTTATCAAAAAAAAAGACAAAGTAGATATCAGAGATATAAATTTAGATGCTTTTTCGAAAAAGACGATAATAGGAGTTCGTCCCTGTGACGCTATAGGCATTAAAAATTTAAGAGCCATTTTTAAGTGGTCCCCAGAAGATCCTATCTTCAGGAAACGATTAGAGAAGATAACTATTATTAGTTATGCTTGTAATAAAAATGACGATTATTGCTTTTGTACCTCCATGGGCGGGGGCCCTGGTAATACGCAAGGAAGTGATATTTTACTCACTCAAGTAGACACAGGAGATTATATTACAGAAATCATAACAACTAAAGGAGAATTTGCAGTATCTACTGCCCCAGAGCTATTTGAAGAAATTAAAACAGATTTACAAAAAGAAAAATATTTAGCAAAAGTACCTATTCGTGTCAATGACACTCACTTAAAAGAAAAGATCAACAGAGCATCTGATTCATCTGTATTTGATGAATATGCTATGCGGTGTATAGGTTGTAACATCTGTGCATTTGTTTGTCCCGTTTGTACTTGCTTTGATATTCAAGATGAGAGTAAAGGGAACAAAGGACATCGTTTACGATGCTGGGATAGTTGTGGAAACAAATTATTTACTCTTCAAGCTTCAGGACATAACCCCCGTTATACGCAAGGGATGCGTTGGAAACAACGATTAATGCACAAATTCTCATATATGCCGGAACGGATTCAAGTAAGAGGTTGTGTAGGATGCGGGCGTTGCTCGAGATATTGTCCAGTAGATATGGATATAAGTGAACACTTAACAACTATTGTTAATTAAAACACTTCTATTTCAGTTTAAAAATATGAATTCCGTCTCATCTCTGCTTTGTCCAAAAGCAAACCTCGCTCGCGAATTGTAAGTACAGACTACTATGTTTTGGTATTCTCTGTAAGATTTAACTGTTTTCCAGCTTGGAACCACTGATCGACAGCAAAATAAGAACATATCATCAAAATTGCTATGCTTTGACGATATTCGTCAAGCAGCCCTGAACCTGATGAGTTTTTTCATAAAATTCCACATACCACATAACAAACGTTCGTTCCCACGAACGCAAACATTGTCACTTTTCGATTATCGTTTCCTGTTCCTAATCTACAAAAAATCTTTCCCCTTTCCCATTGATACTCAAACATATTATGCCAATAATGAACACATAACTAATACTTTTTTTCATAACATGAAGTAAACTCCTACATATCACATTACGTAAGAACGAATAGTCTTCTCTATTTCTTTATTGAAAATTGGTATTATACAAAATTTTTTTTTACCGTTTTCATTACACACACCTACCGTAAATTCTGCCTAAAATGAGAGGAAACTATCTTTACTCACTTTAGCAAATCATCACTATCCTTCTTCTAAATATTGAAATGATTAAGCAAACAAAAAACGAAAAATATGTGTTCCTCTCTATTACCTTGCTTGTAACCTCCCCCTACTAAGCTTACTCAACACATTTTCAAAGCTTTATATCCATAAAAAGCCTTGTCTCCTAATTCTTCTTCTATGCGAAGCAATTGGTTATATTTTGCCATACGGTCAGAACGGCTCAATGAACCTGTTTTAATTTGTCCAGAATTAGTTGCTACAGCAATATCAGCAATTGTAGAATCTTCTGTTTCACCAGAACGATGAGAAACTACCGAATTATAGTTTGCACGATGAGCCATCTCGATAGAATCCAATGTTTCGGTTAAGGAACCAATTTGATTAACTTTAACAAGAATAGAATTAGCACATCCCTGTTCAATACCCTTTTTCAAAAATTCTACATTAGTAACAAATAAATCATCTCCTACCAACTGAACTTTATTCCCAATTTTACTAGTAAGCAATTTCCAACCATCCCAATCATTTTCACTCATACCGTCTTCAATAGAATCAATTGGATATTTACTAACTAATTCAGACAAATATTCGACTTGTTGAATAGAGGTTCTTCTAGCACCTATAGTACCTTCAAACTTGGTATAATCATAAATACCATTTTTATAAAATTCGGACGAGGCACAATCCAATCCAATAGTTATATCCTCAACTGGTTTATAACCTGCATTGTCAATTGCTTGAATAATAGATTCCAAAGCATCTTCTGTGCCTTTCAAAGTAGGAGCAAATCCACCCTCATCACCTACTGCAGTACTCAATCCTCTATCGTGCAATACTTTCTTCAAAGCATGAAATACTTCCACACCCATACGCAACCCCTCTCTAAAAGAGGAAGCTCCTATAGGACGAATCATAAATTCTTGAAATGCAATAGGAGCATCGGAATGACTTCCACCATTGATGATATTCATCATTGGAATGGGTAAAATATAAGTATTTACTCCCCCAATATATCTATACAACGGTATCTGTAAATATTCAGCAGCAGCACGAGCTACGGCTAACGAAACGCCCAATATGGCATTAGCTCCTAATTTTGATTTTGTAGATGTTCCATCTAACGATAGCATAACCTTATCTATCCCTCGTTGATCAAAGACATTACGACTAAGTAAGGCAGGAGCGATAATTTTATTAATATTACTTACTGCTTTCAGAACGCCTTTGCCCAAAAAACGTTGTTTATCTCCGTCTCGCAATTCCAAAGCTTCATTCTTACCTGTAGAAGCCCCCGAAGGAACAGATGCACGACCAATGAACCCCGATTCTAAATGCACATCTACCTCTATTGTAGGATTTCCTCTAGAATCCAGAATTTCCCTACCAATAACTTTTACAATCTTCATAATCCAATTATCATTATTAAAGTAAAATATTTACCCAATTTTGTATTTAACGAACAACAAACATACAGGTCTTTTCTATTGTAATAGAAAAAGACAAACAACAAATTAGTAATTGTCCTTACGACAATCACTAATCACAGATCCTCCACTTATCTTCCAAAAGTAAAATTCAAAGTAAAATTCAATGTAACCTAATGTTGTCAAAGTCATTATCACATAATGACTGTAATATTTTCAAACTTTCCTATACTACTACTTCATACGTGAAATCTCTAAGATTTTCTACTTTATCTCTTCATATTCAATGTATTCTCCCTTGTCCGAACCTTTTCCCTTTTGGGAAAAAAGTTTTATAACCTGAAATTTTGATTGCGAATATCTTTTACCCCGTAAATAAAATAATCCATTGAAAAGTATGTGAAATACACAAAACCCTAATACCAAAAGAAGGCTCACGAAAAGAAAAAACACAATAATCAAAAATCTGAACATTCTTTTATAAAATTCATTGAAATACATCCTCCGACAATCCCAAAAATTAATTTCACTTTACGTTTACAAAACAGCCAACATTCCGGGTTAAAGGTAACACTTTTTCGCCCAAAAAATACAAGCCTACACAACTAGACAAAAAATGTGTATTTTCGCATTTTCGAAGTTCACACAACCCATCATGAATAATAAGAATCAAAAATTCCCCGAATATAAAGAGCTAAATTTGGCAAAAATTAATCAAGAGATGTTACAATATTGGGAAACATATGATACATTTCATCGCAGTATAAAAATCAGAAAAGGAGGTCCTTCATTTGTCTTTTATGAAGGACCTCCTTCTGCAAATGGTATACCTGGTATCCATCATGTTATGGCACGAAGTATCAAAGACGTCTTTTGCCGCTACAAAACTATGAAAGGTTTTCAAGTAAAACGAAGAGCTGGCTGGGATACACATGGGTTACCCGTAGAATTAGGAGTAGAAAAAGCCCTGAACATTACAAAAGAAGATATCGAAAAAAAAATTCCTATAGAAGAATACAACACGGCTTGCCGAAAAACTGTAATGAAACATACCAAAGAATGGGAAGATTTGACACGCAAAATGGGTTATTGGATAGACATGAATAATCCATACATTACCTATGATAATCAATACATCGAAACACTTTGGTGGTTACTAAAAGAACTTTATAAAAAAGGATTGTTATACAAGGGATACACTATTCAACCTTATTCCCCTGCAGCAGGGACTGGATTAAGTACACATGAATTAAATCAGCCAGGATGTTACCGAGACATAAAAGACACGACGTGTATAGCTCAATTCAAAATCATAAATCCGTTGGCAGAAATGTCAGCCTTTGGTGATGCTTTCTTTTTAGCATGGACAACTACTCCTTGGACTTTGCCATCAAATACTGCCCTATGCATAGGTATAAACATCGAATATATAGCTGTTCAGTCCTACAATCCATATACTGGGCTGCCACTTACTGCTGTAATAGCAAAAGATTTGCTTTTTACTCATTTCGATAACAAGGCATTGAATATACCTCTAGAAGCATATCGTTATGGAGATAAACTGATTCCTTTCAAAATAACTGGCTCATGGAAAGGATCGGAATTGGTAGGGATGAAATATGAACAATTGATACCTTGGATAAGTCCTGAAAAAGAGGCATTCCGTATCATTGCTGGTGACTTTGTAGCTACTGATAGCGGTACAGGAATTGTTCACATCGCACCTACGTTTGGTACAGATGATTATAAAGTAGCAAAAGCTAATGATATTCCTCTTTTAATGGTGATGGACAAAAATGGAATTTATCGTCCAATGGTAGATAGTACAGGTAGATTCTTTCGTTTGGAAGATTTGGATAAAGATTTTATAGAAAAAAAAATCAATATTTCACTTTATAGTGAATTTGCTGGTAGATTTGTAAAAAATGCCTATGACGATAATTTAATAAATTCGGACACGAATCTCGATATTGATATTTGTGTCATGTTGAAACAACAAAATCGTGCATTCAAAATAGAAAAACACATTCATAGTTATCCATATTGCTGGCGTACTGATAAACCAGTACTTTATTATCCATTAGATAGCTGGTTTATTCGAACAACAGCTGTTAAGGACCGAATGATCGAACTAAACAATACTATTAATTGGAAGCCTCAGTCCATTGGACAAGGACGATTCAGCAAGTGGTTAGAAAATCTTCAAGATTGGAACTTATCCCGTTCTCGCTATTGGGGAACACCTCTTCCCATCTGGTGTACTGAAGATGGAACAGAAGAAAAATGTATTGGCTCAATCAAAGAACTAATGGAAGAAATCCAAAAAGCAATTGAAGCTGGATTGATGGCAGAAAATTCTTATCAAGATTTTAAATATATTGACTTACATCGTCCATATGTAGATAAGATTGTATTGATTTCCGAATCTGGTAAACCTATGAGACGAGAAACAGATTTGATCGATGTTTGGTTTGATTCAGGAGCAATGCCATATGCTCAATTGCATTATCCGTTTGACAATACTGAATTGATAGATAATGGTTTTTTCTTCCCAGCCGATTTCATTTCTGAAGGTACAGATCAAACTCGGGGTTGGTTTTTTACTCTACATGCAATCAGTGTAATGGTTAAGGATTCAGTAGCATTCCGTAATGTAATATCGAGTGGATTAGTATTAGATAAGAACGGGAACAAAATGTCAAAACGTTTAGGCAATACAATTGACCCATTTGAAATTATTGCAACTTATGGGTCGGATCCATTACGCTGGTATATGATTACCAATTCATTACCTTGGGATAATCTGAAATTTAATACAAAAGGAATAGAAGAAGTGCGCCGTAAATTTTTCGATACATTACATAATACCTATTCTTTCTTTGCTTTATATGCCAATGTAGACAATTTTAACTACTGGAAATCCGAAATTCCTTTAGAAAAACGCCCAGAAATAGACCGTTGGATTCTTTCACTTCTGAATTCACTCATAAAAGAAGTAGATGAACAGTTATCGACATACGAACCCACTCATGCTGCTCGTTCTATCAAAAATTTTGTTAATGACAACTTGAGTAATTGGTATGTTCGTCTCAATCGCAAACGCTTTTGGAAAAGCGGTAAACTAGACACAGATAAACTCTCTGCTTATCAAACACTTTATATTTGTTTAAAAACTATCTCTCAACTAATATCACCAATTGCTCCATTTTATGCAGATAAATTATATATCGATTTGGTTCAAAAAACTCAAATTTCTGTCCACCTGTCCGATTTTCCTGTTGCGAATGAAGTATTAATAGACAAATTTTTAGAAGAAAAAATGCAAATAGCTCAAGATATTTCTTCTATGGTGTTGGCATTACGTAGAAAGGTTAACATTAAGGTACGTCAGCCATTGTCGTCCATCATTGTTGCAGTTTTAAATAGTCGACAAAAGGAATCAGTAGAAGCTGTACAAACATTGATATTGAATGAAACAAACGTAGAAGAAATCAGATATGTAGGTAGCACAGAAGGTATTTTAATAAAGAAGATTAAGCTTGATTTTAGAAGGATAGGACCCCGCTACGGCAAGATAGCGAAAGATTTAAAAAAATCCATTTCAAACATATCGCAAGAGTCTATTTCTCAATTGGAACAAATTGGAAAAATTTCTGTTCAGGTATCTGGACAACCAATAGAAATCAGTCTCGAAGATGTAAAAATTGTATCCGAAGATATACCGGGGTGGTTAGTAGCCAATAATGGTAAATGGACAGTAGCATTGGATATTACTATTACCGATAAATTGAAAAAAGTAGGTATTGCTCGCGAATTAGTTAATCGTATTCAAAAAATTCGCAAAACTAATGGATATAAAATTACAGATAGAATTAATTTAACTATTCAATCTGATAGACGCACAAATGAGGCAATAAAAGAAAATAAACAATATATTGCTACTCAAACACTTGCCAATAGTATTATAATATCGGATAATCTAATTAAGAAAATTAAATTAGACCTAGGAGATATCAACTTGTTAGTTGATATAACAAAAGATTCAGAGTAACTAGATTCAGAATAACCAAATGAATTCTAAAATCAAAATTGGTAATTTTAAATAAAAACCCTATTTTCGAGACAATTTAACTCAAATGGAATATGAGTAAGGGGAAAAGATATTCGGATGAAGAACTTGAAGAATTTAGAACTCTAATATTGGAAAAATTAACAATAGCAGAACAAGACTACAATTTGTTGAAGTCTACTCTAGTAGATAGAGATGGAAATGATACTATCGACTCGTCTCCCGTATACAAAACTTTGGAAGAAGGCGGTGCTGCTCTCTCCAGAGAAGAAACTAATCGCTTAGCACAAAGACAATTACAATTTATGCAAAGTCTAAAAGCTGCCTTGAAACGTATAGAAAATAAAACTTATGGCATATGTCGTATTACGGGGGAACTCATTCCTAAGAAAAGACTACGTGCTGTACCTCACTCAACATTAAGCATTGAAGCGAAAAAAAAGAAAGAGTAAGGGAATGAAAATGTCGAAAGGATTTTGGGCAATTGTACTCATAACATTTATTCTTTTAGAAGACCAAGCTATCAAGATTTGGATAAAAACTCATGTGCCCCTATATAAGGATATATATATCACCCATTGGTTTCATATATGCTTTATAGAAAATAATGGTATGGCTATGGGAATAGAAATAACAGCAAAGCTATTTTTATCCATTTTTCGTATCATTGTTTCCACTGGAATTGCTTGTTATCTTTATGGATTGGTGAAAAGAAATTTCGAATTGGGATATATTCTTTGCATATCCATGATTTTTGCCGGAGCGATTGGAAATATTATAGATAGCATTTTTTATGGGGTTATTTTTAGCAATAGTACTTCTCAAATTGTATCCACTCTTTTCCCATTTAAAGGATATGCAACATGGTTGCATGGAAAAGTAGTAGATATGTTTTATATGCCTTTTTTTAAATTTTCTCTACCTACATGGATACCCTTTGTAGGAGGAGATGAATTTATATTTTTCCGTTATATCTTTAATCTAGCAGATGTTTCCGTTTGCACAGGAATTGCTATTTTGTTGTGTTTCTACCGAAACACATTTTACACGAGTTTCGAAAAAAACTTATCATAATAAATATGAAAACTAATCTTTTATTTTTAGTCTGAAGCGAAAAGTGCGGTGCAAAAAAATAATAGAATTGTCAAGGTATATTCCGCATTTCTATTTTACGGTAGTGCTGACGACGCTTACGAAAATTTTTCATGGAATTATTATCGTGAAGACAAAAAAGTCCAATTTTGATAATAGTGAAGATATAGCGAATTCCAACAATAGGGGAACTGGAAAAGTCCTGATAGATCAGAAAATAAAATGACAACTAGAAATCATTTGTTAATTTGTTATGAGAAGTATAAAATTTTGCTAGTATTACTATCGGGTTCTATCGCACAAGCACTTGATTGAGTAAACTTACCATCGGTGTCATTACCTAATGAGAGGATTGCATGTCCAGATATGTGAGCCAACCGGTTTAGGTTTAGCTGTAGCTTCAATAAAAAGTTGATTGTTATGATGGTTCTAGGACAGCACACTAGTCTTTATATCGAATGATATGGACACATGGAAAATAAACATCACGCATTTTGAAATAGATCAAATTATGGAAGAGTTTAATCATGCAATAGTTATTTGTCGAGATTTATTTGAAAGGAAGCTTAAGGATTATGGTGCTTCGTGGCGTCTCATGCGACCACAATCAGTTACCGACCAGATCCTCATCAAGACAAAACGTATTCGTAATTTAGAAATGAAAAACTGTTCCATAGTAGATGAGACCATGGAAGATGATCTGATGGCAATTGCCAATTATGGAATAATTGGTTTAATTCAACTGAATCTTGGATTTTCCTCTATAGTGGATATGGACAATGACCAAATAATGAAGCTGTATGATGAACATATAAAAGAAACAGAAAAGTTAATGCAAGCAAAGAACCACGATTATGATGATGCATGGGAAAGTATGCGTACCAGTAGCTATGTGGACTTTATTCTGACGAAGATTTTCCGTATCAAACAAATTGAACAAAATGGAGGAAAAGCTTCTTCAAGTGAAGGGATAGATAGAAATTATATGGACATCATTAACTATGCTCTCTTTGCACTCATATTAACGAATAGGAGCAAATAAGGGAGGTGTGTGAGAATTATAAATTGTCTGAACGGAAAACTCCTACATGCACGTATTGGACAAAAAATGAGGATAGGCATAGTTAAGTATGCAGTTTTCGTTCCATCAATATCACAATAAAGTTTTTAATTTGTACATTCAAAAATAACTGATGATATAAGTAAAAAGCGTTAAACATTTTTAATTTTTCAGTTAAAAAAGAGTAATCTCAAAATTCCAGATTTATAAAAATCAACTCTTTAGAAAAAAATCATTAAATAATCACATATTAATTTTTATTTTTGACAATCAAAAAAATCTTATGTTCAAAAATCATCCTATAGGATTATATACCCTGGCGCTAACGAATACTTGCGAACGCTTTGGACATTATACCATGCTTGCTGTTTTTACATTGTTTCTTCAAGTAAAATTTGGACTTACAGCTTCCTATACTGCAACTATACTAGGTGTTTTTCTAGGTGTCGTTTATTTTACTCCTCTACTTGGAGGAATTATAGCTGATAAATGGTGGGGCTACAGAAAGACAATTAAAATTGGAATTTTTATTATGTTCAGCGGATATTTCCTGCTTGCTTTCTGTATTAAATTTCTTAGTCAAGACGTACTATACGTAGTGTTTCTTGCACTTTTAACAATCTCAATTGGCATAGGTTTTTTTAAAGGAAATCTTCAAGTATTAGTGGGTAATCTCTATGATGCTTCTGAACAACAAAATCAACGAGATAATGCTTTCAGCATCTACTATATGGCGCTTAATATCGGTACTCTTTTCGCTCCCACTGTTGCTGAAAAAATAACAAACTTCGTTCTTGTCAAAAGCGGATTATTTTATAATGCAAAAATTCCGGCTTTAACCCATCAATTTTTAGATGGAACGATTGATATCCAAGGCAAAGCTGAATTAATCAAATTGGCAGCAATGCAGCAAATTGGAATAACAGACTTAACTAGTTTCAGTAGATTTTATATAAGCAAATTATCAGAATCGTACGACTATGTATTTTGGATGGCTTGTCTCATTCATATTGCTCTAATGCTTATTTATCTTTTTTTTAGAAAAACTTATGAACCAGTTGATTGTCATCCACAACAATTGATCTTCAATTCCGAAAAAAAAACAGAAGTTCTACCTACTCAACAACAAATTAAAGAAAGAATCATTGCACTTATACAGGTTTATTTTATAGTCATATTTTTTTGGATGTCGTTTGACCAAAACTGGCTTACATTGACTTTTTTTGCACGAGATTATACAGCACAGCTCGTAACAGGTCTAAATCGTATTGAATTCGACGTAATTAGTCTATCATTAATCGCATTAGCGATATATAGTTTATTTGGTATTTTTCAATGCAAAGGTAAAAGAGTGAAATGGGTTCCTGTAGGTATACTAATGGTATCAATTACCTTAATTTTTATTAAATATTATTGTATACCGCCGGCTATTAAAATTTATCCAGAACTTTTTCAACAATTTAATCCGTTCTTTGTAATAGCACTGACCCCTGTTTTTGTATACCTATTTTGTTATTTAGCCAAAAAAAAGAAGGAACCTTCCGCTCCTTGTAAAATAGGAATAGGCATGATGATCGCTTCATTGGGATACATAATTCTCGCTATAGGTTCTGTTGGTTTGGCAACTCCTATTGAATTAAAAAGTTTGGGAGGAGTAAGTAATCAACTAGTATCACCCAATTGGTTAATAGTAACCTATCTCACTCTTACTGCTGCCGAATTATTGCTAAGCCCAATAGGTATTTCTCTTGTATCAAAAATAGCCCCACCTCAATATAAAGGGATGATGATGGGAGGTTGGTTTGTTTCTACGGCTATTGGAGGCTATTTAGTTTCTCTTATTGGTTATTTATGGAATAATATGCAATTATGGAAAGTCTGGGGGATACTTGTAATTTGCTGTTTGATATCAGCTCTATACACATTCTCCATTATGAAAAGATTAGAAAAAATATCTAAATGATTTTGAGATGGAATTAGTTTTTGCAAAAAAATGAGATTTGTCCCTTATTTACAAATCATGATATTCTGGTATTACTTTCATAAAAACATATTTCCCCCGCTCATCTACATTACAGCAATAGTGCTGTAATCCATTGCTAACAATTAACCAAGATACTTTCAAACTCATATTATAACGAACAATCTGCTCAATACATTTTTGGGTAAGTGTTATGACAGGTGATTTATATTCGACAACCATTCGAGCTTGGAATAAATAGTCGTATAGAATTGTATCGCATCTACGATTCATTTTCCCAAACTTAATACAAATCTCATTTGCTAACAAACCTTCAGGATAATGCTTGTAATGGATAAAATAATTAACAAAATGTTGCCGTACCCATTCTTCTGGTGTTAAACGAACATATTGTTTTCTCAAACGATCAAAAACATATTCCTTATTCCATTGTTTTCTTATTTTTAAATCGGCAAGAGGAAGGTTCAAATCATACATATTTTTTAAACTTCGTTCTATAGTTCCAAACCAATTTTTATTTAATTTTAATCGAAATACAAATTTATAGAAACATAAAGTTTACAATTAATGACAAAAAATACAAGCTTCAAAACAATAGAAAATGCTATACGGGCAAAACAATTCATGCCTATATACCTATTTCAAGGAGAAGAAAGTTATTACACAGATCTACTAACTAATTTATTGATACAATCAGTTTTGGACGAAGTAGAAAAAGATCTTAACCAAACCATTGTTTATGGGTCAGAAACAAATGTCCCAAGTATTATTAATATTTGCCGAAAATATCCCATGATGGCAAAACGACAACTAATAGTTATAAAAGAAGCACAAGCATTGAAAAATATAAACGATTTAATTCACTATGTCAAACAGCCACTTTCCTCTACAATACTCGTCATCAACTATAAATATGGAAAATTGGAAGGAAGAAAAAAACTCGTTGACGAGATAGCTAAAGTAGGTATTATTTTTGAATCTAAGAAAATAATCAATAGTAAAATCCCTGATTTTATTATTGATTATTTAAAGGGAAAACAAATTGAAATAAATTTTCAAATAGCAAAAATTATAACCGATCATTTAGGAAATGATTTGAGTAAAATAGTTAAAGAACTAGATAAGCTTTCTATTGTTATACCCATTGATCAAAAGAGAATTACAGCCGATTTGATAGAAAAAAATATTGGTATCAGCAAAGATTTCAACAATTTCGAGTTGCAAAATGCTGTTGCCGTGAGAGATATATTAAAAGTCAATCGAATTGCTTTTTATTTTGAACAAAATCCCAGGAATAACCCTCTAATACTCACTTTAAATGTATTGTTTGGATTCTTTGTCAATCTTATGATTTGTCAATACGAAAAAGACCAATCCCAAAAACACCTTATGCAGGTTTTGGGATTTAAATGGAATTTTCAAATAGCTAATTATATACAAGCAATAAAACATTACAAACCAACTAAAACAATGAATAATATATCTCTCATTCGACAATATGATGCCAAGGCAAAAGGAGTGAAAAATTTTTCTGTAAATCAAGGAAAATTACTGGTAGAACTCCTTTATAAATTGATGCATTAAAACCACAAAAAAAAATAGATTTACTTCTTTTTTTAAAATATACAAAATGACCTATAACGCCATTGAATAAAAGGAAAAAATCCTTTCATAGATATAAGAATTAATATTCTTCGCAAAAAATGTAAAATGAGAAAAATTCAAAAAATTAGGGTAAAGCTAAAACTTAAAAATAGCAAACAATAAACAGTAATTTTATTATTTATACTATAGCTTAGTTTTAATCAATTACTTATGTTAGTACTTTTAACAAAGTACCAAGTGTAAGTATTACAGTTGTAACCAACACAAATACAATAGATTAGTTTTAATCTACTTGTCTCAATAACTAAAGGGTTTTATCAAAGCTCTTTAATAAATAAAAAACAAATGCAAAGAGACCTTTCACTTTAGCTTTCCTTTAAAGAAAAATGAGTCATTTTTGAGGTTCTTAGTTTTTATTAAAACAAACATGCTTTTTATATAGAATTAATTGCTTATTCCTTTTCACAAGATTTGATACCAGAGCATCAATGGTACCATTTTTTGTTTTGTTACATTGAAACCCTTTTCTATTTATCTTTATTTACCCACCTTGAAATAGAAGTTAAATCTCTATGAAAAAGGATAAACTGCTTTACCAACCATTATATTCCAAATTCATGGAAACTGATTTAACTCATATACTCACAAAAAATATAACAGCATGATTATATCAGATAATATCAGTATTGGTTCAAGAACACTACGGAAGTATAAGACTTCTACACAGAATTATCAATAAATAATTACCTTGTTGTGAACTGCAACCAATATAAAAAATACCAGTATAGTTTTCGGTACTTCTTGAAAAGGCTGATGAAAGTAGAACCTTAAACATAATAGTTTGTAACTGTACAAATATCCATATCGATAGTCACAAATCAATAAATATTCCGATATCTTAGCAACTTTCCGAAAATAAAATATATTTTCTATTCAGAGGTACAGAAGAAATGAAAAAGCTTTTTATTCACAATAGATAAAGAGAACTAATAGAAGCATTATTACAAACACGAATAATTGCAGTTGCAAATAATTCAGATATGGAAATAATTTTTACCTTTTTGCTTTTTTGAGAATAAGGGATAGTATCGGTAAAAATAATACCTGTTAATGCAGAATGATCTATACGAATAGAAGCAGGGTCAGACATCACTGGATGTGAAGCAATAGCCCTAACAGAATTAGCACCTTCTGCTATCATTAAATCGGCAGCTTTAGTAATCGTCCCGGCAGTATCTACCATATCATCTATCAAAATCACATCCATCCCTTTTATGTCTCCAATAATCTTCATATCTGATACTTCATTAGCTTTTTTACGCAATTTATAACAGATAACCATTGGTACATCTAGATGCTTAGCATAGGAATTAGCTCTTTTTGTTCCACCAACATCAGGAGTAGCAATAGTCGGATTTGCCAAATTCCATGTTTTAATTTCATCTATCAATATAGTAGAAGCATATAAGTGATCTACTGGTACATTGAAAAACCCTTGTATTTGATCAGCATGTAAATCCATTGTAATTAATCGGTTAATTCCAGCCACACTTAATAAATCAGCGACCAACTTAGCCCCAACAGCAACACGTGGCTTGTCCTTTCTATCTTGGCGTGCCCAACCAAAATAAGGAACAACAGCTATAATAGATTTTGCTGATGCTCTTTTAGCCGCATCAATCATCAAAAGGAGTTCCATTAAATTATCTGTCCCTGGAAAAGTAGATTGGATAAGAAATACATGAAATCCACGAATAGATTCCTCATAGGAAATAGCAAATTCACCATCAGCAAAATGCTCAATATTCATTTGCCCAAGAGGGCAATTTAAATTCTTACAAATTTTTTCCGCTAGATAGCGGGATTTTGTTCCCGAAAATACTTTATAGGAAATTTTCGTATCCATAAAAAATATTAGTTAGATTTTATTTGTTATAATTCACTTTCCAACTATTGTTACCCAACCAAATTTGTCTTCTTCATCTCCATATTGAATTGCTTTTAATTTATTATATAATTTTATACTAATAGGCCCAGGTTTTCCGTCTTTGGAAAAGATATATGATTGATTTTTATCTACGTCATCTATTCTATAGATAGGACTAATGACAGCTGCCGTACCACACATGCCTGCTTCTTCTAATGTTATTAATTCTTCAATCGGAATTTGTCTTCGTTCAACTTTCATACCTATAGAATCAGCAAGTTGCATCAGACTTTTATTCGTAATAGAAGATAAAATAGAACTCGATTTAGGGGTGATATATGTATTGCTTTTTATTCCAAAAAAATTAGCAGGCCCACATTCATCAATATATTTTTTCTCTTTGGCATCCAAGTACAACACAGCAGAATAACCTTTTTCATAAGCAATTTCTCCTGCTACTAAACTAGCAGCATAATTTCCTCCTACTTTATAAGCACCTGTCCCCAAAGGAGCAGCACGATCATATGCCCGAAAGATTCCTACTGAAGTAGCCTTAAATCCTTCTTTAAAATAAGGCCCAACAGGCATGACAAACACTACAAAAAGATACTCACTTGCTGCCTTTACCCCTACTTGTGCCGACATACCAATTAACAGTGGACGAATATATAAAGCAGCTCCACTTTCATAAGGAGGGACAAAGCGCTCATTTTTGTTTATCACTGTTATTATTGCCTTTTCAAACATATCAACTGGAAACTCTGGCATTAAAATTCCTCGTGCAGAAAATTGCATACGCAAAGCGTTTTCACGCATACGGAAAATACGAATTTTTTTATCTTTTCCTCTAAATGCCTTTAATCCTTCAAAAACTTCTTGTCCATAGTGCAAACAAGTGGCTGACATATGCATAGGTATTTGTTCCGAATTTGTAATCTCCAAATCACTCCATTTACCTTCACAATAATATGACCTTACATTGTAATCAGCTTTTACATAACCAAAAGACAACTCTGTCCAATTGATATTTCTCATATTATTACATTCTTCATATCTTAAACGTACCCTTCTCTTTTTTCTATTCTCGGATAGACAAACGCAAACTAAAACGTTTCGTATTACAAAGGTAATGTTTCACGTGTGATTTTATTATTATCTTTATAAAAATGTAAAATACATTTATGAGTGTCATTGATTTATTAAATAACGATTTCGAAACAAAATTTTCCTTCGAAATTTTACCTCCGCTAAAAGGCAATAATTTTTCTAAAGTGTGCGACATTATAGATAAACTACGTGAATTTATTCCGAAATATATCAATATTACTACACATCATAGTGAAAATATTTTCAAAGAAAATAATAATGGAACACTGACAAAAATTAATGTTCGCAAGCGTCCTGGTACAGTAGCTATAGCTGCTGCTATCCAGAATAAATATCATATTCCCGCTGTTCCCCATATTATCTGTAAAGGATTCACAAGAGAAGAAATAGAATATGCTTTGATTGATTTACAATATCTTGGTGTGACCGATCTATTACTCTTGCGAGGAGACGTCAATAAATTGGAGCAAGACAAAATTGATTCTAATAAAAGTCATGAACATACAACTGAATTGATTAAACAAGTAAATAACTTTAATCGAGGAATTGATTTATTGGGGAACCGTTTTGAAGAACCGGAAACACCTTTTTCTTTTGGTGTAGCTTGTTATCCAGAAAAACATGAAGAAGCTCCAAATATGGAATCAGATATCGCTTTCTTAAAACAGAAAATTGCTTTAGGTGCTGAATATATTGTTACCCAAATGTTTTTTGACAACCAGAAATATTTCGAATTTATATCTCGTTGCCATAGGGAAAATATTGCTATTCCTATCATTCCAGGAATCAAACCTATTATTTCACTTGACCAACTGACTGTTTTACCAAAAATATTTCGCATAGACCTTCCTGAAATATTGACAAACGAATTACGAAAATGTAAAACCAACGAATCAATCCAACAATTAGGTGTAGAATGGGGTATCCTCCAGTGCAAAGAACTAATCAATTCAGGTGTTCCAAGCTTGCATTTTTACACCTTTATGGCCACCGATAGTGTCCAAAAGATAGTAAAAGAAATATATTAGTCTATGTTTTTTAGAAATATTGTTGGGCAAACAATAATCAAGCAGCGATTAATTCAATCAGTAAAAGATGGTTTTATCCCTCATGCACAGCTGATCACCGGTAATCAGGGGACAGGTACACTTATTTTAGCTTTAGCATATATCCGTTATCTATATTGTACTAATCGGCAAGAAAAAGATGCATGTGGAACTTGCCCAAGTTGTCAGAAATTTGACAAACTTGTTCATCCTGATCTACATTTCATTTTTCCTATCATCAATAAAAAGAGAAGAGAAGATAAAAAAGAAGCTCTCTGCCATGATTTTCTCCCCGAATGGAGAAACTTTGTATTAACAACACCCTACGCAGATTTTACTTCTTGGCTCATAAACATTGGTGAAGAAAATGCTCAAGGTTTAATTTATGCAAGAGAAAGTGATGATATTATGCGTAAACTACGCTTCAAAGCTTATGAGGCTGATTATAAATCTGTGATTATTTGGTTACCGGAAAAAATGCACGAGACAGCAGCGAGTAGGTTACTAAAATTGCTTGAAGAACCTCCAGAAAAAACAGTTTTTCTTTTAGTATCTGAGGAACCTGACAAGATAATTGCAACCATTTGTTCAAGGATGCAAGTTATGGCTGTTCCACCTATTGCTGATCAAGATTTATTTCAAACTTTACAAGAAAAATATGATATTCCAGACCAAGATATTTGGCATGCAATACGTTTAGCAGAAGGAAGTTATGAAAAAGCAACAAAGATCTTATCCTCTGTAGAGGATAACGAGTCTTATTTGAATTTGTTTACAACAATTATGCGTAATTCATGGCAAAAAAACATCTTAAGTATAAAAGTAGAAACGGATAAATTTACTTCAATGAGTCGTGCTCAACAAAAAAAATTTCTAATGTATGCTCAACAAATGATAAGAGAAAATTTCCTTTATCGCTTGAATGAATTGAAAATAAACTTTATGAATCATAAAGAAAATGAATTTGCAATCAAATTTCATCCTTATGTAAATGAAACAAATGTCATTAAGTTTATGGAGGAGTTTTCTTTAGCAGAGCAACATATAGAATCCAATATCAATCCTCGTATGGTTTTTTTCGATTTATCAATGAAAATAATAGCATTATTAAATAATAACTAACATAACTAATAATTATGGAATATTGTTTGTACAGTGGACAATGCTGCATTACATCAAAGGGTTGCTGCGAAAAGCAATGTAGCAAACTTAATACATATGACTATTTGTGTGATATCCCAGAATCTCAACAAAATACTAACTATATAGAGGTTCAATTTAAAAATGCAAGAAAAGGATATTACTTTAATAGTGAAAAGATAAAATTTAAAAAAGGAGATTTAGTTGTTGTAGAATCTACCATAGGATATGATATTGGTACTGTTACCTTAACTAGTCAATTAGTCTTATTGCAAATGAAAAAACGTTGTCGTCCAAATACCGAAATAAAAAGAGTTCTCCGACAGGCTAACATGGTCGATATCGAAAAATTCAAAGAAGCCAAAGATAGAGAATATTTGACAACAATCCGTTCTCGAGAGCTTGCAAAACATTTAGAGTTACAGATGAAAATCAGTTACGTAGAATATCAAGGAGATGGAAGCAAAGCCACTTTTTACTATATAGCTGAAGAAAGAATAGATTTTCGTCAATTAATCAAAGATTTAGCTGCAGCTTTTCATATTCGTGTAGAGATGAGACAAATTGGAGTTCGTCAAGAAGCTGGTCAAATTGGAGGAATAGGTTCATGTGGACGAGAACTCTGTTGTTCAGGATGGATGCACAAGTTTGTATCAGTTTCCACAAGCGTTGCACAATTACAAGATATTTCTATTAATACACAAAAATTAGCTGGACAATGCACCAAATTAAGATGTTGTCTCAATTACGAAGTAGATACTTACATAAAAGCTCAAAAACATTTTCCCTCTCGTGAAATTCCATTAGAAACACGATCTGATTTATATTACTGTATCAAAGTGGATCTTCTTAAAAATCAAATGTACTACTCGAGCAATGTTAATAATACAACTAATGTAATTGCCATTTCTCCAGAAAAAGCTTTTGAAATAATCCATATGAATAAAAAAGGACACAAACCTTCAACTCTGGAAACAGAACAAAACAAACAATCCTCTAATTCATGTCAAGATGTTCTGAGAGGCAATCTTACCCGTTTCGATTCTTTTAGAAAAGAAAAGTGAGATAGATCTTATGAGTAAGGTACACAGATAAGACAAATTGCAAATAAATGACTAAAAATAAACAGAATTCTCTCCTTTTTTCTTTACAAGAAATTATACAAAATAACAAAGTGATACTGCTATTCTTATTTCCATCTCTTTTAACTTCTTGTACTTTCAATGAAATATTTTATGAATTCTATTCGTTTCCTTATTCAAAATGGGATAAGAAAACAGCTATACAATTTGAAGTTCCAGTAAAAGATATTTCCATATTCTATGATGTATTTTTTGAATTAAGACATACTAATACTTATCATTTTCGCAACTTGTGGTTAGTTGCAAACTACAGGATTCTTAATAAGAATAGTCGACAAGACACTATTTGCATTGAACTAGCAAATAGATTCGGTGAATGGTACGGAAGTGGCATACATTTGCGTTCTTATGTTTTCCCTTATCAATTAAATGTTCAGTATCCTGATACAGGAACATACATATATTCCATTCACCATGGAATGCAAGAAAATCCATTAAGGGGAATTTCAGATTTCGGCTTGAGAGTAGTAAAAAAACAGTCTAACAAAAAATAAGATAAATAATATATGAACAATTTTAGATTTTGTAGTCCGACAGAATTTATATTTGGCAAAAACACTATTTGCAAAGTAGCACAACTAGTTAAGCAATATGGAGGTTCTAAAGTCTTAATCCATTACGGCAATAAATCGGCTAAGAAAAGTGGTTTATTAACTCAAATAGAAAACTGTTTTCAAAATGAATTTATTGAGTATGTCAAATTAGGAGGAGTACAACCCAATCCAATAGATGAATTAGTTTACAAAGGAATAGAATTAGGCCGAAAAGAAAAAGTAAATTTTATTTTAGCGATCGGAGGCGGAAGTGTTATTGATTCAGCTAAAGCAATTGCCGCTGGAATTCTTTACAACGGCGATTTTTGGAATTTCTTTGAAGGAATTGTAACAATTAATCATGCATTACCTATTGCTACTGTCCTTACACTTCCTGCAGCAGGAAGTGAAGGTTCTCCTAATACTGTTATTACCAAAACAGATGGAATGTTGAAAAGGGGAATAGGTAGTTCATTTATTCGTCCAGTTTTTTCCATCATGGACCCGGTTCTAACTTTTACACTCCCAACATGCCAAACGGTTTATGGTATTGCTGATATGATGGCACATGTCATGGAACGTTATTTTACACAAACACAAGGTGTTGATATCACTGATCGTATGTGCGAATCTATTTTACTTTCTATCATTCACTCAGCAAAAACTCTTATAAGAGAACCAGAAAATTATGACGCTCGCGCCAATATCATGTGGGCAAGTACAATTGCCCACAACGGAATTTGTGGAGTGGGACGCGAAGAAGATTGGGCTACTCATGCCTTAGAACATGAATTAAGTGCCTTATATAATATAGCACACGGAGCTGGTCTTGCCGTTATGTTCCCTGCATGGATGCAGTATGTCTATACAGCAGGAATTGACCGTTTTGTACAATTTGCAACCCGTGTATGGAATATTGAAAATATTGGCAGCAAAAAGGAAATAGCTCTAAAAGGAATACATGCTTTAAAAGATTTCTTTTCGTCTATTAAGCTACCTATCAATTTCGAGCAATTGGGAGCACAAAAATCAGACATCGACAAATTGATAGATACGTTAAAAATTAATACAAAAGGAAAGCTAGGTAATTTTCTTCTACTAGATATGAACGACGCAAGGGCAATCTATGAAATTGCTGCGAAAAGGTGAAATTTTTGTAGACTTCATTTGATTTGCAAAAAATAATTACCTTTATATCCCTATCCTAATGATAGGAGCGAGGTGTAGCGCAGTCCGGTTAGCGCACCTGCTTTGGGAGCAGGGGGACGCAGGTTCGAATCCTGCTACCTCGACAAGTTTTAAGATATTAAAATTTACATTAACCGAATATGGAATCTGGAAACACGATTTGTGCAATAGCAACTCCTCCCGGTCAGGGAGGAGTTGCTATAATAAGGATTTCAGGTAAAGAAGCTCTTGCTATTGCAAGTAGAATTTATACACCCAAAGCAAAGAATATTACCACTATTGAAGATCAAGCTGCCTACACCTCAAGTTTTGGTATTATACATAAAGAAAATGAGATTTTAGATAAAGTTGTCGTATTTGTATTTCGCTCTCCTCACTCTTTTACAGGAGAAGATACAGTAGAAATAACATGTCATGGCTCAATATATATTCAACAGGAAATAATTAAATTGTTACTTGACAATGGATGCCATTTAGCTAGGCCTGGCGAATTTACTCAAAAAGCTTTCTTGAATGGTAAAATGGATTTATCTCAAGCGGAGTCCGTTATCGATTTAATTTCTTCTTCTTCTGCAGCAGCTCATCGTTTAGCATTTAACCAAATGCGAGGAGGCTTTGGTAAAAAATTAAAAAATCTTCGTTTTCAATTACTCAGATTTGTATCTCTAATTGAATTGGAACTGGACTTTGAAGAAGATGTAGAATTTGTAGATCGTGTAAAATTACTGGATTCAGTTCTTTCTATTAAAGATACTTTGTCACATCTAATTCAATCTTTTAGCTTGGGAAATGCTATTAA
Source organism: Candidatus Azobacteroides pseudotrichonymphae genomovar. CFP2 (assembly GCF_000010645.1). Taxonomy (NCBI): domain Bacteria; kingdom Pseudomonadati; phylum Bacteroidota; class Bacteroidia; order Bacteroidales; genus Azobacteroides (SeqCode); species Azobacteroides pseudotrichonymphae (SeqCode). The sequence goes on from NC_011565.1 coordinate 359,160, forward strand.
AAATGGAATTCCAGTAGTAATTATAGGTGAGACTAATGTTGGTAAATCAACTTTACTTAATCATTTATTAAACGAAGAAAAAGCCATTGTCTCGGAGATTCATGGTACAACACGAGATATAATAGAAGATGTTATAAATATCAGTGGCATTGCTTTTCGATTTATAGATACAGCAGGTATTCGTAATACGAAAAACGAGATAGAATTACTGGGCATTGAACGAACTTACCAAAAAATAAAAAAGGCATCTATCGTTATTTGGATGATTGATGCTACAAAATTCAATAAAGAAATAAAACACATTGCCGACCGTATTAGTCCATTAATAATGGACAAAAAATTAATCGTCATATTTAATAAAATTGATAAACTAAATCATAGTAAACAGTTTTTTTTAAAAAAAAAACTTCCTCATATCTCTGCTGAGTATATTTGTTTATCTGCCAAGTACAAAAGAAATACGGATATTTTAGAAAAAACTTTACTGGAAGCTGCAAAGCTTTCAAGCTTAAACTATAATGACATAATCGTCACTAATATGAGACATTATGAAGCTTTAAGATCGGCATTGGGAGCTCTTCAAAGGATAGAAGAGGGATTAAAAACAAATGTTTCTTACGAACTTATTTCACAAGATATTCGTGAATGCACACATTACCTTGGTGAAATAACTGGTGAAATTTCAACAGATGAAATATTAGAAAATATATTTAAAAACTTCTGTATTGGTAAATGACAATAATTGCAATTCAATTATCAATATTAACTAATTGAGTATCAATATTAACTAATTGAGTTGTTGCTTATGGTTGCAACCATAAGCAAACATCAGTTAAGTTAAGTTTAGTTTTTTTGCATTTGAACATCAAAAGATGCTGTAACATGTGTAACGTAGTAAAAAATTTACTAAAAAAATAATCTGGAATTTTCAGATCATTTGATAATTTTTTTGTAGGACTTTTTACCAAATTGCCAGATTCTGTGGATATCCTTATAATAAGGATTAGATAAAGTTAATCATTTCCTGTTTTCTTTGCAAATGCTCTTCTTGTTCGCTATAGAAGAAAAGTAGAAATTTCTGCCCTTTCATATCATTAACTAATGGAATATAGCCTTACTTACACCGAAATCTTCACAATATGAAGAGGAAATGCCATTAATAACATTTGATTTGATTCCATTCGATTATACTTCTAAATTCAGAAAAATCATTTTCTCTAAAAGTTTCCAACCTATCATTCAATTTTAGAGTGAAAATGATTGAATCTTCTTTTTGCTAGTTTCATTTTTTTTACGACCTGTGAAAATTTGATTGCGATTATCTTCAGGGTTATTCGCGAATAAATTTCGTTTTTGGTCTGCCGTTTCTATGTATTTAATCATTTTTTTAGGTCTTTTATTTTTTTCTCTTCCTAATTCTTCAAATAATTTTATGTTTAACGATTGAGAATTCAAGATAAATCCACATTTTTTTTACTTTGTAGTAAGTAATTTTTCTAATTATGCATTTCTAATTATGCATTGCCTCCCTCCTATAAAATCTGCTTCTATAACTCTGAGTTGATTTTCTTTCAAATCGGTTTTTTATTATTTCATTTTGTCCATACAATCACTTTTTCACAAAGTTTAAAACTTTTTGGTATTTCTCTATTGAAGGTTTGTTATCATTTGAAGGTTTGTTATCATTCTGTGAATGATTCAGACATTTTTTTATTTCTCTTTCGGATTGTAAAGCGCAACAAAATAAATACAAGATATATTTTGGTCCACACCCTTTCTTTTTTCTACTAATTCCCCAATAATAATGAGTAAGTGAATGCAGAATTTGCTTACTCAATTATAAAGTATAATATTTAGTTTGCCGATGCCTATTTCTAACTCATTTGCCAAAACAATACATTTCCATTAATTATCCTTCAATTCGTTTTCAACGTCAATCCAATAATCCACACTAAACCTGCACTACAAAGTATTGAAAGATAGCTATAGATATAATTAGGTTTAACAATTTCAAATATATTTTTTGTATCAAAACAAACCCAGTTTAAAGTATATACAAAACTATGGTAATTTTTGAGATCTCCCCTAATCAAATTAATTTTCCGCCTTCAGCTTTTTTTATAAAAAACAATTTGAAATTTTCGTACATCAGATTTTAACAATAAACAATGATATAACTTTACCATTTGATTGACAATATCTTACTCAACTCATTTGGTGACAATGGAAGTAGTTAGAAGTATAGGAACATCCCTTCATAAAAGTTTTACAAAATTTATGATACATTCGAATGTAGGTTTAGATTCTACCTAAAAACAAAACACTAACGTGCTGTATCAACACAAGCTACTATTGATAAATTTATTTTTGACGAGATGCTCCAAATCATTCATGGTTTTTCTGCATTGAAAAATCAATACAAAGAGTCTTCATTTTCTCTTGTTTCGCATCATCCCATTAGGATGAGTATTTTTTACTATTATTTTGTTTGCTATTAATACATTATACAGAAACTCCAAACAATTGTAATTTATTTATTTAGTCACGCATAATGCTAATCAAAGACAGAAAATATCACTGAAATTCTTAAAAAGAAGTGGAACAGGAAGCTAAAACCTATTTTTTTAATCGACAAAACCTTCAACCATTAAGAATTTTTTCAACGGCTCTCTATTATTGATCATAAAACTTCAACAGTTAAAAAGTCTTTTGCAATAACGTTTCCTCCTCCTTTCTATTCATAACTATGTAAATAAATTTATTTTGTAGTTCACTTATTTTACATTTATCCCCGTTAATTATTTTGTGTATTATTTAAGCATATATGAACTTTTTTTGTTAAAACAAAACTTCTAACATAAACAACATAAACACACTCTTGTACAACTATTTTAAAATTCAGTAAATAAACAATATCTAAAGATTCATATGTAAAAATACATGTAGCGAGAGGGGGATACGATCCCCCGCCCTCATGATTATGAATCATGCGCTCTAACCAACTGAGCTACCTCGCCTCAAATCCTCATACAAAAGTAAGGCAATATTTTTATATCCACTGCCCAAAAGTCAATACAAATGCTATAGAGAAATTTTAAAAAATTCAATTCCTATTCTTTTCTTGATTTTTTATATCTCTGTCGTTAATCCACAACGATAATTTATACTTGAATCTAACTTCTATAATATTTGAAAAAGTATAAGATTACCCAAATTTCTTTTGCGAATGGGACGGATTATTATCAGTAAATCAAATTCCCTATTTTTTTTTAGATATAGATGAATTCTCTGAATAATTGAAATCTTTTTTCTTAAAAAGAGAATTTGCAAAAGTGAGAAAAATAATTCATTATGCATTAACATAGCATTCAGATGATGAAAAATTAACCCATGATGTAATGTTTTCGTTAGAAGATTTCTACAAATGGAATAATTTATTTATTCATACCTACCTAACACTACAAAGACATTCAGGATCTTAAAGATAGACGAATATTAAGTTAATTGCTCTCATTCATTTGGAAATGGAAAAGGATGGCTTTTGTCTATAAAAAATGAAATACAAATACAAGAGAGATATAGTAATTCTTTCTAACATTTATATAACAATAGGAGAAAATCTGATTAAAAAGACCTTTTAAATTCTGCTATAAGATATAATTAACGAGGGGATTGCTATTTTGGGTTCTACTATTAACTCCTATTAGTTGTTACTTCAATCTTATTTTTTTTGAAACAGATTTTTTTGAAACAGAAAGAAAAAGTGTTGGAAACAATTAGTCAGATTAAACAATTAAATAATACATCATATGGAAAAATATGGAGTTGTTTAGGAAAAGCTTATTTTGCTTTACTTGAAACAAGTAGAGCTATTGAAGACTTTAAATTTGTCCAATTATTAGGTTATTGTACGCAATACAATTATTTGAATCCGATAATTAAATATCAATCTATCAAATACTTTGTAGGATCTCTAACAGAAATTAAAAAATATTTACGATTGTTTCAACAACATTACATAGCAAATATCCTCGCTGTTATCATTTGTTCTTACGTAGTAAAATGGAAAGAAGAACTTGTTTATATAAACGCTGCTTTAGAGGTAGTTTCCAAAATGAATTCCATTTTTTTGTACAAAAGTTATTTTTTTCTTAATCTTGGAGATTAAAAAAAGTAATGTCAGTATTGAAAAAAGATATTAAACGAACAAGGGTATACAAAGAGATTTAAAAAAAAAAATGGAAAAATTACAAAAACAATATCCTAATTTTTGTTAAATTGTTTTTAACAATAAAAGGTCATGACAAAAATACAAGGGAAAGTTTTGATAGATACCAATCGCTGTAAAGGATGTGGTCTATGCATAGTAGAATGTCCATTGAGAGTGATAGCCTTAGGGGAAAAAATCAATACTAAAGGTTATAACTATGCTCAAATAGAGAAACCGAGTGAATGCATCGGCTGTGCAAACTGCGGATACGTATGTCCTGATAGTTGCATAACGGTTTATAGAGCTAAGAAAAGATGAAGAAGTTAGCAACTCCAAACAACAATCTTGTTTGCAATTTTTTTTATCGATAATAAAAAACTACAATTATTTCATGGATATTAAAACCTTAAAAATAAGTGATTCTGTTCAATGGATTGGAGTATTAGATAAAAATATCAGAACTTTTGATATTATTATGGAAACGAAATACGGCACAACCTATAATTCTTATTTTATTAACGCACAAAAAAAAGCTATTGTAGAAACAGTTAAAATCACTTCTTGGGAAACTTATGAAACCAAAATGAGGCAAGTATGTAATCCTCTCGAAATAGAATATATCATTATCAATCATACAGAGCCAGATCATGTAGGTAATTTGCAAAAAACTTTGCAAATTTGTTCGAACGCCAAAGTAGTAGGCTCTCAGGTAACAATTAAATTTTTACAAAATCAGATGGGATACAATTTTCCTCAATTAGCTGTAAAAGATAATGATGTTATTGACTTGGGAAATAGGCATTTGACTATTATCAGTACTCCTAATTTACATTGGCCAGATAGTACTTATACCTATTTACAGGAGGAACAAATTCTTTTCACTTGCGATTCTTTCGGAGCTCATTTTTGTCACGAAGAAATGTATGACGACTTGGTAGGATATTACAATGATGCTTTTCAATATTATTTTGATGTGATATTAAAACCTTTCAGTTCTTATTTTTTAAGAGCCATTGATAAAATAAGAAGTCTACCAATAAAGACTATATGTACTGGTCATGGTCCTATTTTAAGGACTTATTGGAGGCAAATTGTAAAAAAAACAGAACAATTATGCTTGGAATATCTTAGTAACTATCCGGTCAAAAATCGAGTATTGATTGCTTTTGTTTCAGCATATGGATTTACTAAAACCATTGCAGAAAAAATCAAAGAGGGATTGGAAGAAGTAAAAGAGATTGAAATAGATTTTTGTAATATTGAAAAAATGGACACTGTTACGCTTTCAGATAAAGTAGCCAAAGCATCTGCCTATCTATTGGGATCACCAACCATCAACCATAATATGCTACCTCAGTTATACCAACTGTTTACCTGTATGAATCCGATTCGCGAAAAAAATAAACCAGCAAGTTGTTTCGGTTCTTACGGATGGAGTGGAGAAACCAATCACATTCTAATCTCCAATATTAATAATATGAAGATGAAATTTTTCGGAGAAACATTTTTTATAAAATTTAAGCCCCAAGAAAATGACTTCGAAAAAATTAAAAATTTTGGCAAAAAATTCGGACTTTTTGTTCGCAGTTAATATTTTTTAAAAAAATCAAGAAAATAATAATTATTTATGTTTGATAACATCAGAATTTTTTTTTCAGAAAAAGAAATAATAACTACCCATAATTACATCAGTTATGAACTGATGTTTCCAAGTAAAATTTTATTGTTGAAATTGTGAACGCATATCCATTGTTTTTTTACTAAAAGTTTATAACAGTATTGAAGATAATATTTATATCGAAAAAATATTCTTCGCACTATAACAAAAATAAAATGCTTTGCTATTCTTCTAAAAACTTCATAAAAGAAAAACCAAAGCAACTCTTTTAAAGAATGGAAGAAATAAAATTATTAAAAGGTAATGAGGCGATTGCTTATGCTGCCATTCGTTATGGCGTGGATGGATATTTTGGTTATCCTATTACTCCTCAATCGGAAATAATGGAAACATTGATGGAAGAAAAACCGTGGAAAACCACAGGAATGGTTGTTCTCCAAGCTGAAAGTGAAATTGCCTCTATCAGCATGGTCTACGGGGGTGCTGCTTGTGGGAAAAAGGTAATGACTTCATCTTCTAGTCCGGGGATTAGTCTAAAACAAGAAGGAATATCTTATATGGCAGGTGCTGAATTACCAGGATTAATTATAAATGTAATGCGTGGGGGACCCGGATTGGGAACCATTCAACCAAGTCAAGCCGATTATTTTCAAACAGTAAAGGGAGGTGGACATGGTGATTATAAATCAATTGTTTTGGCACCAGCTTCTGTTCAGGAAATGGCAGATCATGTAACACTAGGTTTTGACTTGGCATTTAAGTATAAAAATCCAGCAATAATTCTTACTGATGGAGTAATTGGACAAATGATGGAAAAGGTGATTTTACCTCCACAACGTATCCGAAAAACAGAAGAAGAAATCAGAAAAGAATATCCTTGGGCAACTTTAGGTAAGCCAGATTCACGTAAATCCAACATCATTACTTCCGTAGAATTAAACTCATTTCTCATGGAGCAAAGAAATCTCCGCTTTCAAGCAAAATATAGATCTATTGAAAAAAATGAAGTCTTATATGAAGAATTATTCTGCGAAGATGCCGATTATTTAATTGTTGCCTTCGGTTCTGCTGCCCGAATTAGCCAAAAAACAATAGAAATAGCTCGAAAAGAAGGAATCAAAGCAGGACTTTTTCGTCCAATTACTTTATACCCTTTCCCAATGAGAGAACTAAACCTTTATAAGGATAAAGTAAAAAATATTTTAGTTGTAGAACTAAATGCTGGTCAAATGATTGAGGATGTAAAATTAGCTGTAGAATGTCAAGTACCGGTTAAACACTATGGACGTTTGGGAGGAACTATTCCCACTTCACAAGAAGTATTGAAAGAATTGAAAAAACAAAATTAATGAATGGTATAATAAAGCCAGAAAATTTGGTTTATGACAAACCTCACCTAATGAATAATAATACAACACACTACTGTCCGGGATGTTGTCATGGTGTTGTGCATAAATTAGTGGCAGAAGTAATTGACAAAATGAGTTTAACTGAACGTGCCATTGGTATAGCACCAGTAGGCTGTGGTGTTTTTATTTATAATTATATAGATATTGATTGGATAAGTGCTGCACATGGTCGTGCTCCTGCAGTTGCAACTGCTGTTAAAAGATTAAATTCCAATAAGATGGTTTTTACTTATCAAGGAGATGGAGATCTAGCAGCTATAGGTATAGCAGAAACTATTCATGCCTGTAATCGTGGAGAAAACATTGCTATCATTTTTGTCAATAATGCTATTTATGGCATGACAGGGGGACAAATGGCTCCTACTACCATACTTAAAATGTTAACAACTACTTGTCCTGATGGACGAGATGCAACCTTAAATGGTTATCCATTAAAAATAGCAGATTTACTAGCTCAAATAGAAGGAACTTGTTTGGTTAGCCGTGAAGCCGTTTTCTCAGCAGAAGTTATCAAAAAAGCACAAAAAACACTTTATAAAGCGTTTAAAAACGCAATAGAAGAGAAAGGAACTTCAATTATAGAATTTGTCTCTATTTGTGCCTCAGGTTGGAAAATGGATCCTATTCAAGCCAACAAATGGATGATAAAAAATATGTTGCCTATATATCCATTGGGCACTATAAAAAATAAATAAATTATATGCAACATGAAATAATTATAGCCGGATTTGGTGGACAAGGCATCCTTTCTATGGGAAAAATATTAGCCTACGCAGGACTATTAGAAGGGAAAGAAGTAACATGGTTTCCATCTTATGGCCCTGAACAACGAGGAGGTACTGCTAATGTAACAGTTATATTGAGCGATGAACGAATATCTTCACCAGTTTTGAATGAATACAATATTGCTATTATATTAAATCAGCTTTCTCTGGAAAAATTTGAACAGACATTAAAAGCTGGTGGAGTACTTCTATATGATAAATATAGAATTACGCAGCTACCAACACGTAAGAATATTCGAATATTCGAAACGGATGCTACAAATACTTCTATCAAAGAAGGAAGTACAAAAGTACTTAACATGATTGTATTAGGAGGAATTATTAAAATAACTCAGATAGTAAAAATAGAAAGCATAATAGATAGCCTTAAAAAATCCCTTCCTGAACGCAATCACAAATTTCTACCTATGAATCAACGTGCTTTTTTTAAAGGAATGGATTTGATCAAAGAGATGAAGTAATAAAATGAAATTCTTTTATCCAAAAATTCGATAAAGTTTATTCCCAAGATTTAGAGAAAAAAAATTAGAAGAATTCTCTTTTTATTTTTTTACATTAAAATTTTACTCTCTCCAAACCGATTAGCATTTATGTGCGAACTTCTTGTTTGAAGACATATCTTATAGAATTTTTTTTAGTGAAATACATCTTAAATTGAAATAAAGTAAGTATTTAAATATGTTGGTCTTTGATATACCATGTTATCTGTTATGAAAAAATTATTGGAATAAAATGAAGAGAATAGACCCGATAGTTTTAAGCCTGTCTCCATATAAGAAAAGACATTTCCAGTCTTACACTCTAACTATAGAAAAGTATAAAACTCTTTTCCATGCATAGAGCACACATACTGCCCGCATTGTATAATGTCTCCAGTCTAATCTGACAAGAGAGGAAGTTGGATAAGAATTTTTTCAGTTAGCGAAGACTTGAACTACGATGTAAGGATTTCTACCAGTTTATTACTGTTTCCAGCAGTAATAAAGAAGAGTTGTTAAAACAACCTTTATCCAATTAAAAAAACAGAACGGTACAGTTATGAAAATAATAAAATTAGGAATTGAAACTGTAACACCCAAATACGGACGGAGTTTAGAATAAAATCAAGCAAAGCGTAAGTAACACTTACTAGTAAATAATAAATTTTGACAAAAAAACACTATGAAAGAATTAATTATAATCTTACTATTCCATATACTCTTATAGAATAATGTAAACCACATTGTTCTTTATCATAGTACCGATGATAAACATTGAATTTAACAATTCAATTCTGGTATATAGTTTCATTTTATGAAAATAAATACAATGACGAAATAAATATATAGAGCAGAAACGAAGATATACCTATAATGTTCGGTGTCCTTGTTTCATTGCCTTAAGCAAGAATTTATGTTTTACGGATAAGGGGAAAATTGAAGAAATTATTCACATAACATCATACGTGAATAATGAAAATAATACAAATATGTTAGACAAGGTAGTTAGCAAAGAAAAAAATTAATACTATCCATAAACAGATGGCAAAATTGTATTAAACTATATTAGCATTAAACAATGCAAAACTGTAAATAGGTATTCTTATCAGTTCCCTGATGAGTTATGGTTAAAACTCTAAATTTTTAATTAAAAAGAAAAGAAAGTATAGGCTTATTTTACATATAATGAAAATAAAAAATAATAGAAAAACCTTGTATCATAGAAATATTGAATGAGATGCTTAAAATTCTTCGCATAAGAATAACAGAGGGCTAAACCAAGGTCATGAAAAACATGATAATACACCATTACAGTATATCAAACCTTATACACATGTTACAAGGTATATTAACTGATAGAAAATTACTTGACAAAAGCAGTAAAAGCAAAAAAGGGAATTGGCAAATATAATTATTAATTATAATGTGAAAACATATGAGAATAATACAGACTATTATAATTTATATTTGGATATAAACAGAAATTGGAATTTATATACTTGTCCAGTAGACATATAAATGAAAGGGAGGAAATTTAATTGAATAAATATTTTTATAAAAATTATTATTTAGGAATAACAGCAACAATTCAAGCGATACCATAAAAGAAATATTATAAGGTAGATAGATGTATCTGGTATTGCATTTAATTTCAATAAAAGGCAGTATATATTTTAATACTTAGTGATAGTTTGTACTTTTTATTTATAGGCATGAGGTAACAAGCTACTTACTAATGTATAAATAGATTGAAGATATACGAGATTCTTGTTGAGGGACAAAAAAATATTGACGTATTGGACGAATGGATATGAGGGGATAAACATTGTTTGATTTCAAAATCAATTCTTTTCAAGGAAAAAATAGATAATGCCAAATTGAAATAGATATAGGCATCACACACTGTACACTTATTAAGAGGAAAAAGAACGACTTCCTATATCTATAGGCATAAATCTGTTTAAATAGTATTTTCCATCTTCAAAAATATAAGTTTGCTAAGGCAAAAATTACATAACTCTGTTTGCCTTAGCAAACAAAAAAAATAACAATTACTGTTGAAAATAATACAAAATATATACTAGATAGCACAAAAATCGAGAAAGAAACTAATATACACTTCTCTTGGGAAGACAAATTTGAATATATCATCAATCTTTACAAACTATTAAAACAAAATGAACCTTATGTTACCCAAATAATACAATTTCAATGAAAGTAAAAAGACACTATACCAGTGTTACAATATATTTAGACATAATAAAAAATGTTAGATAACATGATGTATTTAACGAAGAAAGCCAGGTAGATTCAATCTATCCATTGTTCATAGATAATTTGAATTTACAAAACATTTTATATCATGGAATATTTAAATAGACATTAATACCCCTATTTATTAAAGAATGACAGATAGGAAAATCCACAAATTTCCTGATAAATGTTAAAAAAGAATGAAATTATTGAAGTAATGGGAAAGTCTTTAAAAAATAGGACTGATTACTATGGTAACACATGATCCAGAAAACTTCAACCATTTCATCATGTATGAAATAGATATTTGAATAGATCAAAGAATAAATATTCTCCAAAAACTCGTATATTTTTTCTATTAGTTTTTTACTAATAACTTTTCTATTTCTATGCTCATATCCGGTTGTTCTTCAATCTAACTAGTGTATTATACAATACACTGGACCACAGACCTATGTATAACGTTTTTCCTTCCTTTCTGCAAAGGAAATTGCAAACTACCCCCACTCAACCCCATTAAAAGAGTGAATTGTAGTTCTTTAGATTCATCCACAAAGAACTAATTTTCCTTAAAATCCATTCTGAGTTTCTCTTTCTTACTTTTATCAATATTTTTTTACCACGTATATCCCACGATGAATAAGCCCCCCCTATTTTATCTACATTTATCTACTGATTTTACATTCCTGTTTCCTGTAAAGTTTTCCGAAGGGACGCCTTCGTTTCTACCGAGTCTACTTTGCTTTCAATCAAAGTAGACTCGGTAGAAACGATATATGTAACTTCTGTCTTCAGTTTCGTTGTTTCGCCTATTAGCAACACTTCCCTGACACGCGGTTTGATATATGAATATAAATTCATACTAATAAGATTTAGTTATAAATATATGGACACACTGTAATCAAAATTTTCTCCTCTCAATAAACTTCCCTCTACAATGAAAAAATAAAGATATTAAGTATAAGTTTTTTATAACTGTTGAGAGTTTACAATAAACAAGTATATATGATTATATCATACCAAATCACACTACATGCCAACATGATTTAATAGCCACAAGTATTGAATCTTCTTTTCATCTTCTTAATAATACCAATAATACATTAATATCATTAGGAGAAACACCTGGTATACGACTTGCTTGAGCAATTGTTTCCGGATCTATACTTATTAACTTCTGTTTTGCTTCTGTAGAAAGAGACTGAACAGTAGAATAATCTATTCTACCACGAATCTTTATATTTTCCAACCTGTTAATTTTTTCTGCAACAATTTTCTCACGAGCAATATATCCTTCATATTTTATGAGAATTTCCACTGCTTCTATTATTTCTTCTTTACAATCAGAAATTTTGTCTATTTGTTCTCTAACAATAGGTATTAAAAAAGAAATAATATTAATTGTTAATTGAGGGCGAAGTAATAAATCTGTCAATTTTACTTTATTTCGTAAGGGACTCGTCCCTATTGCTTCTAAAGCAGAATTGAC